>JAUZNW010000132.1 GCA_030706785.1 Bacteroidota bacterium | reverse complement strand
CTAATTAAACCAGTAGGAGAGTTTTACAACCAGTCCCCTGTTTTTGATTGTATAATCCGGATAGAATGAATTCTCGGTATAAACAATAAACAGGTCAGAAACAGGAGCAAACCTCCACTGGAAACGAAGGTTAATATTCAGGTTGTCGATCTGGTTATTGTACTGGATATAACTGGTAAAGAAGATCTTATCGGTAAAGGTGAAATCAAACTTTGGTCCTATGAGCAGTAATTTTGCACTGTTATATGGCGCAGGCAGCCTGATGTCATTATATGTGGTTGACAATGCAAGGCTGCCGAATGGCTGTACCCTGTAATTCAGCTCACTGTTCAGGCTTAACCTGTTTCCGTTATAATATCCACCATACCTTCCCGTAAGGGTTGCATTAAACATCCGCCGCGGATCGGAGCCAAAGGTCAGTCCAAAATCATACCAGTCGAAAGCTTCTCCCGCTGCAAGTTTTATTCCGCCTGTATTGGTAGGATCAAATGGTTCAAAGAGTTTTACATAATATTCCTTGGCATCAACCGAAAAAGTATTTTTATTCATCCATTCAATACTGTACGACAGCTGGTTTTCCATGTCCATAAGGGAATAAGACGAATACGGATCAAAATATGCATCGATTTTAATTCCCGGGCCATGACTTACTATTTTGCTGTTTTTCGGGAAGAACTTATATGCCACGACAGGATTAATTTCATAGTAACCTTTTCTCCTTATGTATCCTGTTTCGGAATTATAGCCTGATCCGGTTAGAGACTGGTTGATTGTAGCAGTAAGGTACTGGGAAGAGTATGTGAGATTGGCGGCAAATGCAGCATCCCTGAAGCTGGTACTTTCAAGGATATTCTGATGATAATAGGCTTTCCCGTTCCATCTGTTATCAGGACTCGAGAGATTGTACTCAAGCCCTGCGACTCGGTTATACGGATTGCCGGTAAAGGTATCGTCATTCTTTGTATGTAAAACCTGCTTGTTAATTACAAATGCTGTAATGCTTGACCTGCTGAATACCAGCCGCTGAAGGGCAGCCACCACGTAATTGGCTGCACGAATCTCATCTTTATTGCCGGTTTGTATATCCATTAAAGCAATTCTCCATCGGTTCCCCAGGTTCCCGCTGAGTCGTGCTCCTGCGAGTACAGGATTATCAAGACCAATCCTTCTTGAGAAGAATGGTCTTATGTTATCTGTACCGAGGTTGGCAAACAGATCGCTGTTCTCCAGGTAAAACTGCCGCTTCTCAGGGAAAAAAAGTTCATATCTGTCAAGGTTGGTCTGCTGCTTATCAACTTCAACCTGGGAATAATCCGGATTTACCGTAAGATCAAGATTCAGGGAGGTTGATAGTATCATTTTTGCGTCTAAACCCGCGTCCCAGCTCCATTTTACATTTTCACCAGCCTGATAGCCCTTTGTAACTTTCCCTATGACATAGGGGATTATGGAGAAACGTAATCCTGCCTTGTCCATAGGTTTATCCCAGATAAGTGTCCCTACATACGGCAGGGAGCAATGAGGAAATTGCCGTGGCATCGGAGCCCAGGCAGATTTCTCATTATTCTTAAGATCAAGGCGGCCAAAATTAACACCCCATGTTGTATCTCCTCCAATATACCTGATACTCCTGAAAGGAATCGCAAATTCAGTTACCCACCTGTCATCAAAGCTTTTAACAGCAGACCTCCATTTTATATCCCAGGTGTAAAGGACCTTGGTTGCATCATACTGAAGCCCTTCAGTTTGCGCACCTGCAGCGGAGATCCCAAATGCAAAACCGTTCGTCAGATCATTATAAGTATTTAAAAACAGCATGAAGTTGTCATTCTTCATAAAATTGTAATCCCTTCGCAGGGATTCAACGGGCCTCTTACCGGGAGTTGGATCCCAGCAAATAACCCCGACATATAGATTTGATTTGTCATAAGTCAGTCTTACTTCGGTACGTGCTTTTGCAAATCCCGTATCGGTAGGAGTAACACGCTGAAATTTCTGGGTAACCTCAGCAGTCTGCCACGGCTCTTCATCAAGAATGCCGTCAACGGTTATCGGCTTGCCCGTCTGCGTAATATGGATTTTGTACTTGTCACGGTTGACTGCCTTAACCTGGCCAAACAACATATCACTACCCGATACTGCGATCAGCAGAAGTGCAACCAGAGAGGTTCTGAACATTACGGTGGATTAAAATTTTGGTGAAGATAGAAAATTGGTTTGTGAATTTATTATCCTATTTTTATGAATGAAAGGTAATGCTGATTATTATCATATGAACATTTCAATTTCTCGTGATGCTTCAGAACTTGGCAGACAGGCTGCTGATCTGATTTCCGAAACCCTAAACAGACTGATTAACGAAAACGGAGAAGCCAGGATAGCTGTCTCGACGGGAAGCTCGCAGTTCGGGATGTTCAATGAGCTCATACAAAGAGAAATCAACTGGTCAGTTGTTGAGATTTTTCATCTGGATGAATATATAGGTCTTCCGGTAACTCATAAGGCGAGTTTCAGGAAATACCTGAATGAAAGGTTTATAAGTCATATCACACCTAAGAAATTCCATAGTGTAACCGTTGAAGGTGATGTCAAAGCACGTATAAGGGATCTTTCTTTTGAAATAGGGAGGAAACCGATAGATATTGGATTGATCGGTATCGGGGTAAACGGCCATATCGCATTCAATGATCCTCCTGCCGATTTCAACTCCAGGGATGCGTATATTATTGTAAAGCTTGATGATCAGTGCAAAATGCAGCAGGTAAATGAAGGGTGGTTCGGATCTGTCGGGGAAGTGCCCGGCGAAGCAATCTCGATGAGCGTGTGGCAGATCATGCAATGCCGGAAAATTATTTCAGTGGTCCCCCACGAAGTAAAAGCGGAAGCTGTCTTTAAAACCCTGACGAGCAGGCTTAATCCTGACATCCCTGCAACAATGCTCAAACAGCATCCCGATTGGAATCTGTTCCTTGACAGGAATTCCGCATCGAAGTTGATATCATTTTAATAAAAAAGAAAAAGAGTATTTAATAATTTATAACCCACAGAGTTATACGGAGTTTTTAAAGAATTTCAGTGTGAAAAAGCAGGTTTGAGACTTACTGTAAAACTCCATTTAACTTAGTGATAATCTGTGTTTTAAACTAATAAAGTTGAAAATCAAGGATGAAGGACATTGCTGCGATAAGAGTGATTCACTACGAAACCGGCAAACCTGTGCTTATTGAAATTGATCACGGATTGATTTCAGGTGTGACAGAAATGACCTTTTCCCCTGAATCCAGAAACCTCTTTGCAGCACCAGGTCTGATTGATAACCAGGTAAACGGTTACACAGGTGTGGATTTTTCCGATCCGGGGCTTACCCCTGAAAGAATGAAAACTGCTGTCGATGCGATAAGGAAAGACGGCGTTACAACCTTCATGCCTACTGTTATAACCAACAGCCATGAGAACCTTTTGAGGAACTTCAGGAATCTTGCCGCGGCAATAAAGAATGAAACTGTCAGGGAATCTGTAATGGGATTTCATCTTGAAGGACCATATATATCACCTGTTGAAGGTTTTTACGGTTGTCATCCAGCACAGTTCATAAGGAATCCTTCATGGAAGGAATTCGCTGAATACCAGGAAGCTGCTGACGGAAAAATAGTTCAGGTAACACTTGCACCCGAGACTGAAGGAGCAATGGAATTCATTGCTGAGTGCCGGAAGAACAACATTATTGTTTCCCTCGGTCATACAAATGCCTCAGCAGAACAGATCAATATGGCAGCCAGCCTCGGTGCAAGGCTGTCAACCCATCTCGGGAACGGTTGTGCAAACCTTATCGACCGTCACAGGAATCCTCTATGGCCGCAGCTTGCTAACGAACAGCTGACGCCGACTATCATTGCCGACGGCCATCATCTTCTGCCCGAGGAAATCAAGGTTTTTTACAAAGTAAAGGGACCGGCCGGACTTATCCTTACTTCAGATGTAAATCACCTGAAAGGTATGCCCCCGGGAAAATATATTTATTTCGGGAGCGAGGTGGTTTATACTGATGATGGTCTGGTTAAAAATCCGGTACTGAATTGCCTGGCAGGCGCTTCTATGCCGCTCAGGAAGGGTGTGGAGACCGTGATGGAATATACAGGTTGCTCGCTTAAGGAAGCCATCAATATGGCAACACGCAATGTATCAGAGATATACGGACTTAATGACAGAGGAGTGATCGAGACAGGAAAGAGGGCGGATCTGGTCTTGTTTGAATTGCAGGGAGGGAAAATTCTTATAAAACAGGTGCTGTTAAATGGAATCAATGTATGACCCCCCTTGACTACATAGTTTTGATCGGCTACTTAGTGTCAATAACCACTTTTGGAATCTGGATCTCGAGGAGGATCAGGACCAGCGATAATTACTTCAGGGGAGGTAGAAAATTTAAGTGGTATATTATGATCGGCCAGGCCTTTGGGGTGGGTACTCATGCTGAGATGCCTGTAGCTCAGACAGGTGCCACTTTCAGCAATGGATTTGCCACAATATGGTACCAGTGGAAGAACATGCTTATAACACCCTTTTACTGGCTGATTGCGCCCTTCTATAGAAGAAGTGAAAGAACAACTGTTGGAGAAATAATAGAGGACAGGTATGGAAGTACAATGGGTATGGTCTATTCCCTGTTTGCGATTTCATTCTTTGTTTTTAACATGGGAGTTATGCTGCAGGGGGCAGCCAAGGTAATCTCTGTTGCATCCGGGAACCTTATCTCACCCAATATGGTAGTGTTGGGTATGACCGTGGCATTTCTACTCTACAGTTTCATCGGGGGACTTATTGCTGCAGCTTACACCGATTTTATTCAGTCATTCCTTATTATAACCCTTTCGGTAATGCTTATCCCCCTGGGTTTAAAGGAGATTGGAGGTTTTCATTACATGAAATCAGTCTTGCCGGTCCATTTCTTTGATCTTGTTAATAGCGCAAGCGGTATCGATGCCTTCACGATTGCAATGCTTGCAGTCAACGGCATCGTTGGTATCACAGCCCAGCCCCATATGATCTCGATGTGCGCTACAGGAAATACCGAAAGGGCCGGCAGGATCGGCCAGACATTCGGATCAATGGTCAAACGTCTGGTAACAATAGGATGGGCGTTGACTGGTCTGGTCGTCGCAGCTCTTGTAATAAAGAACAATGCGACACTCTCTGATCCGGAAATGGCTTTCGGATATGCCTGCAGCCATTTGCTTGTTCCGGGGCTTGTAGGTCTTATGCTCTCCGCAGTTATAGCCGCTAATATGTCAGCCTGTTCCAATTTCATGGTCAATACAGGGGCGCTTTTCACGAAGAATTTCTATAAAAAGTATTTTAAGCCTGATGCATCTGACCAAACAATACTGTGGATGGGCAGATACTCAGGCCTCGGACTTTCCGCTCTTGGGGTTCTGTTTGCACTCAGCATAAAGAATGTCCTTAACGGTTTCCTTTTTACAGAAACGCTTGCAGCATTTATGGGCATAATTTTCCTGGGAGGCGTGGTCTGGAAAAGGGCTAACCGATATGGTGCGGCTACTGCTGTAATAATATCACTATCAGTATATTATATTGTTAATTTATTAACAACCGGCAAACTGATGCTTGTTTACAAGTGGAAACCAGGGCCGTTTGGGATAGCAATGCTCTCCGGATTTTTCGTCTTCTGGCTTGTGAGCATTCTTACCAAACCCGAAGACAGGGATAAGATCGATTCATTTTTCGACAATATGAGAAGGAAATCGGATGCGAAGGAGCCTGGACCGGATGGGAGAAAGCCTCTGGCTGAAGATACGGGTGATGATCTGCTTCTTCTGGATCTACAGGGCTGGAGGAGGAAAGAAAGAAGTAGAAATTTCTTCAGGCGGTACCGCGAGGATCTGGTGGGGTTCTTCCTCAGCTGGGCTGTTGTCGGATTGCTCATTCTCCTGGCATGGGGAATTCTACAGGTATAATCTGAAAAAACAGGTTTTTTAATCGTATTTGTTTTTATTTGAAGTATCTCATCAAATTAAGTATCTTTGACGCTTGATTAAAAATCAGAGAAATGGGAAATCTTGGTGCCACTGAAATAATTCTGATCATTCTCGTTATCGTGCTGCTTTTCGGAGGTCGCAAGATACCTGAGCTTATGAAAGGAATAGGTCAGGGAATGAAGGAGTTCAAAAAAGCCTCCAGGGTTGAGGATGAACCTGATAAGATGAGTGCTGAACCCAAAGAGGATAATAAAAAGGAATAAAAACTACACAGCCCGGATTAATGACTTAGTCGTTCTGGTGATAAAATCCATCCACAGCTGAAATTCACGCTTCAGTCAGTAGGAAGATACTTAGGCGGCTTCCTGTGCATTGTCCCCTGCTCATAACTGTAAGCAATTTCCAGTAATACTGGTTCACTCCACGCCCTGCCGAAGAAAGTTATGCCAACAGGCAGATTCTCAATGAATCCCATTGGAACGGTAATTGCCGGATAACCGGATATTGCTGCAAGTGATGAACTCCCGCCGACAAAATGATCCCCAAGTATCAGATCAGTTTTCCAGGCGGCTGATCCTGTAGGTGCCACCAGTGCATCTAGGTTATTTGCATCCATTATTTTATCGATGCCGTTGTCTCTGGTCGCTTTCCTCGCTGTTTCAAGTGATTTCCTGTATTCAGGAGAATTAAGATCTCCTTTTTTATCAGCCTGTTCGAGGATCTTCTGGTCAAAATACCGGAGTTCGATCGTATCGGACTTATTAAACTCGATCAGCTCTTTGGTGTTTTTTACCGGAGCCCCGGATCCCAGACCAGCAAAATATTTATTGAGCCCGTCTTTGAATTCATAGAGAAGGACATCGAATTCAGCCCTCTCATATTTTGAACTTTCCGGCTGATCCACTTCAATAACCTCTGCTCCGTAGTTCTTCAGGAATGTAACTGCCTGTTTAAAGAGGGTATCAACTTTCCAGGAAAAAGCAGAAGAACCCTTTATCACTCCAATCCGTTTGCCGGCCAATCCATCCTTTTTAAGCGACCCTGCATAATCCCTTAGAGATTTCCCTGCTGAAGACAGTGTTTTAGAGTCAGCAGAATCTATTCCCGTCAATACACCGAGGCAGATAGCAGCATCTTCGACTGTCCTTGCCATCGGGCCTGGTGTATCCTGTGTAAAGGAGATTGGAATTATCCCTGTTCTGCTGATCAGGCCAACTGTGGGCTTTATACCGACTATCCCGTTATTGTTTGAGGGACAAACGATTGAACCGTCTGTTTCGGTTCCGATCGCTATCATGCAAAGGTTCGCTGATACCGCAACACCTGATCCTGAACTCGAGCCACATGGATTCCGGTCCAGTACATATGGATTTTTTGTCTGACCGCCGATGCCGCTCCATCCGCTGGTCGAAGCATTACCCCTGAAGTTAGCCCATTCGCTGAGATTTGATTTAGCGATTATTACAGCTCCTGCCTCCCTCAGCTTTTTTGCCAACGGACTGTCAGCTTTAGGGTATGAATTGCGAAGGACCGTAGCCCCGGCAGTGTTTGGCATCTTATCATGAGTATCGATGTTGTCCTTAATGACCACAGGCACACCAAACAGCGGACCGGAGGCTTTACCTTCTGTTTTTTGCCTGTCAAGCTCTCCGGCAATCTGCATCGCATCGGGATTGATGATTATTATTGAATTAAGCGCCGGACCATTTTTATCTATCTCGGAGATCCTTGCAAGGTATGCCGATACAACCTGTGATACAGTGTACTTGCCGTCCATGTAGCCCTGCTTGAGCTGACTGACGGTCATTTCCTGGAGCCAGGAGGTATCTGGTTTCTTACTGACAGAGCCGGACTTTTCATTGTTCCTGCAACCGGATAAAACAAAAATGATTACCAGTATGTCAAATAATTTGAACAGGTGGTTTTTCATAATGGCTAAAAGGTTATTGGGATTATTATTCTTGGCAATAAATATAAACAATGTTTTGGGTCTTTGTAAGATTACATCACAAAGTCGCACAAAGATGAACCTGCAAATGCAAATACTTTTGTGAGAGGTTCTGCAGTGAAAAAATTTATGTTTATTTCCTCAATTTGAATACATTTGTTTAACAATGCATTATCCCGCAGATGAATAATATTTACCTGCAAATCCCTTTACGAAAGCCTGATATCTCAGAGTTAGTGCTTGCAACTGTTACAAGTACAACCGGATCGACACCCCAGAAACCGGGAAGCTCTGCTCTTTTCAGCCGTTATAAACTGGTTGCGGGGACTGTAGGCGGAGGGATCCTTGAAGGTAAAGTGCAACAAATAGCATTGGAATCAGTAATAACTAAGAAATCAGGCCATTACCTGTTCAGGCTTGATAACAGGGTCGAGAGCGGGGAGGATGCACTGTGCGGTGGGAAAATAAGTGTACTTATCGACTCAGGTCTTGAAAGACACGTGCATGTACTGGAAGCGATGCGGAAATCTTCAGCATCCAGGATCCCTGGTGTGCTGGTGACAGTTATCAGCAAGATTAAAGGAGAGGAAGTTAATATTAAAAGGTACTGGTGCACAAATAATTCTGAATCACATAATATTCCAGAACTGGAGCCGGGGATAAGAAGCGAGCTGAGCAGTATGATCTCATCTTCGGGTCATTCAGACTTCAGGAAAATTGAACTGACTGCAGGAGAAGAACCGGAAACTCTTGTTTTTCTCGAATCTGTAATTCCTCAGCCCAGGCTTTATATCGCCGGAGCCGGGCATATAGGCAAAGCGCTGACACAGATCGCAGCCATGCTCGATTTCGAGATAACTGTTATCGATGACAGGCCGGAATTCGCAAATCCTGAAAATTTACCTTTTGCCGATCATATAATAACTGACGATATCGGAAAAGCAATTTCCCGCATTGAAAAAGGACCTGATACCTATTTTGTCATTGTAACACGGGGACACAGGGATGACGGAAAGGCTCTGAAAGAATGCATCGGATCGGATGCTGCATATTTAGGGATGATCGGAAGCAGGAACAAGACCAATATGATGAGGAAGGAGTTCATCGAAAAAGGGTGGGCTTCACAGGATCAGTGGGACAGAATCTTTGCACCCATAGGGCTGGAGATCAGGTCACAGACCGTTGGAGAGATAGCAGTGAGCATAGCAGCACAGCTGGTACAGGTAAGGAATGCAAAAGGCGCATGACATATGGGCGAAATCTGGGCTATAATTCTTGCTGCCGGCGAATCAAAACGGATGAAAGTACCGAAAATGCTTCTTCCTTTTGATGGAAAGACCATGATTGAAAAGGCGATCGGGAATGTTAAAGCATCACAGGTTGACAGGACCCTTGTCGTACTCGGATCGTACAGGGATGAGATCCTTGCGGCAATAAGCAGCCTGAATGTTAAACATTGCTTCAACGAGTATTACAAACATGGGATGCTTTCATCTGTAAAATGCGGCTTCAGCAACATTCCTGAAGATTCTGATGCAGTTTTAGTTTTCCCGGGCGATCAGCCGCTCATCGAACCATTTGTGATTAATAAGGTAATCGATGCATTCAGGCAGTCGCGTAAAGGCATTGTGATCCCTGTTTACAGAAAAAAAAGGGGACATCCGATCCTCATTAGCATGAAGTACCGCGAGGCAGTTCACTCACTTTCAGAGAAAGAGGGATTGCGCTCCCTGGCATTAATATATCCTCATGATGTTCTGGAGGTTGAGACGAAATCAGCAAACATTCTTAAAGACTTCAACACAAAGGAAGAATACCTTAACGAAATAAACCAAATCAAATAACCGTGGACGAGAAAATCAGCTTCAGCCTTAATGGCAAAAAGACCGAGATCATGACTGATCCGAACCAGACCCTATTGTGGGTACTGAGGAATCAGCTTGGTCTGACGGGCACCAAATTCGGTTGTGGGGCCGGATTTTGCGGGGCCTGTACTGTTCTTATAAACAAGGAGGCAACACGCTCGTGCATGATACCGGTGAGCGATGTG
>JAUZNW010000131.1 GCA_030706785.1 Bacteroidota bacterium | reverse complement strand
GCAGAACTGGGTGTCAGCGGTATGATGGATTTCGCAAAGATCTGGGCATCAGCCCGGCAGTCAGGGATGAAATACGGGATAGTTGAGGTAGAGGAATATAACTACGACGAATTCACAAGCTGCAAGAAAAGCCTTGATTACCTTAATACTTCGGATTTTGTTGTAATGCCTGAATAAGCAGGTCGGGACTATGAATCGCTCAGCAGTGACTACGCTCTGTCCCTGTTTTGTTGAGGACCAGATCTATGCCCGTGACCATATGACTCTTGATCTTTATGTACGATAACCTGAAAGTATTTTTCGACAGGATAAAATCCCTGGGTTTATGGCAGCGTATCTTCAGTTGGCGAAAAATAAGGACCCTGAGCTACGATGCATATGATGAATTTACGACCATGTCGGCCGCAATTAATGAAATGGGTGAGCAGATACGAAAAAAGGAGATGAATATCATTGACCTGAATAAAAGCCTCGAAATCGCTTCATTAAAAATTTCAGACCTTACATCTTCCGCCCAGAAACTTGAGAACAAGCTTGCAATCCTTGAAAATGAGATCTCCCGGATAAACAGGGAGAAAACAGAGCTCACAGGTAAAATTGCCAGACTTGAACAGGCCGATCAGAACAGGGCAGACGAGTTCCTTAAAAATATAACTGCAGTTAAGGCTATTCAGAAAGGACTTGATGATGAGAGGAATAAGCTGAATGAGGACAGGATAAAGGAAAAGGAAGAACATTTTGTAAGGATGAAGCAGACATGGCAGAGCCACCAGGAGACTGTGAAATCGATCATCCGGAATATCTGCAGGGCGCACCTTATTGAATACATCGAAAATGTCCCTTTTAAGGGAAATCCTGATAATACAATCATGATCGCAGGCGAGTATGTGATTTTTGATGCAAAAAGCCCTGCCGGTGATGACCTGGAGAATTTCCCCAAATACCTTAAGATACAGACGGAAAGCGTTAAGAAGTATATCAGGCAGGAAAACGTCAAAAGCGATATTTTCCTCGTAATCCCCTCAAATACTCTCGACTATATAAGCCAGTTCTCCTATAATATGGGAGATTACTATGTATACCTGATCACAGTCGATTCACTCGAACCTATAATACTGTCTCTTAAGAAAATTGAAAGTTATGAATTCGCAGAGCAGCTCACCCCGGATGAAAGGGAGAATATCTGCCGGATACTGGGGAAGTTTTCTCATCTTGCAAAAAGGAAGATACAGATTGATTATTTCTTCTCCTGGCAATTCCTTGATATACTTTCAAAGTGCGGGTTAGATCTGCCGGATGATATTTACAGATCAGTTCAGGAATTTGAAAAGGCTGAAAAGCTTAACCCCGCTCAGGAAAAGAGAGCAAAGCAGATTCTCACAGACGATCTGATCGCTGAGAGCGAAAAACTCTCAAATGAGGTCAGGGCGAAGTTGGCAGGAGGAGAGGAAGATGTATGATTTATGATGTATTATAGGCGATGTGAAATCAAAATTATGCAGGTTGATTTTAAGATTGGGAAACAGTGAAACTCCGTGAAATCCTTTGGCTAAGAAGGCTACATGACTGCAAGACTGAAAGATCTATCATAATGAACCATAAACGAATAACTAATAACTAATAAACAATAACCAATTACTCATAAGCAATACAACCTAAACACAATCACATGAATGAAACCTGCATGATTAGATTCAGCTTACTTCTAATAGCGATTTTTCTCCTGTCTTCATTAACGTCGGCCCAGAAAGGGAAGCTACCGATTACTGATGGACAATACAAACCAACTGATGAATCACTGCGGCAGTATCAGGTCCCTGACTGGTTCCGCGACGCCAAATTCGGCATATGGTCACACTGGGGACCACAGGCTGTGCCAAGACAGGGCGACTGGTACGCTAGAAGGATGTACCAGGAAAATAATTCTGCATATAAATATCATGTTGAGCATTATGGTCATCCCTCTGAATTTGGTTACAAGGATATTATCCCCCTCTGGAAGGCTGAAAAGTGGGATCCTGACAGACTCATGGCTCTTTACAAAAAGGCAGGGGCAAAGTACTTTGTGAGTATGGGAAGCCATCATGACAATTTCTTCCTGTGGGATTCAAAGATTCACAGGTGGAATGCTGTTAAGATGGGACCTCACAAGGATGTTGTCGGTTTATGGCAGAAAGCAGCGCAGGCACAGGGGCTGAAATTCGGAGTATCGGAACACCTTGGAGCAAGCTATACATGGTTCCAGGATTCTCACAAATCGGATACCAGTGGCCCGAAAGCCGGCATCCCATACGATGGCGCAAATCCCGAATACAGCGATCTGTATCACTCACCGGCCACACCCGATGATAAAGGCTGGCTTACGAACAATCTTGTTTTTCAGATCGAGTGGTTCAGCAGTATAAAGGAGCTAATTGATAACTATTATCCTGACCTTCTTTATTCCGACAGCGGGATGCCGTTTGAAGATGTAGGAAGAAGCCTTATAGCTCATTATTATAATCAGGATCTTGCAAGGTCCGGAGGGAAAGGCAGTGTGGTATACACATGCAAGCAATATTCGGGAGGTAAATGGGTGGAAGATGTTGAAAGGGGAGTAAAGGATTCATTGAGCAAGTACCCGTGGCAGACAGATACTTCAATCGGTGACTGGTATTACAGGACAGGGCAGAAATACAAAAGCGCAAATGAGGTTATCCAGATGCTTGTTGATATAGTAAGCAAAAACGGAAACCTACTCCTTAACGTGGTGCAGACCCCGGAAGGCGATCTTGAACCCGATATGCTCCAGATCCTGGAAGGAATTGGAACATGGACTTCAGCAAACGGAGAAGGGATATATGGAACCAGGCCCTGGAAGATCTTCGGTGAAAAGCCGGTGGAAGAATCAGAAACAAAGCGGGCAAGGTTTGATGAGAATTATAAATTTACCTCAAAAGATATCCGTTTTACTTCGAAAGAAGGTATATTATATGTTTTCTGTCTGGATGTGCCGGAAGGTGACATAACAATAAGATCGCTGGGAAAGAATTCAACTCTTATCGACCACCAGATAGCCTCTGTTTCAATGCTTGGAAGCAATATTAAAATAAAGTGGTCACAGGGAAAGGACGGAATGATCATCAGAAAACCTGCCAGGCTGCCCTCATGGAATGTCCTGGGATTCAAAATCGAGTTTAAGAAATAACATTCAATAAATCAAAAACTTCAAAGTCAATGGAAATGTCCAATAATTCACGCCGTAGTTTCATTAAGAAAGCGGCTCTTGGTACTCTTGCAGCTATCAGTATTCCGGAAATACTCCAGGCTGCTGTACAAAAAGGAAAAACTAAGGAAATAAAACTTCAGAAGGATCAGATTATCCTATTCCAGGGGGACTCAATAACTGATTCCGGAAGGAGCAGGGATGATACAAACTTCAACACAGCAGGTAACCTTGGAACCGGGTATGCATTGCTGGCCGGAGCTGCTCTCCTTAATAAATATGAGACGCTCAACCTGAAAATCTATAATAAGGGAATATCCGGTAATAAAGTATTTCAGCTGGCTGAACGATGGGATAAGGATTGTCTGGAGCTAAAGCCGGACATACTAAGCATCCTGATTGGAGTGAATGACCTTTGGCATAAACTTACAGGAAATTATAATGGGACCATAGATACTTACAGAAATGACTATAAGGCGCTGCTTGAAAGGACAGTGAAAGCTTTGCCAGGTGTTAAGTTAATAATATGCGAGCCTTTTGCGGTCAAAGGGGTAAAAGCTGTCGACAATACATGGTACCCTGAGTTTGATGAGTACCGGAATGCTGCCAGGGAAATCGCTTCAAAGTTCAAGGCAACATTCATACCTTTCCAGAGTGTATTCGACGAAGCTATAAAAAGGGCTCCCGGATCATACTGGACAGGTGACGGCGTTCATCCTACCCTTGCCGGTGCACAGCTTATGGCAAAAGCCTGGCTCAAAGCATTTGCCTGATTTCATGTCTCCCTGAAGTAAACAAACAAAACCATTAGCCTATGAAAGAGATATCCCGCCGCCAGTTTATCAGACATGGTGTTTCCGTAAGTCTCGGCCTGGCTGCATTGAATGGTCTTTCAGCAATACCATCAGCCGCAAAGACACGAATGAGATTCGGTCTTGTCACTTATATGTGGGGTTTCGACTGGGATCTTCCCACACTAATCTCCAATTGCGAAAAAACAGGTTATCAGGGTGTTGAGCTCAGAACACAGCATGCGCACAAGGTGGAAATTAACCTGACACCTGCCCAGAGAGCAGAAGTAAGGAAAAGGTTCACTGACAGCAGTGTCAAGTGTGTGGGTTATGGTTCAAATTTTGAGTTCCACAGTCCAGATCCTAAACAGCTGCGCGAGAATATTGAGCAGGCAAAGGAATATATCAGGCTCTGCCAGGATATTGGTGCGACCGGACTAAAAGTAAAGCCCAATGATCTGCCTGAGGAGGTTCCCAGGGAAAAGACTATAGCCCAGATTGGGGCATCACTGAATGAGCTCGGGAAGTATGCCCGGGACTTTGGCCAGCTGATCAGGGTTGAGGTTCATGGTAATCTTACGCAGGAATTGCCAAATATGAAGGCAATTTTTGACCATGTAACAGAACCGAATGTTCTGATTAACTGGAATTCCAATGATCAGGACCTTCTTCCGCCCGGACTTGAAGGGAATTTCAATATGGTAAGAAAGTGGCTGGGAGATACAGTTCATGTGCGTGAACTGAATATTGGCGATTATCCCTACCAGCATCTGTTCGATCTTTTGACCGGGATAGATTATAAAGGATGGATCCTGCTCGAAGCCCGTACTGAACCCTCCGACAGGATTGCGGCGATGAAGGAACAGCTCGCAGTGTTCAACCAGATGATCCAAAAAGCAACCACCAACCAGTAACGAGCAACTGCCAGTTTATATCAGATAAGCAATAATTAAAAATTAAATCCTGATCATTCAACCAAAGAATAAATACAGAACCATGACAAAGAGAAGAGAATTTATCAAAACGAGCGTAATCGGAACGGCCGGGATCGCCATCGGAGGACTGGGTCTGAGTCCAAAAACCTATGCCTCTGTGGTCGGCGCCAATGATCGTATTAACATGGCCGTGGTAGGTATCCGCAGCCGGGGAACGGATCATCTGAACAGCTGGTGTGCCCTGAAGGAGAGCCGCAATGTCAGAGTTAAGACGATCTGCGATGTTGATGAGCAGTTTTTTGCACAGGGCATTAAGACAGTTCTTACAAAGTCGGGAGATAATGTGGGAACAGAATGGGATATGAGAAAAGTGTTTGAGGATAAGGACATTGATGCTGTCTCTTTCGGATTGCCGAATCACTGGCATGCCCTGGCTGCCATCTGGGCCTGCCAGGCTGGAAAGAATGTTTATGCAGAAAAACCTGCAAGCCACAACTTCCTTGAAGGTAAAAAGATGGTTGAAGCAGCCAGGAAGTATAATGTGCGCATGCAGACAGGTTGCCAGAACCGTTCAATAAGCAATGTAATTGAAGCTATTAAATTCATGCATAGCGGTGGAATAGGAGAAGTTTTCATGGCGAAAGGACTTTGCTATAAACCACGCGATTCTTTCGGAATAGCTCCCGATGGCACCCCTCCGGCATCCCTGCATTACGACATGTGGCTGGGGCCTGCACGCTACCACCCGTACAATGAAAAAAGAGTGCATTATAACTGGCATTGGTTCTGGGATACAGGTAATGGTGATACAGGCAACCAGGGACCCCATCAGTTTGATATAGCACGCTGGGGGCTTAACAAGAATGAACATCCTGTAAAAATTTATTCCACGGGAGGAATCTACGGGATCAATCCTGCCGAATGTGCCCAGGAGACACCGAATACCCAGACTTCACTTTTCAAATACAAGGATGGAAAGATCCTGGAATTTGAAACCAGGGGCAGATATACCAATGATGAATCAAGCCTTGGCATAAGAATAGGCAATATTTTCTACGGAACTGAAGGTTACGTGGAGATTGACGGCGGCACATGGAAGGCATTCAGAAGGCGTGAAAAAGAGCCGTTTGCAGGATCGGAGAGCAGGGAGAACAGACCGGCAGATCCGACTTTTCTTGCAGCACCCGGAGGATCAGAACATTTTGCGAACTTCCTCGATGCAATCCGATCGGGTAAGGATGAGACACTGAACTGCCAGATAAAAGAAGGATTTATGTCTTCTGCATTGCCGCTTCTCGCAAATATCTCCTACAGGCTTGGAAGGGAGCTGACATTTGACGGAATGAAGGAGCGGTTTGTGAAAGACAAGGAGGCTGATGCAATGCTGACCAGAGTTTACAGAAAACCATTCGTGGTTCCTGACATAGTATAAATTTAAGTTTTACCACGGAGTTACACAGAGTTAATACAGTGTTTCACTGTTTCATTTTAAATAATCTCCTTGCGACTCTCCGTGACACTCCGCGCACTCCTTGGTTAATGGCTTTCATTAATGTTATATTGAATGACAAAGATCAAATTCAAACGCAGAAATTTCATCAGGACTGCAGCAGCGGGAGTAGCCGGGATCAGTCTGTTCAGAAAATCGATGGGATCCGTCAGTCAGGATGTCCGGAAAGGCCTTAGGGTCGGAATAATCGGTCTCGATACCTCCCACAGTGTGGCATTTACCCAGACTCTTAACAGTCCTTCACCGGGACCGGAATATGGTGGTTATAAAATAGTTGCAGCCTATCCGAAAGGAAGCAATGATATAAAATCGAGTGTTGACAGGATTCCCGGATATACTGAGGATGTGAAAAAATTAGGAGTCGAGATTGTCGCCTCAATTGAGGAACTTATTGAAAAGACTGATGTGGTCCTGCTTGAAACCAATGACGGAAGACTACATCTTGAACAGGCCCTGAAGGTCATGAAAGCCGGTAAAAGGATGTTTATTGACAAACCGATTGCCGCCTCTCTGGCAGATGCAATCGCGATTTTCGATGCCGCTGAGCACTACAACGTACCTGTTTTCTCTTCATCCTCACTTAGATATATCCAGGGTATTGACGAAATCAGAGCCGGTTCCGCAGGCAACATTCTTGGAGCTTATACATTCAGTCCCGCAACCCTCGAAAAAACACATCCCGATCTGTTCTGGTACGGTGTTCATGGGGTGGAAACACTTTTCACAATTATGGGAACAGGATGCAAAAGTGTCTCAGGAACATTTACCGCTGATACTGATCTTGTCACAGGCTTGTGGTCAGACAGCAGGATTGGCACATTCCGGGGAATAAGGAAGGGGAAAGCAGACTATGGCGGAACTGTTTTTGGTGAAAAGGGAATTGTTCCTCTCGGCAAATACAATGGATACAATCCCCTTCTTGCAGAAATTGTGAAATTCTTTCAAACGGGTGTCCCACCTGTTAAGAGGGAAGAGACAATTGAGATTTTCGCTTTCATGACTGCTGCGGCAGAAAGCAAGAGGCAAAATGGTTCAACAGTGCTTATAGAAAAGGTAATGAAGGAAGCAACAAGGGAAGCCGGCCGAAAGATGAATACCTTGTTGTAAGACAGACTGTTAATTGCTGGTTGCTTGTTGATCATATCTTAAATAAACCAGCAACCATTAAATATATTTTCACAGCTAAATTCAGAGCAGTCAGGCTCCCCGAAGTTTCTTAAGCTCGTTGAAATGAGTCATCGACATTTTTTCGCGGGCTTCACGGGATGCTTTGCGGTATGCTTCAAATTCCTTTTTAAGGTCTTCGTAATCTTTCTTGGTATGTATCGTTACGATCCGATTGCGTTTAAAAACCATGAATCCGATTGCCAATGCTCCGGCCAGTATCGCAATTATAATCCACATTAAGGCATTGTAAGCTACTTTATTGATTTCAATTCCAAGAAGGCTTATGCTGTCCTTCGTTTTGGTCATCTGATCAAGATCTCCTTTAACTGATACTAAAGATGCTTTCAGGGAATCTATTTTAACGTCGCGGGCTCTGACGTTTCCTTTTAATCCGGCAATGGCTGCCTTTGCCCCGTTAAGCGAATCAATAGAATTGCTTTTTATTTTCTGGAACAAATCCTCCCTGATAGCCCGGTATTCTTCATATATCCGTGTCTTATCATTAATATAATCCAGTTGTTCCTTCAGGGTTCCCTTGGAAAGCACTTCAGGCATTGACGTCTGACCGGTAGTACGGATTGAGACAGACATCATCATGATGAATATCAATAGATTTCCGCAGAAGGCAAATTCTTTTCTTCCCATCTCAAAAAGGTTTAAGTTCCACATATCCCTTGTTACTGATAAACGTCATGGTGAAACAAATATTATGTGTTCAGGAAACAGTAATCCGTCGCCACGCATTGAAGTATATTATGATCAGGTTCGGAAACAGTCAGAATGAAGTTTTCGACGCCGGCCACCAATATACTTTGAAAAAATATTACAAGGAATGGCAGGAATTTATCGAAATAGAATTTGGAAGACACATGGTTCCAACTATCTTTATTACTTCGATTTACGTATTGAATTACGTAACTAATTACGTAATTTTTAACTACATCTTCCGGGAACCTATTCTGCGGTGATAGCCCGAATGATTCTGTTAAAAAGCGTAAAATCCGTTTTACCATCTGCTGGAATTGATTAATTTTAGTTGAGAATAGAATTCACGTGGATCATCCAAAAATCTTCAAAATAATTTCATATGAAAGATGTAAAAATTTCCAGGCGCAGGTTTCTAGGTGCTGCAGCAGCTACGGCCGCTGTGGCTGCAGTTCCCTTTGATTTTTCATTTGCGGGCGGAAGGAAAAACAAAAAACCCAATTCAAAAGTTGCCGGCGTTCAGCTGGGATGCACCACATACAGCTATCGTCTGATGCCGCACAAAGTTGATGAAGTGATTCCATACCTCCTGCTTGCAGGCATCAATACCATTGAACTGAGACTCGTTGCCGAAGAGGATCTGGGTATTCCCCAGATGCCGGAAAGACCTCGTGGGGACCTTACTGAAAAGGAAAAGGCTGATTTTGCCAGATCAACAGACGAGGCACGTGAAGCGCAGCGCAAGTGGAGGTTATCACTTCCGATGTCGAGGTATGCAAATATGCGGAAGAAATTCAATAAGGCAGGAATTGATGTATACATAACAAAATTTGCACCTTCTGAATGGTCGGATGCTGAAATCGATTATGCATACAACGCTGCAAATGTCCTTGGTTCAATAGGAATAACAGATGAGCTCACCGATGCAGCATGCAAGCGTCTTGGAAAATTTGCCGAAAGGCACCATAGCCTGGCAATGTTCCATACACACGGACAGGTGGCTGATCCAGGTTTTTCATTTGATAAATACCTGGCCTATTCTCCGGCAAATATGCTCAACCTCGATGCGGGTCATTATTTCGGAGCCACTGGTTTGCACCCGAATGAAGTGATAATCAAGTATCATAACAGGATGAAAAGCATTCACATCAAGGATAAAACAGGTCCGAAAAATGCTTCTCCGGATACCAATATGCCATTCGGTAAGGGAGAAACCCCGATAGCTGATATCCTTCTCCTCCTTAAAAAGGAAAAATGGCCGATACATGTTGATGTTGAGCTCGAATACCCTATCCCTGAAGGTTCAGACGCAGCTAAAGAAGTTGCAAAATGCATTGAATACATGAGGAATATCCTCGAATAGAAAGGGATTTCTCTGTTTTCATACCGTGTAGAAAAAATACAGTAAACAGGCTAATCTTCAATTATTTCCGGCATGATTATTGTGCCGGGGTAAGAGTTTATACTAACCTTTTGGGTTTAGAATGGTCCAATAATAAAGAGTAAAACAATTGTTTACGTATGATTTCTGACAGTTGGTCAAATTAAATAGCTGTTATTGTATGGATTACATAATTTAGCATGTGATGTTAAATAGCAATGCCGGGCGATAAAGATTAATTTCAGGGATCAGCCCATCGGGAATCGTGTTTAACTGTATGATTTTTGACCGTCTGGTTTATAGGATCGATGAAAAAATGTAAATTAGATTGTTCATTCAGTATTTCCACTAAAGCTAATTGTAACTATATCTGATGAGATATACCAAAATTCTCTTACTATCATTTGTCTTTTTATTTTCAACGAATTATATAAAAGGCCAGGCATGTATTACACCTCCTGCAGACGGATCCGATAACCAGACTGT
>JAUZNW010000130.1 GCA_030706785.1 Bacteroidota bacterium | reverse complement strand
GACTAGGTTCACTATACATGGATCCTTTCCCGAAAAGAAGCCACTCAGTAGAAATAAAAGGGTATCGCTCCAGCATTTTCAGAACAAAATCAAGACTTGGCTTATTTCTTCCTGAAAGTATATGAGATATACCTGACGGTTGTACACCAATCACCTCAGCAAATTGAGATCATGATTTGTTTTCAGCTTTAAGAAAGGCAAGAATACGTTCTTTCATGTTTTATCTTTGATAATCACAAATGTAATCTATAATAAATTCACATATGTAATTTATTTGAATTACATTTGTAATTCATTAATTTAATCTTAGATCAGTTAGAAAGGATATTCTTGTTAATAACCTGATAATGTTCAATATAAGAAAGAAGTATATCTAAAGTCATAATTGAGTTTAGAACTGTATATTATTGGTATTTAATTTGTTATCCAGATATTCTAAATAAACCTCAAAGTATTTCTTAATAAAATCGTAAGAAATCATAGTTATTGCTTGAAATAATGATTGTATTTACACTGGTTTTTAGTATATTAAATATTTGCTAATCCTCTGAAAAAATAAATTCACTTTTGTAATTTAATATTAATGATTTTAGCATTTACATCTGTGAATTTATTGATAAAAACATGCCGTTACAGATGTAAACTAAATAATATTGGTCAGGATTTATGTTTAAACAGGGATGGAAAGAAATTAAGACGGAGTTTCACTGTTCATTCAGTTCAATGTCCTACTCTGTGATTCACTTTGTGTAACTACTTTATCTCTGTGGTTAATTCTTAATTTGAATCGTAATCTGTCTTTTTTCAGGATTTTAAGTTCTGATGTAAGGTATGACTATGATTGAGCGGCGGAATACAGAAAAATAGATGCTGTGGGTGTATTTTTCAATATAAATGTCCCTGATCATATGAAAAATTCAATCCTGAGCATGTTTAGCTGAAGTAATTTGGAACGCAAATGCGCAATATTGGGGGCTTTACTCAGATTGGAAGGCAGCTGCGGCTTTATCGTCAAATTCCTTTTCTGAGCGGGCTATCACCGATGTGGCAAGGCAATTACCGATTACGTTGACTGAAGTCCGGGCCATATCCATCAGGACATCTATTCCAAGGATCAGATATATTGGTTCAACAGGTAATCCGAAGCTTACAGCTGTCCCAAGTAAAATAACCAGAGCTGCCCTTGATACACCGGCAACTCCTTTACTGGTCAGCATCAGTGTCAGACAGATAATGATCTGCCTGCCCAGGGGAAGATCTATTCCTGCAGTCTGGGCGACGAATATTGTGGCGAGGGACAGGTACAGCGTGGTGCCATCGAGGTTAAAGCTGTATCCGGTAGGAATTACAAATGCAACTATCTTCCTGGGGATACCGAATTTTTCCATCATCTCCATGGCAGAAGGAAGTGCGGATTCTGAATTCGATGTGGCGAATGCAATGGTAGCCGGCTCTGCGACAGCTTTTATGAATTGCTTAACGGGTATCCTGAAAATCAGGGCCACAGGAAAGAGTACAAACAGGAGAAAGACTAACAGGGCAACATATAAAGTTGCAAGCAGTTTAAAAAGATTGACAAGTATGTCGAGCCCCATGTGACCTACTGTATATGCGATTGCTGCAAACACGGCAAAAGGGGCATAATACATTACAATATTGGTAAACTTGAACATGGTTTCGGCGAGGCTTTCACACAAATTCAGCATGGTGGTCCTGTATTTCTCCCTTACCATTGCCAGCGCTATTCCAAAGATTATACTGAAGACAACAATCTGGAGTATATTTCCCTCAAAAACTGCTTTCGCAATATTTTCCGGGAATATGTGCAGGAAGAAATCATGGGCTGACTGTGACTGAATATTTGATACAGGCGGATTTGAAGGATTCGGAGGCAGAATGACTCCCACCCCAGCTTTGCTGAGGTTGATCGCAAGAAGCCCTATAAAGAGTGCAACGGTAGATACTATCTCGAAGTAAAGAAGCGACTTCCATCCCATCCTCCCGATCTGCTTAATATCGGCGTGCCCTGCAATGCCTACTACAAGAGTCGAGAAGAGAAGCGGTGCTATGATCGTTTTGATCAGCCTGAGGAATACATCGCTGAAAACCTGAAGTTTCCTGGCTATAACAGGCAAATCGTAGCCAAAATCAGCTCCTGCAATCATGCTTATAAGTATCCATGTCGTCAGTGATTTTTTTCGAACAGCGAAAACGATCAGAAGGACGACACTCAGAATGCGAAATGCAAGCAATATATAGCGGTTTACAGCGATTACATTGTTTGCCTGCAGGATAAGCAGAATAAGAGTTATGGATATGACAGCTGTAAGGAGATAGTGGAAAAGCTTCCAGATTTTTTTCATTTCGACAGGTTAAGAAGGTCGCAGGTTCATTGACTTATTCAGGATTTAGCGCATGCGGAAATGCAATTCAGAAAAAGAACGATATCCTAATTTCAGGGTTGCCGTAAATACCATATTCAGAGTTATTTAAAGCCCACAGGAAAGTAAAATTCAGCGAAGACTTGAGACCCATTTGCTGCCTTACCCCGCCACCAACAAGAATGGTGCTGATTAAAAACCTGTTTGAATTGTATGGCGGCGATTTAAATGCTTCCGATTCAAGGCTCAGTACTTCGTCTTCAGCGTGAAGGAATAATCCGAGATGTACTCCCAGGGGAATAATATTATTAAAGTCCTCAACAAACACGAGCTCTGTATAGAGTTTACCTCCGTATATAGTTGTATGGAAACCGGGAAACTTATAATATCGGAAATCTGGACCGAGAGCAACGTTAATCCTTGAAAGTGCCCACAAACCCACAACCGGTGATACTGAAATATCAGTGAATGTCCCGAATTGCAGACCAAAACTCCCCCCATAGAAAAGCCTGTCTTTGAAGGGAGGAGCCTCCTTCCTTTGTTCCTGTCCACAAACAGTCAATAAGGAAGAAAACAAAATAACCAGAACCATGCTGAAGGTCAGAATTTTGCCCGATAAACTATATCTCTTTCTGCAAGAAGCCATCATAGGAACATTTTCGTAACTTTACAGTAAAGCTCAGCAAATAAACGAAAAAAACTCTAATCAAATTACATAGCCCTTATGAATATAATCATCAACGGAGGAACAGGTGGTATAGGAAGGGAGCTTGTCATCTGTTTGGCAAATGATAACAGGAATTATGTCCTTTTCACAGGCAGGAATGAAGCCAGGATGAAAAAAATAGCTTCGGCATGCCTGAACAAGAATGTCTCATTTTTCAGGCTCGATCTTAATGAATTCAATGATAAAAAGGAAACGATAAAGGATAAGATTCTTAAGAGCTTCTCCAGGGTTGATATCCTGATAAACTGTTCGGGTTCGCTTGTGGTGGATGATTTCCTAAAAATATCAGATCAGGAGGCAAGAATGATGATGGAGACAAACTTCTTCGGTCCTGCAGCTTTGATCAAATTGCTTGTACCTCTTATGCCTCCGGGAGCCCACATTGTCAATATATCCAGCATGGGAGGATTTCAGGGAAGCTCAAAATACAGGGGCCTTGCCTATTACAGTGCTTCAAAAGCAGCTCTTGCAAACCTTACTGAATGCCTTGCAGGTGAGCTGTCCAACCTTGGAATCAATATAAATTGCCTTGCTCTTGGATCCGTTCAGACTGAGATGTTTGAAAAGGCATTCCCGGGGCATAAATCTCTGCTACAACCTGATGAAGCCGCTGAGTTTATATCATATTTTGCACTTAACGGAAGTAAATTCTTTAACGGGAAGGTATTGCCGGTGGCAGTAAGCAATCCATGAAATCATGAGTAGGTCTTAATCTCAATCTTTCCGTCCAGCGCAAGCAAACCATTGTATGCCAGAGCCTTGATCTCATCCTCCCCAGGATATACCACAACCTCTGCAATGAATTTAACCATTGATCTGATCCTTTCCACATGTGAATCCTGATAAGCAAGGCCTCCTGTCAGTATTATTGCATCTACATCTCCATTAAGAACCGCTGCAGCTGCACCAATCTCTTTTCCCACCTGGTATGCGATAGCTTCCCTGATCAGGGCAGCTTTCTTATCCCCTTTATCTGCCCTGTTGCATACTTCTATAAAACTGTTTGTACCCAGATATGCAACAATGCCTCCTTTCCCGGTGATCATAGATTTAAGCTCTTCATGGGAATAATTACCGCTCATGCAGAGATCTATAAGCTGGCCAGAAGGCAATCCGCCTGAACGTTCCGGAGAGAAGGGTCCATCTCCGTTCAATGCATTATTGACATCGATCACCTTTCCTTTTTTATGGGCTCCCACGCTGATGCCTCCGCCCATATGGGCAATGATAAGGTTCATATCATCATATTTTCTGCCTGCAGAATCAGCATATATCCTGGCAACGGCTTTCTGGTTCAGGGCATGAAAGATTGAAATGCGTTCAATTGCTGGATGCCCCGAGACCCTTGCCACATCCTGGAGTTCATCAACCACCACAGGATCAACAATAAAAGCTCTTGCGTTGGGTAATGCAGAAGCAATATCGTCCGCTATAAGTCCCCCTAAATTACTGGCATGCTGACCCAACCTTCCTGAAAACAGATCCTCCTTCATAATCTCATTTACTTCGTAAATTCCTGACTCTATTGGTTTTACCAGCCCTCCCCTTCCTACTACTGCAGCAATTGCAGAAATGTCTTTGCAACTTTCAGCCAATTCTCTCATTATAAGCTGCTTCCTGAAATGAAGCTGATCGGTAATCCTTGCATAACCTGACATTTCCTCAGACGTATGTCTAAGGGTCTTTTCAAATATCAGGTCCTTTTCTGCAAACAGTGCAAATTTTGTAGAGGTCGAACCGGGATTAATTGCCAGAATCAGACGTTTGGCCATAGGAATTAAATTGGATTAATAATTTATGCTTTAATCAGGAAACCCGGTCTTAAGCCATAAGGCATGAAAGGGCAATGCAATAGAATTTCGATTTTTCGCTTTCGCTTCTCGACATTACCACAACAGGCTTTGAAGTGCCTCTTATTATTCCTGCCAGTTCTCCCTGTGCGAACAGCATAAGCCCTTTGTAAAAAGGATTGCAGGACTCGAGTGAAGGGAAAAGCAATATATCTGCATCACCGTTGACCGGAGTATCAATACCTTTTATTTCAACGCTTTTCTTATCACAGGCAAGGAAAATATCGAGCGGGCCATCCATTGTACAATTCCTTATCCTGCCTTCAGCTGCCATTTTGCACATCACCGGATAATCGGTTGAACTTTTAAAATGCGAGCTAAGCTTCTCAGAAGCCCCGATCAGGGCAACTTTCGGTTTGCTTATCCCGAATCTTTCTGTCATCTCAATTGCATACTCAGCCATGGCAATCTTCTGGTCAAGGGTGGGGAAAGGGATAACTGCCGGATCAGTGATGAAAAGAAGCTTGTGATATGAGGGCAGTTCAATTGCGCAAACATAGCTCAGGACAGCATCAGGAAGCATTAGTCCTGATTTCTTGTCCATTACCACCTTAAGGAATTTGTCAGTGCCTATCAGACCTTTCATGACAATATCTGCCTTGCCACTCCTGGCCAGGCGCACGGCCTGTGCAGCCGAACTAACATCGCTGGCTGAATCTACCATTGTAAATAAATCAGGATCGATCCCGTCCCTTCTGCAGACATTTTTTATCTCTGATACATGACCGATCATTATAGCTTCGGCAAATCCGTAATTTACAGCCTTATGGATAGCACTGACAGTGTGTGAATCATGGGCCCATGCAATTGCGATCCGATGCTTCTTATGCAGTGAAAGTACCCTTTCAACCATCTGGTCGAGCGATCTGATCATATTTCGGTAACTAATTATTTGCTGGCCGCTGCTGATAATAATATGCTGTCGTATTTTGCCTGTTCGGAATCCGATCTGGAAGTCAGTACTATCGGTACCTGCGCTCCTAGTATTATAGAAGCCACTTTCGCTTTTGCAAAGAAAACCAATGACTTATAAAGAACATTGCCAACCTCGATGTCAGGCATCAGTAAAAGGTCGGTATCACCCGCTACTTCGCTTCTTATACCCTTGAACTGTGCACTTTCGAGGCTGACAGCATTATCGAATGCAAGCGGCCCGTCAATTATGCAGTCTCTTATTTGGTCACGCTGATTCATCTTTGACAGCAATGCAGCATCAAGTGTGGCTTCCATGTTCTCGTTCACCATCTCCACCGCGCCCAGGACAGCAACTTTGGGCTTTACATAACCTAACCTTTTCAGAAATGAAACAGAATTATTTACTATTGCAATCTTATCCTTCAGGCTGGGTGCAATATTCATGGCAACATCAGTGACAGCAATCAGCTTATGATACGTTTCCACCTCAAACAGGGCAATATGGGAAAGAAGATTACCGGTCCTAAGCCCCCACTCCTTGTTAAGCACGCTTTTAAGAAGCGTTGAGGTGCCTACTTTTCCTTTCATGAGGATGTCGGCCTGCTTGGAGCTCAGCATTTTCACAGCCATTTCAACCGACATTTCGATAACGGGTTCATGAATGATCCTTAATCCCGATATATCATAATTGAATTCGGAGCAGATATTTTGTATGGCTTCTTTGTCACCTATGAAAATAGGTTCTATAATATCATCCTTCCAGGCTCTCAGAACAGCACTCAATGAATGCTGATCCTGAGCCGCAGCCAGCACAAGCTTTTTTCTCGGCTTTCCTGCCACGATGCCCTTCAGGTCGGACATGCTCTTTAGCACCATAGGATTCTTTATTTATGATATGATTAAACAGTGTGATGTTCAACTATATACTTGGTATCAGATGCAATGACGAATTCTTCATCAGTCGTGATGCACATTACGGTTGCCCTGGATTCAGGTTTTGATATTATTTTGTCTTTACTGCATATGCCAATATTTGCTTCGAAATCAAAAATAATCCCGAGCTGTTCCATATCGGAACATATCATGGCTCTCATCTTGAAATCATTCTCTCCCACTCCGCCGGTGAATACAAGAAGATCGAGCCCGTTTAGGACAGCTATGTATGATCCGATGAATTTTTTTACTTTGTAGGCATACATGTTAAGGGCGAGAATTGCCTTTTCATTCCCTTCCGAGGCAGCAACCTCAAGATCCCTCATATCGGATGAGAGCTGGGAAATACCTGCCACACCGCTCTTTTTATTTATGAGATTGTTGACCCCGGTTACATTAAGATGTTCCTTGTCAGCTATATAAATAAGGACCCCGGGATCAATTTCACCGGTTCGGGTGCCCATGATCAGTCCGTCGACCGGTGTAAAGCCCATTGAGGTATCAATCGACCGTCCTCCCTGGATGGCAGTTATAGAAGCTCCGTTTCCAAGGTGGCAGGTGATGATCTTCAGGTCCTTCATATTCTTACCGAGAAGATTTGCAGCCTTTGCGGCTACAAACTTATGACTTGTCCCATGATATCCGTATTTCCTGATCTTATACTTTTCATAATATTCATAAGGCAAAGCATACATGTAAGCATAATCCGGCATTGTCTGATGAAATGACGTATCGAATACTGCAACCTGCGGAACTCCCGGTATAAGTTTTTCAACCGACAGGATCCCCTTCAGGTTGGCCGGATTGTGAAGCGGTGCAAGATCGCTGCAAAGCTCAACCTGTTTCTTGACTTCATTATCAATAAGGACACTCTCCTTGTAGCTTTCCCCTCCATTGACAACACGATGACCGACCGCCGTGATCTCATTCACGTTCTTTATCACACCGTGCTTCGGATCGGTGAGAGCGGCCATCACCAGGTTTATGCCAACTGTATGGTCCGGAACATCATTTATTACCTTATATGGTTCCCCGTTGGTAGGTTTATGTGTCAGAATGCTGTCATTCAATCCAATACGTTCAAGAAGACCTTTTGCCAGCATTTCATACCCGTCTGACATATTAAAAAGCTGGTACTTGATGGAAGAGCTTCCACAATTCAAAACAAGAATTATCATCTATAACCTGATTAAGTGATATTAAATAATTACTTTTTTGCTGCTGCCTGGTTTGCCGTTATTGCTATCATACACACAATATCATTTACCGAGCAGCCTCGGGAAAGGTCATTAATCGGTGCTGCCATTCCCTGGAGGATCGGACCGATAGCCTCTGCCTTTGCAAGTCGCTGAACAAGCTTGTAAGCGATATTGCCTGACTCAAGATTTGGGAAGATCAGGACATTTGCCTTACCGGCAATCTTGCTTCCGGGAGCTTTCTTCTGACCAATTGATTCCACCAGTGCTGCATCAGCCTGGAATTCTCCATCTATCATAAGATCAGGAGCTATCTCCTGAGCTATCCGTGTGGCATTAACAACTTTGTCGACCATTTCGTGCTTTGCGCTGCCCTTGGTCGAGAAGCTCAGAAATGCAATTTTGGGCTCAAATCCAGCTATTGCCCTTGCAGTGTGAGCAGTTGCAATGCCTATTTCAGCGAGTTCCCTGTCGGTAGGATTCGGGTGTACAGCACCATCGGCAAATACCAGGACACCCTCTTCACCATATGTTTTTTCCGGGAGTATCATAATAAATGCTCCCGAAACTACTGATATCCCGGGAGCAGTTTTAACATACTGAAGGGCCGGTCTCAGAACATCGCCTGTTGCGTGATCTGCTCCTGAGACCTCCCCATCTGCGTCTCCGCTCTTTATCATCAATACGCCGAGATAAAGTGGATCTTCTATCAAACGGGCAGCTTCCTCCCTTGTCAAACCCTTGCTCTTCCGAAGCTCTACCATAAGATCAATATATTTTTCCTTCTTTTCGTGGGATTTCGGGTTGACAATCTTAGCTTTCCCGATATTTGTAAGTCCCAGCTGCTTTGCATGCGCAGCAATTTCATAAGGATCACCGATCAATATTATCTGGGCGAGTCCTTCCGCCAGGGCAATATCCGCTGCTCTTAAGTTTCTTTCCTCATATCCTTCAGGAAGGACAATTCGCATATTATGCTTCTTAGCATTGAATCTGATACGATCAAGCAATTCCATTGTAAATCAATTATTTATTAAATTCTACTTTTAGCTTTAAATTTGATAAAAAAAGTTCGATTAAACAACGGCATAGGTCATGAATATTTCAGTGATACAAATTTTTAAGAAAAATAATCCCAGTGAACTTAAATCTTAAAAGGTAAGATCAAATCATTTTCTAAATTTGGGCGTTCAAAAAATAGCGTAAATGGATTCTTATAAAGAGAAGCTGAATTCACTTAAAAGCAGCCTTGAGGGTGATCTCAGGGATGATCTTGTCACAAAAACCATCTATTCGACTGATGCTTCCGATTATAAAGAAATGCCTGTGGCAGTCGCCTGGCCAAAGCATGCTGAGGATATAAAGAAGCTACTTGAATTCGCTTCAACACAAAAGATAGGCGTGATAATGAGAGCCGGAGGAACATCTCTCGCCGGACAGGTTGTGGGTTCAGGAATTGTGATTGACATTTCCCGCTACATAAATCATATCCTCGAGCTGAACAGGGAAGAAATGTGGGTACGGGTTGAACCCGGTGTTGTCCTTGATGAACTGAATATTTATTTAAAACCTTTCGGCCTCTTCTTCGGACCAGAAACATCGACTTCAAGCAGGTGCAACATGGGAGGTATGGTTGGAAATAATTCATGCGGCTCACATTCAATTGTCTATGGCTCAACAAGGGATCATACAATAGAACTTAAAACGTTACTCAGTGACGGAAGTGAGGCTGTTTTCGGACCAGTAAGCAGGGAAACTTTCTCAGAAAAATGTCGGCTGAATAATCTTGAAGGAGAACTTTACCGTAATATAAAAGAGATACTTGATAATCCTGAAAACCAGAAAAACATCAGGGAAAATTACCCTGATCCCAGGATACCAAGAAGAAATACCGGATACGCCCTTGACCTTTTGCTTGATTCGGAAGTTTTTGATGAAAATTCAGACAAACCGTTCAATTTCTGCAAGCTATTGACCGGCTCTGAAGGTACCCTGGCTGTCACAACAGAGATCAAGCTGAATCTTGTACCGCTTCCCCCGACATATAAAACTCTCGTTTGTGTACATCACCGTGACAGGGATGAAGCTTTTAAAGCCAACCTGATAGCCTTGAAATTCAAGCCGACAGCTGTTGAGCTGACAGATGACCGTATTCTTGAGCTTACAAAGGATAATCTAAGCCAGAAAAACAACCGTTTCTTCCTTGATGGTGAACCGGGTGCTATCCTCATGATTGAGTTTG
>JAUZNW010000013.1 GCA_030706785.1 Bacteroidota bacterium | reverse complement strand
ATAGGCCTTTTCATGAGTCTTCAGCTGAGTTGTGGGCGCTTTCAACGCATATTCCAATTCTGGAAGTAAATGCCGCCCAGGGTAATGATGTAATTAATGCCCAATCCGGATTAATTGATGCTAAAGGAGAAAGGAACCTTCAAGTACCAGATTCAGGAGAACAGTTTTTTACCGTAAGGATTTCCACAAAAAACAATGACTAAACAGCTAAGATAAAATAAACAGAATGAACAAGTTTTCCGCTTATTTGAGAGTGTTAACTAAATCAAAATCTCCCTCTATTCCTACTGATATATCACAGGAATCAAATGCAACAGATGTAAAATTCCAACTAAATCATAATTAACCATAAGAAAAATTGAAGCAAGTGTCAGCCTCCGGATCAGCTCCGGGGGCTTTTTGAATAATAACAGAATCTCCTGAAGCTGGGTAGAATCAACTCGCTGTAATTGCAGAGTGAATAACTACCGTGCTAAGATCCAAATTGATAATTAAATTATTGCTCAATACAAATTACTTATAACTTGCATGACAATGATCCATTTAATTGGTAGTCCTGATATGAGCAAATCTGTTTATAAAAATGAAAAAAGTCAGAAAATAATTCAAGACCTGTATGATAAGCAGGTTTCAGCGTTAAATATAGATTTTGAAGATATTTATGCAGATACAAGGTTTGGAAAAACCCATTTGCTTAAAACTGGTAATCCAAACGGAAAGCCTATTTTACTATTTCATGGAGGAAACAGTACTACGCCATATTATTTAAGAGATTTCCTTCGCTTTAGAGATAAGTATCTGATATATGCTGCAGATATAATGGGACACCCCGGGAAAAGTGCTCAGACTGTTTTATCTGCTAAAAACTTAGAGTATGGTAAATGGGCATCTGATGTAATAGATGGTTTGGGATTTAAAAAAATGATATGCATGGGAGGTTCATATGGCGGTGGAGTTTTAATGAAGCTAATGTGCGTTTCCCCACAAAAGATATTAAAAGCTATTTTACTTGTCCCGTCAGGAATATGCAATGCTTCAAATACAGGTATAATGTTTAGTATGGGTATGCCGATGATTTTGTATAGAATTACACATAATGGGAAATGGCTCAAGAAAGCTATTCTGCCGATGGCATTAGATGAGAATGAGATTGATGAAGATACCTTTGAAATGGTAAAATGCGCTTTTGATAATGTGCGTGTTAAGGCAGGTATGCCAAGTAACGTCAAAAGATCTGATATGAAGAATTATACTGCCCCTACCTTAATAATTACAGGAGAAAAAGATGTAATATTTCCCGGAGAGAAAGTAATAAACAGGGCCAAAAAAATTATTCCAAATGTAAAAACATATCTGATGAAGGGAAGTGGACATATGTGTTCACTGTCTTCTGAAAAAAACAGGCATGCTTTGGAAATAGTAGCTGAGTTTTTAGCAAATTAATCTTTCATACAATTCCAGAGCATAAAATGTTCGCTTTAAAGGTCAATATCCTTCTATGCGATGAAAAAGACAAAGCACTTAAAGGTTTATCTGATTCATTTCAGGATTTGTCCCAGAGTATTTTAAGACCTTTTGTCTGACAAGTATTAAGTTTATCTTTAACATTGTAATTGAGTTATATAGGTATTCAGCTCCTTGTATTTTATCACGTTATTTTGACTTACTCATTATAAGGAATGCCCAAACTGGTGATTATCTATTCTTTAATTTATTTGTTGACCTTCCTGTCTGATGGATGCAATTCTCATAAAGTTTCGTCAATTGATCCTATGTCTCAGAAAATTGATTCACTTATTGAAATTCAAAAAATAAGTAAACAATGTATTTTAATAAAATTTGGTGCTGACGCATTAGCAGCAATAAACACAAAAAAAGGAATTATTGTTATAGATGCAGGTATCTCATCAGGTTTGACTGCCAGATACAGAAAAATTATTGAAAATGAATTTGAAGGAAATGATTTTACCTATGTGATCAATTCACATGGTCATCCTGACCATTATGGAGGGAACGGCATTTTTGTTGAAGCCCGAATTATAGGACATGTAAATTGCCTTCAGGAAATATCTGAACAATTGAATAATCCGGGAAAGAGATTAAAGAACTTAAGTAATGTAGTCGAGGATTATGATCAACAACTTAAGGCTTCTGAATCAAATACTGTTGAATGGAAAGAGATTTTTACTCAAAAAACCAGATACCTGAATGCATACAATGATGCAAAGAACTTAGTCCCTGTAAAACAACCTGATATCACATTTTCAGACAGGTTGAATATTGATATGGGGGATGCTACATTGGAAATGATCTATTTTGGTAAATGTCATTCTAATAGCGATATTTTAATTTATATACCAGAGATGGCTATTCTTTTTACCGGTGATTTATTTTCTAAATATGGCAGACCAGATATCAATGACACATTAATGACAGATAGAGAGAGATGGCATCAAGCAATTCAATGGATAGAAAAACGAATGATTAATATTAAGACAATAATTGACGGTCACGGCGACATACTTTCAGTCGATGACCTTATGTCTTTTAATAACAATATTTTGAATAAATCCTTAAAGGAATAAAAGATAATTTCCTCCAGTGCCTGATAATGTCAATAAAGGTAATTTGTTTGTCCCGGTATGTTAAGTTTCTATCAAGTGTCATGTAAATAGTTTACTTCTATTCAATATTTTTAATACAAACATGTATTAACGGGCATAGAGCCTGCCTTTATGTCAGGGTTGGAATTTCAAAAGGAAAGTCAAAAAATCACATGTCTTGGCTTAAGGAAAGCATTCTTTCTCCACCTAAGAATAAAAAACAACTTATAATATCTCTTGTGCAGAGATAAGTTCAGCTATATTATACCTGACATGTCTCTGGAATGCCCTTGGAAGGTCTGCGAACCCGCAAAAGCGATAATTAGCATCACTCAGACAATATACCAACCCTTATACCTATACTGCAAGATATGTATCAGGATATTAAATAAAATTGACTTTGGCTTTTTGGTGGCGTAACTTTATATGATTATTCAATAATCCTATTATTGGAAGATTTAAGCAAAGGATTACACACTGGTCACATCCTGATAAAATCTTAAAATAAAGGAGGCAAAAATGAATACTTACATTACACTAATGAAGCTGACAGATCAAGGAGCAAAAGACCTAAAAGCAGCACCTAAAAAAATTGAGGATGGCTTAAAAATGTTTGAAAAAATGGGTGGAAAATTGATTTGCTTTTATGCTACCCTGGGAGAATATGATTACATAGGTGTTGGAGAAGCACCAAGTGATGAGGTTACTACTGCATTCAATTGCGCTTTAAGTTCTCTTGGGAGTGTAAGAACAACAACCCTCAAAGCATTTACGATCAAAGAGTTCGGAGACATTATCAAGAAACTACCGTAAAGAACCGGATTTTATTATTGGTTTTGAAATTGGATGTGCCAGTGTGTTTTTCATTCTATATTATCACATATGAGTAATTTCCTTATATCTTACACGGTCACAGCTGATTATAAATCTTTCCACAAGATATTAAGAACAATAATATATAATATACAGGACAATTGTTTGTCACTTGACTTTGGCACCAGTATAGCCTACCTTTACACTTACAAAGCACAAAAGTTAGCTGATGGCTGAGAAAACCAATAGTTTTGAAAGGTTCTGGAAGGAACTAAAAAGACGCAGGGTCTTCGGAGTAGTTACAACATATTTAGCTACTGCATATATCATTATCGAAGTAACAAATAACCTTTCCACACCTCTCCATCTGACTGAGTTGTTTTCAACACTGGAACTATTAATACTTGCTCTTGGATTACCTTTCGTTGTCATTCTGTCATGGATCTTCGATCTTACCCCCTTTGGGATTATGAAGACCGGATCACCTGATGGATCAGAAAAGTCGGAAATTCAGCCAAAGCCTGTTACAAAGAGACTCAGGCCAAGCTATATATTGAATGCTGTACTGATAGTTATTGTAATTATTCTTGCTTATCCTAAAATATTTAAACGAAATACTTTAGAAAATCTAAGATCCTCTGGTGAGAAAATATATGTAGCGGTAATGCCATTTCAGAATTTGACTGGTGATACAATCTGGAATATCTGGCAAACCGGGATCCAGAATGAGCTGACCACCTTTCTGACGAATTCTGAAGAATTAAAAGTCAGACAGACTGAATTGGTTAATAAGTTGATTCAGGTTAAGGGCTTTGCTAATTTTGCATCAATCACACCTTCCTTCGCCGGGACAATATCACAACAAATCGATGCTACTGTCTTTGTTTATGGCACTATAAAAAAAGCAGGCAGTATTGTGAGGGTAAATGCACAATTGATTGACTCTAAATCTGAAGATAGCTATACATCGTTTCAGATAGATGGCACTGAAGAGAATATTCTCCATATTACTGATTCCCTTGCATTGTTGGTAGAGAATTCCCTGGTAATATCCAAACTGATGAATAAATTACCTCTCTATCAGCGTCATCGGCCCACTACAGCCTCTTCAGAAGCTTACAGATATTTTTTGTATGGCGAAAAGGCACAGAGTTCAAGAGATTACCCGACTGCAAAGAAAATGTTCCTGCAGGCACTTGCTATCGATTCAAACTTTGTTTTCGCAGCCCTGTCACTTTCATATGTATGCATGAATGAAGGCTCATATGAAGAGGGTAGAAGTTGGAGCGACAAAGTTTATAAAAAAAGAGAGCAGATGCCCACATGGATGAAGATACTTACAGACCAGAATCATGCTGACTTTTATGAAACACCTCTTGAAGTAATTAAATACTTAAGACAGTACCTTGAAATTGATGACCATTTCCCAGGTACTTATTATAACATTGGTCTTAGCTATTCCAAACTAGATCAATATGATAAAGCAATCCCAGAGTATGAAAAATCTATGAAATTGTATGATCAATTTGGGACAAAGCCCTGGTGGATTTTTAATTATACCCTGCTTGGAGAAGCATATCATGAAACTGGTCAGTATAAAAAGGAAAAGAAGCTTTATAAAAAAGCAGACAGAGACTTTCCTGACGATCCTGGAATAATATGGTATAAGACGGTCCTTTCCCTGACAGAAGGGGATACTGTTACTGCAAATAATTATATTGAAAAATATAAGACACTCCGCAGGGACAGATCATGGACAGAGGCAGGCATCGCATATAGTATCGGAGAGATTTACAACAAGGCTGGCTATCTGGATAAAGCAGAAAAATATCACAGACTTGAACTTTCATTTGAACCTGAAGATCCGTACCGGATGTGGGATCTCGCCTTGTTTCTTATTGATAGGGATCGCAATATAGATGAGGGTATGGAGCTGGTTAACAAGGCACTGGAACTGAAGCCTGATACCTACTGGTTTCTGGATACTAAAGGATGGGGATTATATAAGCAGGGAAAATACAATGAAGCTCTGAAACTTCTTGAAAGAAGCAGAGATCTATGTCCATTCTACAGACATCAGGTATATCTTCACCTCGAGGCCGCCAAAAAAGCTGCTGCAGGGATGAAGAGCAACTAGACTAAATTCAGAAACAAATAAATTCTGAAAATATTCAGCCCCCGGATCAGCCGGGGACTTTTTATTTGCAGGCAATATCTGCACACCTTGACTTTGGCAATAGGATAACGTAATTTTACCTGTACAAAGCAAAAGAGATACCTGATGGCTCAGAAAACCAATAATTTTGAAAGATTCTGGAAGGAGCTGAAGCGACGCAAGGTTGTCCATGTAGTAACTGTATATGCAGCTGTAGCTTTCATAATTCTGCAGCTTGTTGACATAATTGAACAACCATTACGATTACCTGATTGGACAACAGCATTGGTTATCGTTCTGCTGTGCATTGGCTTTGTCATTGCCATATTCCTTTCATGGGTGTATGATATTACACCTACCGGGGTCAGGAAAACTAGACCGTTGACTACTGCAAAGCATTCCGATCAAACAGCCAAACCTGCTTCAAATGGATGGAAGATTGCCACATATGTTAGTGCAGTTATAATATTAGCATTGATAGGCTTTAACTTTATAAGTAAAAGAAAATTTAATGCAGGCATTTCAAAACTTGAAAAATCTATTGCTGTGTTACCATTTATTAATGATAGCGGGAGTGATTCAACAACGTATTTTATTAATGGATTAATGGAAGAAATCCTAAACAATTTGCAAAAGATTAAGGAGTTCCGTGTTCTTTCAAGAACATCAACCGAGCAATATAAAGGTTTTTCAGTCCCAACAGTACCGGAAATAGCAAAAAAACTGGGAGTTAATTATATTGTTGAAGGAAGCGGGCAAAAATTCGGAAATTTCTATCGCCTGAGAGTTCAGTTGATCGCTGCCAGGAAGGAAAAACATCTTTGGGCAGAGTCTTACCAAAAAGAGATAAGAGGAACACAAGATATTTTTGACACACAAAGTGATATCGCACAATCTATTGTCTCTGCGTTAAAGACATCAATAACACCTGATGAAAAACGACTGATTGAAAAAAAGACTACAACTAATCTGCTTGCTTATGACTTTTACCTGAGAGGTAATGATTACCTGTCTAAAATGGAGTTTCTGCATGCAATAGATATGTATTCAAAAGCTATTGAGGAGGACTCGCTATTTACTGCGGTCTATGCTAAAAGAGCAATAGCTCATTCATTTTTTTTCTGGTTGAGAGGAGAAGGATGGCAAGGTCACGATTTGAAAGCGAAGCAGGACATAGACAAAGGATTACGGATAAATCCGGAATTACCTGAAATAAGATTTGCAGAAGCAGTTTGCTATTATCATAAAAATCGCAATTATGATAAAGCTCTAAAGATTCTTAATGAATTGAAAGCAGAAGTACCACATATGGCAGATTTGTATGCCTATACCTCCTACATTTTGAGACGGCAGGGCAAGTTGGAAGAATCAATAAATGAATTAAAACAAGCCATAAAATTAGATCCATTTAATGCAAGTTATTATGATAATCTTACTGATACATATGATCTTTTACACAAATATGATGATGAGATTGAATGCTGCAGGCAGGGACTATCATTAATTCCTGACTATAAAGCTTTTAATTCCTATATATACCGTGCTTATCTAAAGAAAAAAGGTGATCAGATCGAAGCGCTTAAAAGATCAGGTTTAAAGGAACAGGATATGCTCTGGGATGTTTATTATTTTTCTCGGGAATACGATAAGTTAATTGATTTCATCAAAAAGGATACAATATTGGTTGCATCTTATCAACTATGGTATGAACCAAAAACTTATAGACTTGCATTGATTTATTATTTAAATAACAACGCATCTTTTTGCAAAATATATGCAGATTCTGCAGTTTTTCATTTGAAAAAACTACTTATGGAAACTCCTGATGATGAAAGAATTTACGCCACATTAGGGAAATGTTATGCATTAATTGGGAATGTTAAAGATGCAATATCATGCGGTATGAAAGCATTAAATATTATGCCGATCAAAGCAGATGCATACCTTGGTCCAGGTTTAGAACAGGATTTAATGGAGATTTATATCTTAACAAATAACTATAATTTGGCTCTCGACAAAATGGAATACTTACTCTCAATTCCAAGTTGGCTGGGCATTGGTTATCTAAATAATAATCCATTATATGATAAGTTAAGAAGTTTGCCACGATTTCAGAAAATTATATCTGCTGGTTATAAGTGAAAATAGTATCTCCACAAGTCAATAGGGAAAATGAATTTTGCAAGGCCCTGATCCATTACAGAAAGACCATAATTTTTTAGAAATCAAAAACCAAAAAGCCAGCCCCCGGAAATCAGTCTGGGGGCTTTTTCTAAAATAAGTGATATCTGTGTGAATTAAGTGTGAATAAAAAGAATTAATCATCATCTATAAATTCTATAAACATCTGATTTCCAATAGTAGCGAGAGGGGGGATTGACTTCGCGATCCCCGATTAGGGAAGCTTAACATCTGAAAACCCTGTCAGACTAATGCCTGACTAAGGCTTTTTTGTTTTTCAGCTCCCAGACAAGTCCTGAGCTTAAAACAAAAAAGCCCTGTGTCAACCTTACGGTTTCCACAGGGTTTTCAGCTGTAGCGAGAGGGGGGATTGAACCCCCGACCTTATGATTATGAATCATACGCTCTAACCAACTGAGCTATCTCGCCAACTTTTGTACGCTCCAACCTCCCGATAGCTATCGGGATGAGCTATCTCGCCAACTGTTAAGTTTTGCGGGGGCAAATATAACCAGATATACCCAAAAAACCAACACGATTTTTTCTTTGCATAATTTTTTCATATATTGCATAATAGCACCTAAAGTTATCTTTTAACATGCGGCAGAAATACGAACTGGAATACACCCTTAACTGCTCACCAAAAGTCCTGTTCTCGAGACTAAGCACACCTGAAGGATTAAGTGAATGGTTTGCCGATAATGTAACAATTGCCGATAATCTTTACATATTCTCATGGAACAAGACTGAAACCAGGGCAAAGCTTACCTCGGTGAAAGAAAATAAACTGGTCCGCTTCGACTGGGTTGATTCCAACGACAAGGATACCAACTACTTCGAATTCAAAATAATAGTCCATGATCTCACTGGTGACCTTGCACTGATGATCACCGATTTCGCTGAACCGGATGAAAAGGAGGATGCGATTTACCTTTGGGACACGCAGATAAATGACTTGAAAAGAGCCCTTGGAATTTAGTCATTCATTTCTTTTACTCCTCCAAAAAAACCAAATGGATTGAGTTCAGCGAAGCCAAATGAACACTATAACCAAAAATCAAGTACTTTTGCAATTTGAAAATTTGAAGCTTGGTGAAGAAACTCGATAAATTCGTTTTAAAATCATTTATCGGCCCTCTTATCCTGACTTTCTTCATTGTTCTGATCATCCTTATTTTGCAGTTTTTATGGATGTATGTTGATGAGCTTGCAGGAAAAGGGCTGGAAGTAAAAATCGTAGCGGAACTGTTGTTCCAGTTCTCGCTGTCATTCGTCCCGATGGCGCTTCCCCTCGCAATCCTTCTTGCTTCATTGATGACCTTCGGGAACATGGGTGAATTCAGCGAACTGACAGCTCTCAAATCGTCAGGCATACCACTCAGACGGATAATGCTTCCGCTGGTTGTCCTCATCTCCTTTATATGCATTGTCTCCTTCTTCTTCTCAAATAATGTCCTCCCCTATTCAAACCGTCAGGCAAGAACACTGCTTTACGATATTCGCCGGAAAAGACCCGATATCAATCTCCAGGCAGGGACATTCAATAATGATATCGACGGATTCAGCATCAAGATCACTTCCAAGGACCCTACCACAAACCGCCTCGACAAGATCTTTATTTACGACCACAGGAGGAATAAAGGGAACAGTGATGTTATATATGCTGATTCTGGCTATATGAAGGTCACCCACGATGAAACGGCAATGTCGATGGTACTTTATAATGGGTATTCATACAGTGAAGTCCAGGAGAAGAACGATGGCGCGGGGAATAAAAGCTATCCCTTCAGAAAAGATGTTTTCAGAGAGCAAACCCTTGTGGTGCCGCTCTCAGGATTTGATCTGGAACGGACAGAGATCAATCTATTCAAATCAAATTCCGCGATGAAGAACGTTGCACAGCTGACTCACGAAATCGATTCACTTAACAAAAGATATACCGACAGGGTCAACGCTTACTTCAGGGAGTTCACCAACAGCCTTTTATACAGCAGAAGAAACTTCACTGCAAGTTCGAACTATGGAAAGGAAGCCAATGCTTCAGCTGCGAAGCCGGTCTTTGATCCAAAAGCGTTGTTGGATTCTTTAACTGTACTCGAGAAAAAAGCTGTACTGACCACGGCAATCGGGAATCTGAAATCTGCAACCAATTTCCTCTCAACGCAGAAGGAATCGCTTCACAATGAAGTAAAGTTCATTAAGCGATATGAGGTCGACTGGAATAAGAAATTCACCCTTGCTGTAGCCTGCATTGTCTTTTTCCTTATCGGTGCCCCGCTGGGAGCAATAATCAGGAAAGGAGGGCTCGGTACACCTGCAGTTATCTCAATTCTGTTTTTCGTTATATGGTATGTCGTATCCATTTCCGGTGAGAAGCTGGTTGAGGAAGACCTCATCAGCACCGCAGCCGGGATGTGGGCCTCGACCTATATCCTGCTGCCGGCCGGTATCTTCCTGACATACAAAGCTTCCACAGATTCTGTAATACTTAATATTGACACTTATTTAGCAATCTTCAGGAGAATAAAAGATTACCTGTACAGAATTATTATAATCGGTACACACCGTAATCCTGCTTTTGAGGAACAACAAATTTTATAAACAAAGATGGAAATCAAGCTAAACACGATTGAAGAAGGCATTGAAGAAATAAGGAATGGAAAACTCCTTATTGTGGTTGATGATGAAGACAGGGAAAATGAAGGCGACTTCATCTGTTCAGCTGAGCTGATCACCCCGGAAATTGTGAATTTCATGGCAAAGCATGGCCGGGGTCTTATTTGCGTTGCACTTCCCGAAGAAAGGTGCGAGAAGCTTGAGCTTGATCTGATGGTCGGGACCAACACCTCACTTCACGAAACCCAATTTACCGTTTCAGTCGATCTTCTTGGTCCGGAAACCACGACAGGTGTTTCGGCAAAAGACAGGGCACTCACAATAAAGGCACTCGTTGATCCGTCAACCAATCCTTCAGACCTTGGCAGGCCCGGACATATATTCCCGTTGAAGGCAAAACAAAAAGGTGTGCTCAGAAGAGCTGGCCATACAGAAGCTGTCGTTGATCTTACAAGATTTGCAGGTCTAAGCCAGGGAGGCGCTCTGGTCGAGATCATGAACGATGACGGTTCAATGGCACGGCTGCCTGATCTTGAGAAACTAAGGTCAAAATTCAATATCAAGATAGTTACAATCAAGGATCTGATCACCTATACTCTCGAAAGGGACACTATAATTGAGAAGGGGGAACGTGTGAAGCTGCCAACCGAACATGGCGAGTTTGAATTTATTCCGTTCAGGCAGATAAGTAACGGCCTGGAACATGCGGCACTGGTAAAAGGTACATGGACAAGGGAAGAGCCTGTTCTGGTAAGGCTTCATTCTTCCTGCTTCACAGGAGATATCTTCGGTTCATTGAGATGTGATTGCGGTGCCCAGCTTCACAAAGCCATGGAAATGGTAGAGGCTGAAGGGAAAGGGGTGGTCATTTACCTTAGCCAGGAAGGAAGGGGAATAGGTCTGTTCAACAAAATCAAGGCCTACAAGCTTCAGGATGAAGGCATGGATACCGTGCAGGCAAACCTCACCCTTGGCTTCGGTGAAGATGAAAGGGATTATGGTGTCGGAGCCAGCATAATGAGGGAGCTTGGTCTTGGCAAGGTCCGCCTTATCTCCAATAACCCTGTAAAGAGGGCAGGTCTCGAGGGTTACGGTATCACGATTGTGGAAGCGATACCTCTGGTAATCCCTTCAAATCCCTACAATGAGTTTTATCTGAAAACAAAGGCCGACAAAATGGGTCATAACATGACCTGCTACAAAAGAGTTGTAAAGGACTGATATTTTTAGTAGATTTGATTTATCAATTGTCCGCCTGAAGGGCCTGATTCCGGGTATGAAAAATCTCAGGATTGTATACATGGGGACGCCTGAATTTGCAGTAGCGCCTCTCGGATCACTGCTTATGAACGGCTATAATGTCGTTTCAGTGGTGACAGCGCCTGATAAACCTGCCGGCAGAGGAAGAGTTGTTAAAAAATCAGCAGTTAAAGTATTCGCTGAATCAAATTACCTTCCAATCCTCCAGCCGGAAAACCTTAAGAATCAGGTTTTTATCGAAAGACTTAAAAGGCTTAATGCTGATGTCTTTATAGTAGTGGCTTTCAGGATGCTTCCCGAAGTGGTCTGGAGAATCCCGCAGAAAGGAACATTTAACCTGCATGCATCGCTTCTGCCCCAGTACCGGGGTTCCGCACCAATAAACCATGCAATTATAAACGGTGAGACGGCAACTGGGGTGACAACTTTCGTGATCGATGAAAAGATAGATACCGGGAATATCCTGTTAAGGGAGGAAGTGCCAATATTCCCCTTTGAAAATGCAGGCGATCTTCATGACAAGCTCATGAAATACGGGGCAAGGCTCGTGATTAAGACCCTTGAAGGAATAGCTGAAGGCAGTCTGAAACCACAACCACAATCAAATTTCATGATGCCCGGCGAAATACTCAAACCTGCTCCAAAAATACTCCCTGAAAACTGCATCGTGACCTGGAACAAAAAGCCTCACTCAATTCATAACCTGGTAAGGGGCCTGTCGCCATATCCGTGTGCCAGATCTTACTTTAAGAATGAGCAAAGGACACTGTCTTATAAAATCTTTGAAAGTCAGCCTGAGAACGCTGAGCATCAATATGAACCGGGACAGGTGCTGTCGGACGGTAAAAAGTTTCTGAAGATTGCCTGCAGGGGCGGATACATTGAGATAATGAACCTTCAGCTTGAAGGGAAATCCAGGATGAGCACTGAAGAATTCCTGAGAGGTTTCGGAATTGCCGAATTTTCTAAAATAATCAATTAACGGGTTTGCTTCCCTGCAGAAGGATCTTCTGACCTGGCTCAGGTTCCTGCCCTTCAGTCATCCCATTCATTTCCAGAAGGCTTTTCAGCCTGATGGCATATTTCTGCGATATCATGTACATTGTGTCTCCGGCCGCTGCAATATGAACTTCAGTTCCGGCTTCAGCCTTATCCCGTTTTGGTTCAAGATACAGCATCTGACCGGCAACGGGGAGAAAATCATCCTTCAGGTCATTGTATCTTGCCAGCTCCCATTTAAGGAGCTGGAACTCATCCTCAAGCTTCTGCTTTGTTTCTCCATCCTTTACTATTATATACTGCACCCTGTTATTCTCCCTTATTCGCGGCGCTCTTGCCATAATATCTCCGAAAGTAATTGTATTTGCCTGACTTTGAGTAGGATTAGCGGTACTGGTTCCTGCCGGCCGTGCAGGTGCATCAACCGGCACTTTCACCTGCCCTTTGGCCTGCGGATTTGCAGATGAGGCAGTATAAGCCTGGTCAAATTCGTAAAGCCTGTTCTCTTCAATTTTTCTGATGATCATGCCGGCATAATCAGGATTTGTTGCATACCCCGCCCTCCTCAGGCCCTGGGCCCAGGCTTTGTAGTTTGCAGGATCAAGATCAAAAAGGAAATTGTAACGCGATCCCGACTTAAGAAAATCTGAATGATCATAAAATGAATCTTCAGGCCTCCTGTATTTCCTGAAGCATTCATTCCTCCTGTCATCGTTCTGCCTGTATGTCTGGCCGGTCCAGTCATTATGGCATTTTATTCCGAAATGGTTGTTGGCAAACCTGGCCAGTGAACTGCGCCCGTTATCTGATTCCAGCATGCCCTGTGCAAGGGTTATACTTGCCGGAACTCCTGTGCGCCTCATTTCACTTATAGCTATATCTTTATAGGTATTAATATAATCACTGGCCGACATTGTAACCGAAACAGGGGTAACAGGCGGCCTTGAAGCCCGGCAGGAAACAAGGCTTATAAACAGTATACATCCGAAATAAATGTTGATCTTTCCAGACACAGATTGTCCTTTCCGGCAAAAATATAAAAAATGTGATGCCTGCCAACATCTATTTATCAACTGCATATTTGTTGAAAGCCTGATTTTGTACTTAATAATTTCTAATTTTGAAGCCTTTAAAAAACCAAAAGAGATGTCAATAACCAGGAATATCTCATTTTCATACCAGGAGTTTAACAGTATTGATGAACTTGATATCGGGGACCGGGAACTTATAAATGCGGCCAGGGAATCAGCAAGAAAAGCTTATGCACCATATTCAAAATTCATTGTCGGAGCTGCCTTAAGGCTTGCCTCAGGAAAAGTGATTACCGGGTCGAATGTTGAAAATGCAGCATTCCCATCCGGTATATGTGCTGAGCGTACAGCCCTGTCATGTTCCGTGTCAAACTTCCCGGATGACGCGCCGGTTGCGATGGCCATTGCGGCATATACTGAAGATAACCAGCCGGCGGAATACATTTCGCCATGCGGCAATTGCAGGCAGGTAATTGCGGAGGAAGAGCTTAGGACCGGATCAAAGATAAAAATCATTCTTACCGGGAGAAACAACATTCAGATAATAAACAGTATAAGTGATCTTCTGCCCCTGCAGTTCAACAGGAACAGCTTTAAGGCTGGTCTTCACGGATAACGAGCTGGAATCCTGCCCCGTGGATGTTCTTGATGTTGAGCCTGGGATCTTCTGAAAGGAATTTTCTGAGCTTGGTTATATAAACATCCATGCTTCTTGCAGTAAAATAATCATCTGCCCCCCATATCTTTTTTAATGCCATCTCCCTGCTGATTAGTTCGTTTGTATTCAGAGCAAGCAGTTCAAGAAGCTGAGCTTCCTTCGGGGAGAGCTTCTTTTCATCATCACCAAAAGTAAGGGTCCTCAGTTTCGCATTAAAGACGAACTTTCCTATCTCGAATATGTCCTTTGTGCCTGTCTGCAGCTCCCTTCTCGAAATAATAGCCTTGATCTTGGCGAGGAGTATCTCAGTATCGAACGGCTTTGTCACATAATCGTCACCTCCTACACCGTATCCTTTCAGGACATCATCCTTGAGCTTCTTAGCTGTAAGGAAGACGATCGGAACTGTAGTATTTATCTTTCTGATTTCAGATGCGATTGTGAAACCATCAACATGCGGCAGCATAACATCGAGGATACAGATGTCAAAGGCACCTCTCCTGAAATGCTCAATGGCATATTTGCCGTCATCAACCCAGTCGACTGAATAATCATTCAGTTCAAGATATGACTTGAGAACAGACCCGAAGCTCAGGTCATCTTCAACCAAAAATATTTTTACAGGTTTCATATTCATCCTTGGTTTTCCCAGTTAAAAGGCAGGAATATATCGAACCTGCTTCCCCTCCCAGGTTCACTTGTAACCGTTACATTCCCCTTATGGGCTTCGATAATCGCCCTGACATAATTAAGTCCCAGGCCGAATCCCTTAACATCGTGAATGTTGCCGGAGGTTTGACGGTAAAATCTTTCAAATATCTTGCTTTGCGCACTCTTGGTCATCCCTATGCCATTATCCTGAACCGACAAGATCAATCCCTTTTCGTTATTCCATGTTGCGACTGTGATCTCAGGCGATTCAGGCGAATATTTCAATGCATTGTCGAGCAGATTGTTGACCAGATTTGTAAGATGTTCATAATCGCCATAAATAACTGGTTCTTCCGCATTGAGATTAAGGTTTATTTTCCCATTTTTCTGGTGGACCTGTATCTCTATTGTCTCGACAGCCCTTTCTATTACAGAATGCATCGACAGATTCTCAAACTTAAAGGCTATCTCTTTCTTGTCAAGTGATGCGATCTGAAGGATAGTCTCTACCTTTTTATTCATCCTGCTATTCTCTTTCTTGATCATCCCGATGAAATGCTTTATGCTTGCTTCATCATTTATTACCTTGGGATTGGTGATGGTATCAGCGGCGAGCGAGATTGTAGCTATAGGTGTCTTGAACTCATGAGTCATGTTGTTCAGGAAATCGGATTTCATTTCCGATACTTTTTTCTGGTGGATGATAAAATAGAGACTGAGCCCGAATGTTGCCAGCATAATCAGCGAAAAGAGCATTGAACCGCCAAGTATCCAAGCCATTGAACCCAGAACATAATTTGTCCGTTGAGGGAATACCACCGAAAGCAACAGGTTCTGATTGATAATGTTATCAGGGAAAAGCTGTACTTTGTAAGAGCTTTTCAGAAAATCGGCCTGATCCATTTTCTTTGATGTTTCCCTCTCTATCTTCCCATTTTTAATAAGAGCGAAATCATACGGCGTTTCAATGCCCCAGAAAAGGAAGGACCTCCGCAATGCATAATTCACCTCATCCTTGTTGAGGTCCATTGTTTTTTCCCACTGGTAAACCTCTGAGATCATCTCGTTGCTCATATTCTGAAACTGGCTGGCCCTTCTCTTCACCCAGTCGAGGAACTCCTGCCTGTTAACGGTGACTGGACCTTCATTGCCATTCAGTCCCGGATTATTGCCATTGATATGCAATTCTCCCGGTTTCTGCGGAGTAGTTATTGTCACCACTCCTGAGTTGGCATTGATGGTTGTATCCTTTCGGGTAATCATAGGTTTGTTAAACCGCATTTTCCCTGTCGAATCAATCGTGCCTGTAACTGTCTGGTTGGTAATAGAATAGTTGACGCGGTTCCCTCCATCGGATGAATAGCTTCCTATGCTGAGATAACTTGAGACATCACCCTGGGCCTGATTGGAATTATACAACATCGGATCTTCAAAGAAGAAACTCATTTCCCTGTTCGATTCAATCGTGCTGGCAGCATCATTCAGGCCTGCGAAGACCGCCCTGTTGAAATTTTCATTCCTGATAGCAAGGGCGTTTCGTATCCACCAGATCTGCACCCAGATAATACCTGCGAGCGAAACCAGCATCATGAAGATCAATCCGATGAACTTATTCCTGGTCATGGTGCAAATTTAATTTATTATGCATTTTAACAATTCTCTTTTAACTTTTCATTAACTCTAATTAACCTGATTTTAACGCCTTATAGCCGAATGCAAGTTATTTTTGTACAAACGTTATTACATAAGCCATGAAAAGACCATTAACTGTTTTGTCCGCAGGTCTTTTAAGCCTTTTGCCCTTCTCACTTGCCCACGGACAGGAGAAAAAGAATGAGGAGAAGGTTAAGATTATAATCTCTGATAAAGAAGGCACAAAGACCATCATCGACACCACATTCACCGGGGATAACAAAATTGATTCCATAAGGTTAAAAAATGGAAGCATTCTCTATTTACGGAAACACAGACCCGGGAATGAGAAAGATTTATCTGCTATCGTTGATAAAAATGGAGATAACTATATCGTATATGCAGGTTCCGGGGATGAAAATTCGGAACGGGGAAAGAGGTATAGAATTATTACAAGAGTGGAAAAGGATGGGGACAAAACAGGTTCCCGCTATATCTACGTCAACAGCGACAACGACCAGAATGATTTAAATAATGAATTCTTCGATACCGGTGTTGACAATAATGAATTTGACCACGATACTGACAAGACCAGGCATGTAATTGCAAAAGATGGTATTGTCGTAACAATTGAAGGTAAAGATGAAGCGAAGGTACAGGAAGTGGCAAAAGAAATTGAAAAAACCCTCGACATTTCCGGTGACAAGTCTGCTAATAGTGAATCCGGAAAAACAACAGTTAAAAAGAAATAGTTTCCGTTTATGCTTTCATGACAACCGAAAATGAGTCCGGAATTTTTCCGGCTCATTTTTTTATACTTCTGCGTTGCTGAAAAGTTTCCAGACATCTCCCTTTGGGAAAGGGGACGTTATCGAAATCCTTTTTTTTGTTACAGGATGATCAAACTCAAGCCTCCTGGCAAAAAGGCTTATACTTCCATCCTCATTTGATCGTGGGTATCCATATTTCAGATCTCCCTTGACCGGACAACCTATCTTCGCCAGCTGAGCCCTGATCTGGTGATGTCTTCCTGAATGAAGCTCAATTTCAAGCAGATAATATCTTTCTGATCTGCCTGCCAGCCTGTATGAAAGCATTGCCTTTTTTGATCCCTTTACTTCGGTTTCGTATACATATGCCCTGTTCTGCTTTTCATTCTTCTTAAGGAAATGGGTCAGTGTCGCTTCATCTTCCGGCGGTCTTTCCCTGACAATGGCCAGGTATGTCTTACTGACATTCCTGGTTCTGAAAGATTCGTTAAGCCTTTGGAGGGCTTTCGATGTGCGGGCGAAAAGTATTACTCCACCAACCGGCCTGTCAAGGCGGTGAATAATACCCAGGAAGACATTCCCGGGTTTATTGTATTTTTCAGCAATGTATTTTCTTACCTCGTCGGCCAGCGGCAGATCTCTGGTTTTATCACTCTGGGAAAGGTCGGCAGGCTTCTTGCAGACTGCAATCAGATGGTTATCCTCGTATAAGACCTCGACCATGGTCAGTATTGCTCCTTGTCGTTAGGAAAGGCCTGGGTCCTTACATCGTTTATATAGGTCTGAACAGCTCCTTTGATCTCGGCATAGAGGTTGTGATACCTTCTCAGAAAACGGGGCGAAAATTCCTGTGTAATCCCAAGCATGTCATGGAGAACAAGTACCTGACCGTCAGTCTTGCCGCCTGCTCCTATGCCTATAACGGGTATTTTCAGTGTTGTGGATACATCTTCTGCCAGCTTTGCCGGTATTTTTTCAAGAACAACTCCAAAACAACCCAGCTTTTCAAGCAATCGTGCATCTTCCATAAGGCGTCTTGCTTCTTCTTCCTCCTTAGCTCTTACAACATAGGTTCCGAATTTGTGAATTGACTGGGGTGTAAGTCCGAGGTGGCCCATTACCGGGATGCCGGCTGAAAGGATCCTTTCAATCGATTCGGCAACCTCCTGTCCTCCTTCCAGCTTCACTGCCGCAGCTCCTGTCTCCTTCATTATTCGGATTGACGATGCGAGAGCTTCCTTTGAGTTTCCCTGATAAGTCCCGAAAGGCAGATCAACAATAACGAGTGCTCTTTTAACCCCGCGTACCACCGATGCAGCATGATAGATCATGTTGTCAAGAGTTATTGGCAGGGTTGTGTCGTAGCCTGCCATTACATTGGATGCGGAATCACCAACGAGAATCACGTCAATTTCAGCTTCATCCAGAATCCTCGCTATAGAATAATCGTAAGCGGTAAGCATCGCGATCTTTTCCCCATTAAGCTTCATCTCATTAAGCACATGAGTAGTGACCCTCTTTACCGATTTGTAGACTGACATACGCTAAAGTTTAATTCAGTGAACAAAGCTACGAATTTGTAACTGAGAATATTTACTATCAGGGACTTCTTTTTGTCCTGCCATTTGTATGGAATTATTCATGCCGTTTTGTCACATTACTACAATACGTGATAATAACTAATGTCATATTTGCATAAATCCGGTATAATCCTGTTATGGCATAATGATTGCAGACTATTCAGACAAAATTGAAATCTTAATAAGCATAATATGGGTAAAATTATAGGAATTGACCTGGGAACCACAAACTCATGCGTCGCCGTTATGGAAGGAAATGAGCCGGTTGTTATCCCCAACAGCGAGGGAAAGAGGACGACCCCATCGGTTGTCGCATTTGTTGAGAATGGCGAACGCAAGGTTGGTGATCCCGCCAAGCGCCAGGCTATAACTAATGCCAAGAAGACCGTCTACTCGATTAAAAGGTTTATGGGAGAGACCTATGACAAGGTGAATCCGGAGATTAAACGTGTTACATTCCCCGTTATCCGAGGTGACAACAACACTCCGAGGGTGAAGATTGACAGCAGGCTCTATTCTCCTCAGGAGATCTCAGCAATGATACTTCAGAAGATGAAGAAGACCGCTGAAGATTATCTCGGACAGGAAGTTACTGATGCCGTTATCACTGTACCAGCATATTTCAGTGACTCACAGCGTCAGGCTACCAAGGAAGCCGGTGAAATTGCAGGTCTCAACGTAAAAAGGATCATTAATGAGCCTACAGCTGCATCACTTGCATACGGACTTGACAAGAAAGCACAGGACCTTAAGATTGCAGTATTCGACCTGGGTGGGGGCACATTCGATATCTCCATCCTCGAACTCGGTGACGGCGTCTTCGAGGTTAAATCGACCAATGGTGACACCCACCTTGGAGGAGATGATTTTGATCAGATGATAATTGACTGGCTCGCTGAGGAATTCCTGAGAGATGAAGGTGTTGACCTGAGAAAAGATCCCATGGCGCTTCAGAGGCTGAAGGAAGCAGCTGAAAAAGCAAAAATTGAACTTTCAAGCTCCACCACGACTGAAATCAACCTGCCGTATATAATGCCGGTAGACGGGATCCCGAAGCACCTTGTAAAGACACTTACACGTTCTCAGTTCGAGAAACTTTGCGATAAGCTCATTCAGGCTTGCATTGAACCCTGCAGAAAAGCTCTAGATGATTCAGGACTGAAGGTTTCCGAAATTGACGAGGTGCTTCTGGTAGGCGGGTCGACAAGAACACCGGCCATCCAGCAGCTTGTTGAAAAATTCTTCGGCAAAGTGCCTTCAAAAGGTGTCAATCCCGATGAGGTCGTTGCCGTCGGAGCTGCAATTCAGGGTGGTGTTCTTACTGGTGAGGTGAAGGATGTTCTTCTTCTCGACGTGACTCCTCTGTCACTCGGGATCGAAACAATGGGTGGAGTTATGACCAGGCTTATCGAAGCTAACACCACTATCCCGACCAAGAAAACCGAAGTATTTACTACAGCCGCAGACAGCCAGCCCTCGGTTGAAATACATGTTCTCCAGGGAGAAAGGCCAATGGCAGCCGGGAACAAGACTATCGGCCGTTTCCATCTCGACGGTATTCCGCCTGCCCCGCGCGGTGTTCCTCAGATTGAGGTGACATTCGATATTGATGCCAACGGTATCCTGCATGTAACTGCCAAGGACCGCGGTACAGGTAAAGAGCAGCGGATAAGGATCGAAGCTTCATCCGGACTTAGCGAAGATGAGATAAAAAGGATGAGGGAAGAAGCACAGGCAAACGCTGAATCCGACCGCAAGGCAAAGGAAAGGGCTGACAAGGTCAATGCTGCCGACAGTATGATCTTTTCGACCGAAAAGCAGCTGAAGGAATTCGGCGACAAGATACCTTCCGATAAAAAGGCTTCTATTGAGAGTGCACTCGGAAGGCTTAAGGATGCCCATAAGTCACAGGATCTTGCTGCAATTGACAAGGCACTGGCCGAACTCAATGCCGTATGGCAATCAGCTTCGGAGGAAATGTACAAAACAGCGCAGGGCGCCGGACAGACAACATCACAACCGGATTCAGGGCCGTCGTCAGGTAGCGGCAAAACCCAGTCAGGCAGTGATGAAGTGACAGATGTTGATTTTGAAGAGGTAAAGTAACGAACTTCTGTACTTTTGAAAAAGAGGATGATTTCGCTCATCCTCTTTTTTTATTGCCTTTACATCTGAGTTGCGATTATCATCGATTATCTGCGTTATCTGCGGAAAAATCTCATTATTTTGTAATTTTGTCAGAATTTCCGGATTTATATTTTATGAATTTGAGAATCATTGTCATCTGGCTATTATCAATACTTTCAATAGTTACAGCCGCCCAAACAGGCCAGGATCTGAACAGAACTGATAAGAACGGCAGGAAACAGGGCCACTGGATAAAGAAATACCCTGATGGCAACATAATGTACGACGGATATTTCAAGGACGACAAACCAACAGGTGAATTCAAAAGGTTCTATGAGAACAATTCGTTAAAATCGGTCCTTGTTTTCAACAACAACGGTGCTGTTGCTAATGCAACCCTTTACTATCCGAACGGCAATGTTGCTTCGAAGGGGAGATATGTAAATCAGATTAAAGAAGGAAAATGGGAATTCTATTCTCCCTCTGTCAGCAATCTTAGGATCAGTGAGGAGGAATTCCTTCATAATAAAAGGAATGGCGCTTCGACTGTGTTCTATCCCGACAGCACAGTTGCAGAAAAAATCAATTACAGGAACGATGTAAGGAACGGGGAATGGCTTAAATATTATCCCAACGGTGTCCTGACCATGAGAACCACTTATGCAAATGGCAGGCTAAATGGCAGGTTTGAGGCATACTTTGACAACGGAAAACCAGAATTTCTTGGACAGTATAAGAATGATCTCAGGGAGGGCCTGTGGATTGTTTATAAAAGAAACGGAAGCCAGAGGTTCAGGACAGAATACACTGCAGGGGTGGCTAACAACAAGGACATTGAAATCTACCAGTCTGAATTCATCGATTCACTGGAACGAAATAAAGTCAAAATTCCTGATCCGGAAAAAACCGGTCAGATATGGTAACCAGAAGTCACAGACGATTTAATTCAGTTAAAATAATTGCAGGCCTGTTTTTGCTTTTTATATGTCCGGAATGGCATATTTCTGCTCAGGAGCCGGCATGGAACTATTTTTACAGGGTTTACTTCCGGGATAAAGGGGAGAACAATATCAATAGCTTCTCATTAAGGGATCTCTTTACTGAAAGGGCTGTTGAACGAAGATGGAAAATGGGCCAGACCTCACCGGATTTCAGGGATATCCCTGTTTCTTCCGGGTATATCAGGCAAATTACCGCCCTCGGCCTGAAGCTTCATTGCAAATCCAGATGGCTGAACACTGCTCTTTTCAAAAGTACAAGCCCGGTTGATGTCAATAAGCTGCTTAATCTGCCGTTTATCGCTGAGGTGCAGGCAGTAAAACATCCAATGGGAAAGAGTATTCCGTCTGACAAGCTCAGGTTCGAACTTACTCAGTCGGGTCCGCTTTCATTCGACCGCCCGGTTTCCATGCTCAACGGAATTACCGTGCATAATTCAGGATTTACAGGCAGGGGGATATTGATCGCTGTTCTTGACGGAGGGTTTACAAATGCCGACAAAATATCTTCCCTGGAAGAACTAAGGAACCGGAATGGGATCATAACGACCTTGGATGTCGTGGGGAACAGTGATTTCGTGTATAGTTATCATGGACACGGGACAGCAGTGCTTTCAGTTCTTGCCGGTAATATCAGCGGGTCAATTGAGGGATCTGCCCCGGGAGCTGATTTCTGTCTTATCAGAACTGAAGATGTCAGTTCCGAATTTCCTGTTGAGGAAGATTTCTGGGTTGCCGGGGCTGAATTTGCCGACAGCCTTGGAGCCGACATAATTTCTTCTTCCCTTGGTTATTTTACTTTTGATGATCCGTTACTTGACAACAAATTTTCCGACATGGACGGGAACACCACATTTGTTACAAAAGGAGCTGATATAGCTGCCTCAAGAGGGATCCTGACAGTATGCAGTGCAGGGAACGAAAGGAATAATTCATGGGTGCATATTATTGCTCCCTCAGATGGTGATTCAGTACTGGCAATCGGAGCTGTCGACGGAAATATGGCAATATCCTCTTTTTCTTCTTCAGGTCCGTCATATGACCGCAGGGTAAAGCCCGATGTCGTTGCACAGGGAGTCAGTGTACCAGTCCAGGTAAGTGCTTCATCAGTTGACAGATCAAGCGGTACCTCCTTTTCATGCCCTGTAATAAGCGGTATGTGCGCATGCATCATGCAAGCCGTACCAGAGGCTACCAGTGCTGATATTATTTCAGCGCTCCATGAAGCATCTGACAGGTTTCATTTACCAGATTCTCTTTACGGTTATGGAATCCCTGATATAACCCTGGCTATCAAACTGCTTCAGGAAAGACTTCTCATCTTACCCGAAAACGGATCAGTTCTTTACCCCAATCCGTTCAATGACCTGATAAAGATCACTTTCAGGGAGTCACCTTCAAATCTGACTGTTGAGATTTTCGATGCGTCCGGCAGGTTAATAAATAAGGCAGTATATAAAGAATATATAAGCCGGTCAGTTACACTTGATGCTTTCAGGGAATTTCCGGCAGGCATTTATTTTATCAGGATAATCACGACTGATGGCACCACTTTGCATAAAGCTATAAAGATCAGGAACTGATTATGAACGGGAAACTCACACTTACCGAGTTACAACTGATCATAAAGGATTCGCTTTACATTGCTTTCCCGGAAATGTACTGGGTAATTGCTGAAATTTCCGAGATAAAGGAAAACTATTCAGGTCATTGCTACCTTGAGCTTGTCGAAAAGCATCCGGAAGAGCAAAGCATAAGGGCGAGGGTAAGAGGAGTCATCTGGAACAACCGGTACAGGTTCCTCAGGACATTCTTTGAAAATGCCACAGGAGAAACACTCAGGGAAGGGATCAAGGTACTTGTCAGGGTAAAGATTGATTATCATGAGATTTATGGACTGAGCCTTGTGATAACTGACATTGATCCTGCTTTCACCCTCGGTGAAATGGCCATGAAGCGGCAGCAAATCCTCAGGAAGCTCGAGGATGAGGGTGTGCTGAATATGAATAAGGATCTTGAATTTCCGGTTGTTCCGCAAAGAATCGCTGTTATTTCATCAAGAAATGCCGCAGGATACACTGACTTTATGAAGCAGCTGACAAACAACAGCTTCGGTTATGTTTTCCACACACTCCTGATAGATACACCGATGCAGGGAAATGAGACCGAACCGGGTGTTTTAAGGGCTTTTGAAAGAATAGCGGGATTTGCAGACCAGATTGATGTTGTAGTGATTATAAGGGGTGGTGGATCCCAGACCGATCTCAGCTGGTTTGACAATTACAATATTGCTTACTATATAACCCAGTTCCCCTTGCCTGTTATCACCGGGATCGGGCATGAAAAGGATCTTTCGGTAACTGATATTGTGGCCAATAAAGCTCTGAAGACACCGACAGCTGTCGCTGATTTCCTGGTTGAATGTATGAATAATGCTGAAAACCACATTATTGACATGAGCTCCAGGATCGCTGATGCTTCCATCCGGATACTTGAAGATGCCAAAAAAATGATTGACAGCTGCAGGGTTAAGCTTATCCCTGTGGCACGTGTTGTGCTTTCGGAACTAAAGGAACAGCTGTCGCACACAATTATAGAGATGGTAAACACCGGAAAGGAATATATTTTAAGGGCGACACTTTTCCCTGCAAATCAGAAATCGAGACTGTCAGCATTCTCAAAAGCTTTCCTTTCTGCATGCAATTCCGCAGTTGAAAAGAAAAGAGAAAAACTTGAGGCTTCATCGAAAAACCTTATAGTACAAATAAACAGCAGGCTTAACTCACTTGAGAATTCGCTGGAAATTCTTGATCCTGCCAATGTTCTTAAAAGAGGTTTTTCAATTACTTCGTTTAACGGAAGAATAGTGAGGTCAAGGGGTGAATTAAAAGATAAAGATCTTATAGCTACAAGGTTCCACGACGGATCAATAATGAGCAGGGTAGAGGAGGAAGGAGGAAGAAGGAAGAAGTGAAGTGGAAAAAGGGTGAAGAGGAGAAAAAAAGGAAGAGCGGGTGAACGGCAAAGATCCAATAAATTTCGCCCTTGAAGCCTGTCCCGCGATGGCGGGAGGAGTCAGGGGTATGGAAATTCAAGACTAATAAACATCTATATGGTAAAAAAAGAATTTTCATTCAATCAGGCTGTCAATGAGATAGAAAAGATCCTCACCAATATTGAGAGCGGAAATCTCGATGTGGACAGGCTGTCATCTGAAGTAAAGCGGGCCTCTGAACTGATCCGGCAATGTCAGAAGAAACTCCGTTCGACAGAAGAGGAAATTAACAGTATTTTCAAGGATCTGGTATAAAAAGAAATCCCGTGATGCATAAACACCACGGGAGACTTCTTTACTACCCTAAACCTAAATCCATGAAAAAAACTCATGTAACCGGATGGTTACTTTTGTATAACGTTTAAAATGTGTGTAATGTTTCGTTCTTCAGATCTTTTTTTTACACAAAATCAATTCTATTTATCAACAACTTACTTATCTACTCCAAGGACATCCTTGAAAGCTTTTATAAATGTTTCTTTCGGCAAAGCTCCCATTGCCATCTGCGGCTGACCTGAAAGCGGGACGAACAGGATCGACGGTATATTCCTAATACCAAAAACGGCAGCAAGTTCAAATTCCGCTTCTGTATCCACCTTGTAGATATCAAGCTTTCCGGTATATTCCTTTGCCAGGTCTTCAAGAATCGGTGATACTATTCTGCATGGACCGCACCAGTCTGCATAGAAATCGATAACACACGGACGCTCGCCTGCGAACTTCCATTCCTTGCCTGTTTCGTAATTAAATACTTTACTGAGAAACGTCTCTTTTGTCAAATGCTCCAACATATATTCTTTCAGTGATTCTATTGATATTAATTGTTCCCTGTATGAAGCGATTTCTATACAAACAATCGATGAGCAATACAGTTTTCTCAAAAATACTTATAAATTGTAACTTTGCCATCATCATTCAACAGGTCGTAATTACTGACTATATGCACATATGCCTGAATGACAAGATTTTCACGGCATTGTCAGAGGTTGTGTCTGAAGAAAATGTCCGGGCCTGGGTCATCGGGGGCTACGTAAGAGACTGCCTGCTTCAGAGAGATCATCCTGAAAAGGATATTGATATCGTTGTTGCAGGTGACGGGATTGAAATCGCAAGGAAAGCCGCGAAAAAGCTGGGCCCCAGGATTAAGGTAAATATCTTCAGAAACTTTGGTACCGCCATGTTCCTGTACAGGAACTATGAAATTGAATTTGTCGGCGCCAGAAAGGAATCCTATATACGTGATTCAAGAAAGCCCGTCGTTGAAGCGGGAACACTGGAGGATGACCAGAAAAGGAGGGATTTTACGATAAATGCACTGGCAATAAGTATAAACAGAGAGACATTCGGTGATTTTCTTGATCCGTTTGGCGGAACCGAAGACCTCAAAAACAAGATTATCAGGACACCTCTTGATCCTGACATAACATTTTCTGATGATCCGCTCAGGATGATGAGAGCCATAAGGTTTGCAGCACAGCTTGGATTTTCAATAGAAAGTAAAACTTTCAGATCGATTACGGCAAACGCGGAACGGATAAGTATCGTTTCACAGGAAAGGATAATCACTGAGCTGAACAAGATCATCATGACCAGCCACCCTTCAAAGGGATTTATCCTTCTTGAGCGTTCCGGACTTCTTAAGCTAATTTTTCCTGAGCTGGATAATCTTAAGGGGATTGAGCAAAAGGATGGCAGGGGGCATAAGGACAATTTTTATCATTCACTCAAGGTACTTGACAACATCAGCAGGAGGAGTGACAATATCTGGCTGAGATGGGCTGCTCTCCTGCACGACATCGGCAAGCCTCTGACAAAGAAATATGTACCTGAAGCAGGCTGGTCCTTTCACGGGCATGAATTCATTGGCGGAAAGATGATACCTGACATTTTCAGAAGGCTGAAACTGCCGCTCAACGACAGAATGAATTATGTCAGGAAGCTTGTTGACCTTCATCTCCGGCCCATAGCCTTGTCGCAGGAGATCGTTACAGATTCGGCTATCAGAAGGCTTCTGTTCGAGGCCGGCAATGATATCGACGACCTGATTATGCTTTGTGAGGCTGATATTACCTCCAAGAATGAAGCGACAAAAGCGCGTCATATTGAAAATTTCAAACTGGTCAGGAACAAGCTCAGGGAAATTGAGGAGAAGGATGCGATAAGGAATTTTCAGCCACCGGTTGACGGATGCGATATCATCAGTACTTTCGGAATCAAACCCGGAAGGGAGGTCGGCATCATTAAAAATGCCATCCGGGAAGCAATTCTTGACGGGATCATTCCAAATGAGCGTGCAGCTGCGCTCAGTCTGATGCTTGAAAAAGGAAGAGAGCTTGGTTTAGTGCAGTGTAATCCCCTTCCTGAACCCAAGGTCAAGTAAAATGGGCAGGTGATCACTGAAACCTCCCTGGTATCTGTATCCGCTGTATGTCGAAAAAGTTGTTTGTCCGGGATATTTCTTATCCTTCCTTAGTAAGAAGTCAGGAGCAAATATTCTGAAGTTCTCGGGAGTAGTATGTAATCCTGTTCCGCCTTTTATCAAACCTTCAGATACGATCATCTGGTCTATCATCTCCCATACGCCCATATATCTGTACGTTCCCGGTACGGTCTGCTTCCTTTTGTCAGACAGGTTGACATAAGTTCCTCCCCCAGATCCTTCCGTGTATCCGGACGGATCAACAAGAGTCTGGATTGCAGGATCACCGGGATTGCTGTTGAAGTCGCCCATAATAACGATCCCTGCCGTGCCGCCACTAACTCTATTTATTGAATCAGCAGCACTCCTTACCATTCGGGCGATTTCCATTCTCTGCGTTTCACCTGTAAGTACACCTCCTCTTCTCGATGGCCAGTGGTTAATTATCAGGTGAAGTGTATCACCGAATATCACACCCTTCACATAAAGCACACTCCTCGTGTGAAAATCCTCTTTCCCTAAACTCCCGGGTATCCATGATTTGTGTGTTATGGTATTTACAATATCCTTCCTGTAAATAAGGCAAACATCTATACCTCTCTCATCGGGCGACTCCTCATGAATGATCCCATACTGAAATTTTGATAGTGGTGTCCCTGTTGTAAGATCTTCGAGAACTCTTCTGTTCTCAACTTCACAGAAGGCTACAATCGCAGGGGGACTCCATTCACCGGCGGCAGTAATTGTCTTGTAAATTGAACTGATCTTTTTGTCATACCTGGTTTTATTCCACCGCCTTAAACCGGAAGGAAGGAATTCTTCATCGTCTTTCAGGGAATCGTCTGAAGTATCAAACAGGTTTTCAACATTATAGAACATCAGCCTGACTGCCGTGGAATCTCTCTTCTCCTGGCAATGGGCAGTTTTAGATAATAGAATCAACAGCACGAGTGTGCCACGGAATTTTGTTAATCTGTTAATAAGCATTTAACCAGCGGTATCTTCTGGCATTTGTTCCGAATTTTACAGCGAGACTGAATTCATGCGTGCCGAAGCCCTGTCTTCTTAAATCTGTTAAGGTATAATCAAATGCGTAAGCAAAATAGAACCTGTCGTATTTCAGTCCGAGCATAAGTATCAGAGCATCATTTGTCCTGTATGATATGCCAGCCCAGTAATCGTTCCTGTAATAAATGCGTGAAGTAATATCAAGCTGGATGGATTCAAGAACCATATCAGAGGACTTGAGGAAAGCTGAAGGCTCCAGCAGCCAGTTTCCGGACAAAGGAATTTTAACGCCCCCTGTCAGGAAATAATAACCAAGTTCCGAATGCTTGTTACCTGTCGAATTGAAAAACATTACTGATCCCCTGAGCATATTCGTCATTGAAAAGCCAGCATAATATTTGGGTGTGAAAAAACTCACGCCGAAATTAAAGTCAGGAATAAATACCGACCTGTCATAGTTGTTCAGATACGGGTCGTCATGATCATAGATCAAACCGTCAGTATTTACTGCGTACTGGTATGCTGTAAGTGCAAGACCAAATGCGAGTGTTTTCAAATTTTCGTTTTCTTCCTCACCCAGCTGGATCTGATATGCATAAGCTGTCTGAATGCCCGTTCTGTGCATGATGCCGTTGTTATCATTGAAAACATACGCACCGATGCCTACCTGCCCTCCTTTGGTTGGCCTGATAAGCTTCTTCTTTACCTGCGTTGATTTTGAAATAAAGCTGTTGCGGAGTATACGGGTCTGGAAGCTCAGGGCATATGTGCTTGGCGGCTGCTCCAAACCCACCCACTGTTCCCTTACAGTAAGATTAAGAGATGTATAGCCGTCACGACCCGCCAGGGATGGATTTACCAGGAATCCGTTCATGATATACTGGCTGTACATCGGAACCTGCTGCGCTTCAGAAATACCACAGATAAGAAAGATAATAAGGGCTGAAAAGAGGTACTTTATGTGGCTCATATTTTTCAATTTCAACATTTTATAGATGTTACCTTATTACGCTTATTACACCAGTTTTCGGCGCTGAGCCGTCATTGAGATAAAGTATATAATGGTATGAATCTGTTGGTACCAGTTTCCCATTCTGCGTTCCATTCCATGGATTTGCAGCCGGATTCCTTGTGCTGAAGACAAGCTTACCCCACCTGTTGTAAACGCGGAGTTCAGCATCAGGATAAAGGTCAATATTCCTGATAATCCACTCATCGTTATAACCGTCGTTATTGGGAGTTATTACCTGTGGAATAACAAGGCAATTGAATGAATATGTGAAATCCAGATCGATAACAAGAGATTTTGCACAGCCATTCTGATCAGTAACTATCACTGTGTATGTCCCGGCATTGATTCCCACCCTGTCCTTAGTACCTGCATTATCCGACCATAGGAACGTGTATGGCCCTGATCCTCCTGTAACTGTAAGGATAATAGAACCGTCTGCTGCGTCAGGACATGATGGGAGCACTTTTGTTACTCCTATCGTAATATCCAAAGGATCGGTTAGAGTGACAGAACCTGTTTTAATGCAGCCATAGCTGTCGGTTACAGTCACCATATAGTTGCCTGCTCCAAGGTTTGAGGCCATATCCTTTGTTTGAACAGGGACAGTGTTCCATGAATATGTGTATGGTGCAAGACCGCCGTTCACCTGGACTGTTGCACTGCCTGACACTCCCCCATAGCAGAGAGGATCGACCTTTGTGACCGAGAGGGTCATATCGGTTGCAGGTTGAAGGATTGTTACGCTGTCGATAGAAACGCAACCATTGGCATCAGTAACCGTTACGGTATAAGTACCTGCAGCAAGCCCGGCAGCGGAAGGCGCAGTTTGCACAGGATTTGAATCCCACAGATAGCTGTAAGGTGTGGTACCTCCCGTTACGGTTGCTGTCGCAGTGCCTGTAGAGGCTCCGTAACAATGTACATCCTCACCTGACATGGCAACAGCCAACTCTGTCGGTTCGGAAATGTTGATATTGAGATTAAAAATATCCAGTATGGCATCCCTTACCGTAATAGTATAGATCCCTGCAATCAGTGAGCTGAATGTGCCGGAGCCGCTGAAGGACCCCCCGTTTATGGAGTATTCATATGGTGAGGTGCCTCCCCACCCGGCTACCGTGACACTCCCGGTATTACCACCGAAACACTTCACATTGGTCTGGGAAATAATATTGGCAGTAAGCGGAATCCATGGCTGTGTAATTGTTACAGGTATATCAAAGGTGCAAAGTCCGGTATCCCTTATTGTTACAGTATATGTTCCTGCGCTCAATGATCCGAAAGTACCCGATGCCTGAAAACTGCCACTATCGAGTTTATACTCATAAGGTGCCGTGCCTCCTGACCCTGCAACCGTAACACTCCCGTCATTTCCCCCATACGTTGAAACGTTCGTTTGTGATGTAATGGTCCCCGAAAGTGCCGAAGCAGGCTGAGTGACAGTTGCACTTGCAAGAGCTGTGCATCCCTTTGAATCAGTTACAGTCACAGAGTATGTCCCTGGGGTAAGTCCTGTTATATCTTCAGTTACAGCTCCGTTACTCCACAGATAGGTGTAAGGCAGAGTTCCGCCGGCTACCATCAGGTTGCAAGCGCCTGTATTATCACCGTAACATTTTACATTACCGGTGGCGATCGTCGCTGATAAAGCAAGCAATGGTTCATTTACGGTTGCCTGAAGTGCAAACGTGCACAGATTAGCATCTCTTACAGTTATGTTGTATGTCCCTGCAGCCAGGGATCCGAAGGTTCCTGAGGACTGGAAAGCTCCGGCTCCTAACTGATATTCATAAGGACTTACGCCGCCACTGCCTTGAACAGTAAAGCTTCCGTCGCTGCCTCCCTTGCATGATACATTTGTTGTGGAAGTAACCGTTCCCCCGACTGCAGATGAGGGTTCAGTCACAATGGCATTGACAAGAGCAGTGCATCCGGCTGCATCAGTAATTGTAACTGAATATGAACCTGCAGGAATTCCTGACAGGTCCTCAGTGGTCGCTCCATTACTCCATGTAAATGAGTAAGGTGATGTCCCTCCGGAGACTGTGAGGTCGATGCTCCCGGTAGTCCCTCTAAAGCACAGGACATTTATAACTGAAACTGTCCCGTTTATAGCAGAAGCAGGTTGTGTAACCGTTGCATTAACATTTGCTGTACAACCATGGGAATCGGTTATCACTACACTGTAGTTCCCTGCAGGGATATTGATAATATCTTCGGTCACGGCACCATTGCTCCAGAGATATGCAAAAGGTGGTGTCCCTCCTGAAGGTGTAAGATCAATGCGCCCGGTCGATTCTCCAGAACAACCAACATTTGTTATCATTACCGTTCCTGAAACAGGAAATGGTGGTTGCATTATTGTGACGGGCAAGGTTGCAGTGCAGGAGTGGCTATCCATTACCGTAACAGTGTATGAACCTGCAGATAGTCCGCTGAAAACATTTGAAGCCTGGAGTGCTCCTCCATTAAGTCTGTACTGATAGGGAGGCACTCCGCCTGATGCTGTAATGGTGACTGAACCATCGGACCCTCCGGTACAACTGACATCCGTCTGGGCAGAGATTGTACCTGATACCAATGCCGGCTGATTGATAATAAATGGTATATCGAAGGTGCAAAGTAATGCATCCCTTAAGATAACAGAATGATTACCAAGTGAAAGACCTGTAAAGGTTCCGTTCGCCTGCCATGTTCCTCCATCGAGGGAATACATGTATGGTGCAAAACCGGATCCGGGATTTGCAGCCACTGTTACAGTTCCGTCGGAAACTCCGTTACAGGTAATATCTGTAAGATTTGTGATGTTCCCGGTCAGGTTGTCAATTGGGATATTAATGGAAACTGAACCCAGGCAGGTTATATTGTCTCCTACAGAAACAGTGATTGTTCCTGCAGGTCCGTTGCCCCAGAATACGGTTACAAAATTGTCTGACGATCCTCCTCCGGCTGTTATTACCCCTCCGGTGACGGTCCAGTTTTGGATGGTGTAGCTATTTGTAAGTGAATAAGTGGCAACTGCATTGGAACAAGCATTGGCACTGAAAGCATTAAAAACGGGCACATGTACAGGGGTTAATGTTACAGTGTCGGTAACGACAGCCTGACATTGTCCTCCAGGGAAAGATGTGTTAGGCCTCTGGATATTTGCAGTAACTACCCCCTGTGTTGCCCCCATATTCCATCTTACGCTTATACTGCTGGTATCAGAATCGGCTGTCAGGATCGTTCCGTTGGTGACCGCCCAGGAATATGTCGCATCGGGTTTATAAACTGCTGAGTATGTTTCTATTTCTCCCTCACAGGCTGTTGAATTGTTGAAGGTCTGGTTATTGAAAAGTGCGCCTGACTTGTTGAAACTAATTACTGAGGAATCCCTGCACCCGTTTCCGTCAGTAACCACCAGCCGGACGTTATAATAACCATCTGGCATTGTGTTGTTGAAAAAAGGAGATTCAAGAGTGCTTGTATTCGAGAAAAGAAGGGACGGAGGTAAAGGAATTATTACCATAAATGGTTGAGATCCGGGATTCAAACCCTTCCATAGCCACGAGTAGTTACCATCTCCACCCTCCAAGTCACTTTCGTAAATCGCCAGAATAGAGGAAAGATCGCAGGTACTGAGCGACATTGCGGTTATTTTAAGTGTCGATGATACACTTATTACCACATCCCGTGAAGATGAATTTCCATATGCATCGGCAGCTGTAAGGGTGACTGTCTTTTGTCCCTGATCACTGCAGCTGAAACTTGCCGGATTAACGGACAGCGTTACCGGACTACAATTATCAAAAGTTCCGTTATCAATGTCTGATGGTGATAAAGTTCCTGTTCCCGATGGTCCGAGGAAAAGTTCAAAGGGCTTCACGTTGATGACAGGGGAAATAGTATCGAGCACTGTGACCTGTGATGTGCATGATGCAGAATTACCTGAGCCGTCAGTTCCGGTAAGTGTAACCGATGCGGGCGCACCGACATCGCTGCAGTTAAATGAGGTCCTGCTTAGGAACATCAATATACCTGCTGAGCAGTCATCTGACGAGCCATTGTTTATATCTGCAACCGTTAATGTTGCCGTACCTGCTGCATTAAGGTACAGGGTAAAATCCCTGCATGAGATTACGGGCGGAGTTTTATCTTCAACAGTTACAACTGCAGCGCAGGCAGAGGTAAGTCCCTCATTGTCGGTTACCGTCAGAATCACAGGGTTGGGACCTATCTTTGTACAATTAAAAGTATTGGGTGTTACACTAAGGCTGGCTATTGCTCCATCGGGATCATAGGAACCGGCATTCACATCATTGCCGGAAATAGTGACTGTACCTCCCGGTCCAAGCTGAACAGATATATTCCTGCAAATTGCGACCGGAGGCAGAACCGGGTCCCTGTCAGGGACGTCCGCATTCACATCAATCACTGACCCGGCAGAAATCAGGAGCACAAAAAGCCTGATGATCACTGGGACTCTCAGCTTACCAGCAAATGGGGAAAAAGGTCTGATAAAACATTTAACTTGTTTCATACAGGTCAGGTTCGGGTTTCTGCAGAATCTACGAGCATAAAATCAGACTTACAGAGTCAATCCGGGTGTTACTGCTAATGATGCGCCCTAAAATGCTGACTCTGATGTATATTTAAACGAATGTACAAATTTTTATTGCGTACGATATGCTATTTTTTACAGGTTATCAACATATTAACAGTAGTTATAAAAAGCGGCATGAGATGTTTGGATTTTCAGCATCAAATACATTTCCCACCTGGACTATTTTGAAATGTAACGGGAATTCAAAGTAACATTCGATATTGAGAGCAATTTTAGATACGCTGACAATTTCAGTTGTTTATTTTGAGGACAAAAAAATGTAAGTTATATTTGCGCGCGTTTCCGGGCGATTAGCTCAGCTGGTTCAGAGCATCTGCCTTACAAGCAGAGGGTCGGCGGTTCGAATCCGTCATCGCCCACAACCTGAAAGCCGGTCCCGCCAGAGCGGGATCGGTTTTGTTTTTACAGACCGCCGCCGGGTTGTTGTCGGGATGTTTCCAAGCGCTCTCCGCGGTTAATGGATTTAGTATTCACTGACCCAACCGATTTTAGATAATAGTATAAGCCAAGGATTTCAGAACAATTCCATTCCTGAATTGTTGGTTTGAAAAAAATAATAATTATGGCAACAACTTATATCAGAGAATCAACCATTTCGAAGGCGACAAACTATCTGAATCAGATCAGGCGGATGGTCGGAAAAAAACCAGATATGCTGGTGACTGAAATGAAAAAGGAAGCAACAAGGATGCATATAGGAACAACCTATATTGATCAGGCCATTGCCCTTGGTTATTTTACTAAAAATGACAAGGGAATATGGAAATCAAGTCTTATTGAAGGTTCAGATTTCAAACCATCTCATGCCAGGGCAATGGTGGAGAAATCGAACGAGTACAACAGGAGTTTAATGCATGAGAGGGACAAAAAACACGATACATCCAAAGTTCAGAAAAAAGCTGTTGTACCTGCAAGATCAGTTTACACTGGCAGAAGGAAGGCTGTAAGAGGAATAACCGAAAGGGCTATTCAAAAGTACCTTACGGATAAGGTTATTCTTGAGCAATTCATGAAGAAGCGGCTTATTTCAAATCTGGATGTCTGTCTACTTACTTCAGAGCTTCACCGCAGGGGATTGAAGGGGACGCTTTCCGGATCTATCCAGGTTTAATAAATCAAAAACACGATAATAACAAATATCCAGGCTGCAGCTATCTCAGATCCTGGTCCTGTTAATTATATGGTAATTTCAAGGCGTTATCAGTAAGGAACAGGACATGGAGGATGACTTTTGTTATCTTTATCCTATACAGTATCCGAAATTCACTTGTTCAAAATTTTATTTTTAGCTTTGCATTTAAAGCAACCGGATATGTCAGACAATTTTTTTAACCTAAACAACCCGGATTTCTTCGGGATACTTCTGAGGTTTGGTATTAATATAATATTCCTCATCATTCTCATCCGTGTAATTTATTTCAGATACACCAAAAAGGAGAAGTTCCTGTTCACCTTCTTTATGTTGGGAATCACAGTATTCTTCATAACATCGATGCTGAAATCGGTATTTATTGAATTCGGCATGGCTGTCGGTCTTTTTGCCGTTTTCACAATTCTCAGGTTCAGAACAAGGAACTTCAGCCTGAAGGATATGTCCTATATTTTTACAACTATCGCGATTTCGGTCATCAATTCCCTGAAGCTGACAGGATTTCCTGTTATGGGAGTCATTATCTTTAACATCATTATAATGCTCTGTGCTGTTATTCTTGAAGAATTCACACTCAGGAACAACACAGTTTCACACACCATTATTTTCGAGGACCTTGAATTGCTGAAAACCGCAAAAAAACAGCGGATCCTGAAGGAACTTACATTACTGACCGGCAAGGAAGTTCAGAGATTCAAGATCCGCAGGATCGATTATAAAAGCAAAGTTGCACTACTCGAAATCTCCTACCGGGACTGAGCACAACTCCTGAACTCAATATAAGGAATCCTTAATTAATAATTAAATACCTTCCAGGCTTAGAGGTGCTGGTACAACATTCTTAACAGGCTTTGTACTTAATAGGTAAGAAAAGATCGCTTTCACATCCTCATCAGTCATTGATACAAAATCGGTCCATGGCATAGGCGGCAGAAGCGAACGGCTGCCAGGCAATCCTTTATATTTGCCCTCTTTTAAAGCCCGTCTGAAGTTTTCTTCAGTCCAGTTCCCGATACCTGTCTGGTCCGAAGTAAGATTCCCGCTGAAAGACATTCCCCACATCCCGGCTGCTGCAGTAAAATCACTGTTTAATAAATTCCAGCCTTTCTTGATCACTTTTACATCCGGCTTTTCAACCGGACGGTCACCAGGATACCCGGAAAGCATAAGCTCAGGGATTACCTCAGGTCCCTGCGGCCCCATCTTTTTTGGTGAATGGCAGTCATTGCAGCCTCCAATTGTTACCAGGTAAAGGCCTCTTTGAACCAGTTGTTCCTGTGTAGGGGTAGTGACAACCTGGTTTTGGGTTTTCGGAGCGTTCCTGCATCCGGCTATAATGATGGCCAGAAATGTCAGAAACACTAGTGAATTGAGAATTTTTTTCTTCATAAACAGGGTTTTAGTTTGTTGATCAATTATCTCATAAAAGTGAGACAAATCCCTGTTTGTAATTGTTCATTATAACTTACTCAAACACATAGTTCAATTCATTTTGCTGCAGCGACAGCTATTCTTGAATCGGCTGTTCCGTAATAAAGGAGCCAATGATCCCTGAAATTAACCAGTCCTTCCACAAAACAAACTTCATTTACTTCGCCGGTCCGTTCATATGGTTTATCCGGGAGAATAAAATTGTTGCGGGTACGCCCGATCAGCCGGAATGGTTTATCCCGGTCGAATAAAGCCTGTCCGGCTGAATAGGTGAATGCCGGCAGTCTCTGATCGTTAAAAGCTGATGCATTACTGCTGTTGTATATCAGGAGAATTCCATCCTCCCTCAGGAGGGCAAAAGGCCCAGGTTCCACAAGCCGGCTGTCAAAATAGCCGGGCCTGGGGCAAAGGACTGAGATCATTTTACCATCTTCAGTGTTTTCCAGAACATTCCAGTGAATAAGATCGCCGGAGGTTGCCATGAACAGGTCAGTATCACCAAAATACATCCAATAGGCACCTTCAATCATCACAGCGGTTATTCTTCCCTGTTTAAGCCTGGTTACGATTGCTCCTGATTTTGACCAGGTATCTTTATATTGTCCCTCGCCAAGAACCAGTCCCTGTTTTGTCCATTTTCTGAGGTCCCTCGAAGTTGCAAGACAAAGCCGCGCTGTTTTGCCGTCATAAGCAGTATAGGTGACGATGTAAGTTCCTCCTTCTGCTTCGACAACACGGGGATCCTCAACCCCGCCTTTCCATTCAAACTTTAGCATGTTATCGCTGTCAGGGTATAAGACTGGTGATTGTTCTTTTGTAAAATGCAGGCCATCATCGCTGACAGCAAGTCCCACTCTTGAGGTCATGTCTTTATCCTGTGCACGGTAAAGCAGCCATACTCTTCCATCCTTCACTATTGCCGAGGGATTGAGAACATTACGTTCCTCCCACCTGACTTCCTTTCCGGCAACAGGACATAAGAAAACCTGTTCTGAGGATGGTAACAGAATCGGATTTATGCTGTCTGCTTTTTCAATTGGTCCTAAGGTCCAGTCTTTTTCTTCAACGGTTTCAGATCCGGCAAAATTTGGATTCCTTCCGCATTTAGTGAATATCAGAAGGGAAAAAATGATTAATAATGGTATGATTCTTTGCATTTCAAGCTGAATTAAATTTACTGTTTGCGTTTGGTTTAAAAGCCAGCAAGCTGCCTTTCTGCTTATCAAATTTATTAAATATGTCTCTTTTACGCGACACAAAAAATAATGCAATACAAAAAAAGAGGCTATCCACACGGATAGCCTCTAAAATTACGGATATTGAGATCTTATTAATTCTTAATGCATCTTACTGCCTTACCAGCTGATT
>JAUZNW010000129.1 GCA_030706785.1 Bacteroidota bacterium | reverse complement strand
CTTTCAGTGGCGGTGGCAGAGCAGGAATATTTTCATCCACACCCGGTTTAGTTTTTATAAATAATGCAACCGGTGAGGTAAATTTAGCTGCAAGCACATCAGGCAATTACATAGTAACAAATACAATAGCTGCATCAGGTGGCTGTGGTGTTGTAACGGCAACGAGTCCAATTGATATCTCGGGACTAATCTGGACCGGAGCATCAGGTACCGACTGGAATGTTACCGGAAACTGGTCTTGCGGGTTTGTACCTTATCTGACAACAGTTGTTCAAATACCAGACGTGACAAACAAGCCTGTTCTCAGCACAGGGGCCACAGGTACTGTTAATAATTTAACAATAAATCCTGGGTCTTCCCTGACCATCTCGGGAAACACAATTCAGATCGCAGGAGCAATAACGAATAACGGTACATTCACCGCAACTGACGGAACTGTTGAACTGAACGGAGCTTCAGCCCAATCAATCGGTTCGTCAGTTTTCAGCTCGAACACGATTAAAAACCTTACTATAAATAATTCATCCGGTGTTAGTTTGCTCGGACCCTTAAGTGTAACCGGAATAGTAAATGTACAGAGCGGTACACTTTCATCAGGAGGGAATCTGACCCTTGCATCTACAGCTTCAGGAACAGCATTGATAAACGGATCGGGAGCCGGTTCGGTTACAGGAAATGTGACGATGCAGCGCTATCTTCCCTCAGGATTCGGATACAAATATTTCAGCTCTCCGTTCCAGTCAGCCACTGTAAATGAATTCGGGGATGATATGGATCTCACTTACTGGTTCCCGACATTTTACAGCTTTGATGAAAACAGCGTAAATTCAGGTTGGATCGATTATACAAATACTTCCGGAACACTTGATCCTCTGCATGGTTATGCTGTCAATTTCGGGTCTGACCCTGCGGCAAAAACCATAGATGTAACAGGAGTTGTAAATAATGGAAGTCAATCTGCAACATTCTACAATCACAACAATACATATACACTTGGCTTTAACCTGGCGGGAAATCCTTATCCCTCACCTATTGACTGGGATGCTGCATCAGGATGGACAAAGACAAATATTGATGATGCCATTTATTATTTCAAGGCAAGCACAACCGATGAATACGGCGGAACATATAGTTCCTATGTAAATAAAACCTCCAGTGATGGACTCGCTACTGCCACAATTCCATCGATGCAGGGCTTCTTTATCCATGTGTCTGATGGTACATATCCGGTAACAGGAACTCTTGCCATGGATAACAATGTCAGGATTACTGATCTTACTCATGCTTTCCTGAAATCTGACGAGAAAGGGACCATACAATTCATACGTCTCAGCGCAACCTCTGAAAACGATACAACAGCATCCGATCCGCTTGTGGTCTATTTTGACGAAAAGGCATCAGCCTTTTTTGACGGAAATCTTGACGCATTGAAACTTATGAATTCGGATTATTTTGTTCCGAATTTTTATACGATAGGTATTGACGGGAAAAAGATGTCGATCGATGCCCGTCCCGCAGGAACAAGTAGTGACGCACACATCAAGCTTGGCCTGGACCTGAATCTGGATGGTTATATCATATTCAGGATCAATAATATCAGTACGGATCTCTCCTGCGATAAAGTATCCATTACCGACCTTGCATCAGGCAAAGAGCAGGATCTTCTTCATGGAGGCGTTTACAGGGTATTCCTGACCGCGGGTGAATATCAAGACCGATTCGTGCTGAACCTCTCTGAAACTGCTACCGTAATTCCTGAAACAGGGACGGGAAATGATCTTTTCTCCGTATATGCTACTCACAGAATTATTAAAATGCAACTGAACCTGGATGGAAAAACCTCGGGTAATCACCTTACAATTACCAATCTCACAGGGCAGATAATGATCATTAAGAAAAACCTGCAAACAGGATATCAGGAATTCGATTCGGGCCTGAAGGATGGATTTTATATTGTCACATTCACTTCCGGGAATTACAGCGTTTCAAGAAAAATACTGATAAAGAATTTATGAGAGCAAAAACAAATATCACCTCCCTCTGTAAGCGGTTCATTATCATGGCTTCTGTGATAGCATTTTCTTCTGCGGCCATTTATGCACAGCCCCCTCATCCACCAAGGCCGGTCAGGATCGATCCAACTGCCCAGGGTCTGGCATTCGGTGCATTCTATGGTGGAGCTGCAGGCGGTACAGTTGTTATCACACCGTCAAGCACACGTTCAGCGACAGGTGACGTTATCCTGTTTGGGCTGGGATTCGTTTATACGGCAGCCTTGTTTGAAGTACACGCTCATCCGGGGACTGTGATCTCAATATTGAATGGTCCCGATGCAATTCTGACAGGATCTCCTTCCGGTTCGATGACACTTCACATTGGCGATTCAAATCCTGCATCTCCGTTTGTCCGAACTTTGCAGTTCAACGTACCTCAACCACTTTATATCGGAGGTACACTTACTGTTGGCAATCCGGCTGCTAATCCTCCCGGAAGTTATACTGGAACTTTTGATATCACACTTGTCCAGGAATAACCTGGACTTTTAATATAATGAGCAATATAAAATGACACCAAGAAAAGCATACTCCTCTCAGGCTAAAGCAGGACGTGTGCTTTTCTCAAAAATATTCTGCTCTTATTGTATTCTTGCCGTATCTCTCCTGTTCAGTCCCCTTAAATTGTATTCACAGGAGCTCCCCGAATATGACGAGATATCGGTACTTCTCGATGTTCGCGGCGTTGGTGGTGGTGAAATAGATGCACTCATCAGGGATAATAAGGACGTCTACCTTCCTGTTACTGACCTGTTCGATTTCCTGAAAATTAAGAACACTGCATCGCCTGGGATGGAAACTATTTCAGGCTTTTTCATTATTCCCGAGGCTCTCTTTGAGATTGACAGGGGGAAAAACCAGATTAGCTATCAGGGCAAGACTTTCGAACTCGAACCGGGAGATCTTATCCGTACTGAATCAAAACTGTATCTGAAGGCATTGTATTACGGGAAAGTATTTGGTCTTGAATGCACATTTAATTTCCGGTCGTTGTCAGTCACCGTAAACAGTAAGCTTGAGCTTCCGGTGATCAAAGAGATGCGGCAGGAGGAGATGCGCAGGAACCTGGCGAGGCTCAGGAACGAGGTTAAAGCAGATACAAACATTAAACGGTCATATCCATTGTTCAGGTTTGGTATGGCTGACTGGGCTGTAAACTCTTCGCAGGAGATAAACGGTCAGACCGACACAAGGCTTAATCTCAACCTGGGAGCGATGCTTGCAGGGGGCGAGGCTACGGCGTCACTATATTATAACAGTACAGATCCTTTCACGGAAAAACAGCAGTACTATCTCTGGCGGTACGTTAATAATGATTTCTCGCCATTGCGGCAGGCTCTCGCCGGCAAAATCAGTACGAACTCAATATCTTCAATCTATAATCCGGTTATCGGGATACAACTTACCAATACGCCGACAACTTACAGGAGATCATTCGGATCCTACACTCTAAGCGATAAAACAGAACCGGGCTGGATTGTTGAGCTTTATGTTAACAACGAGCTGGTCGACTACACAAAGGCGGATGCATCAGGTTTCTATACTTTTGAAGTCCCGCTTGTATATGGAATCTCAGTTGTGAAGCTTAAGTTCTACGGTCCGTGGGGAGAGGAAAGAAGCCGTGAGCAGAACATCAGCATACCATATAATTTCCTGCCCCGGAATACGATGGAATATACGCTGAGTGCTGGGATCGTTGAAGATACTCTCGCCAGCAGATTCTCAAGGGCAAGTGTTAATTACGGGCTGACGCGCAGTCTGACAATTGGCGGAGGAGCCGAGTATCTTTCTTCAGTAACAAACCAGCCTCTGATGCCATATGTCAATGCATCACTAAGGGTGACAAACAACCTCCTCCTGTCCGGTGAGTATGCCTACGGGGTCAGGGCAAAAGGGACTCTATCATACCGTTTGCCCTCCAACCTTCAGCTGGATCTGAATTACACCTGGTACGACAAGAACCAGAAAGCTATTTTTTATAACTACAGGGAGGAGCGAAGAGCAACTTTATCGATGCCTCTGAAGATCGGTAAATCCTTGATCTATAACCGATTATCGGCCTATCAAATTATCCTTCCTTCTTCAAAATATACAACGGGCGAGTGGCTTATTTCAGGGTCTCTGTTCGGCGTAAATACCAATCTCACAACATACGCATTGCTTCTCAAAGATGTAAAGCCTTACTTCTACAGCAACCTTGCACTGGCATTCCGCCTCCCAGCCGGATTTGTACTAATGCCTCAGGTACAATATGGGTACACTGAAAATAAACTCTTCTCTGCTAAAGCAAGGCTTGAAAAACATGTCCTGAAAAATGGCTTCATCAATTTGTCGTATGAGCAGAATTTCAGGAATGATCTCAGGCTTGCAGAGGTTGGGTTCCGGTATGACTTTTCATTTGCACAGGCCGGGGCCTCAGTACGGCAGACAAACGACCGGACCAGCTTTATTGAATATGCCAGGGGAAGCATTATAAATGACAGGAAGACAAAGTATCTTGGTACTGATAACCGGACAAATGTCGGGAGAGGAGGCATTTCGGTGATTCCTTTCCTTGACCTGAACAATAACGGGAAAAGGGATGCAGGAGAACCAAAAGCATACGGACTGAACCTCCAGTCAAGCGGTGGCCGTATAGAAAAGAGCGATCGTGACACAACCATCAGGATCTTCAGCCTGGAGCCTTATACCAATTGCTTTATAGAGCTCGACCCGAACAGCTTCGAAAATATCTCCTGGAGAATAGTGAAAAAGACCTACAATGTTGCAGTAGATCCGAATATATTCAAGCTGATAGAGATTCCTGTGACCATCGCCGGTGAAGCTAACGGAAACGTTCTCCTTGAAAGCGAGGGAGAAAAGAAAGGTCAAGGTAGAATAATAATTGATCTTTACGACAGCTATCAGAAATCTGCAGGAAAGACAATTTCTGAAGATGACGGGTATTTCAGCTATTTGGGGCTTGCTCCGGGTAGTTATACTGTCAGGGTTGATACTGCCCAGCTGAGAAAGCTTGGAATGAGTTCATCTCCTGAAACAAGGCAGTTCAGAATCAGAGGAGGGGCTGAAGGGGATATTGTAGATAACCTTGATTTTGTTCTGAAGGCCATACGTGTCGACACAACGACCAAAAAACCTGTGGTGCCGGAGGTGGTAATTGTCAGAAAGGATACAACCAACCTGACTATCCACGAAGTCACCGAAAGGGTATATACTATAACCAAAGACAGCTGGGCTATCCAGATTGGTGCATTCAAATCGAAGTCGCTTGCCGAAGGATTCAGGAATATGCTCCGCAAAGAGCTCGGAAAGGATGTGCAGATAACTGTGGCAGGCGATTACTACAGGGTACGTATAATGGATCTTACTACACGCGAAGAAGTTGATGAAAATATAGCAAAGCTCAACAAGCTGGGATTCAAGGAGCTCTGGATAATAAGGCTTATAGCCATGCAGCAGGAGAGATTGCTCGTCACGAGGGAAGATTCCCTTGCAAGGATCAGACAGGCAACGATTGGTCACGAAGCTCCGCTGACAGATGAAGAAAGGACCCAGTTGCAGCTTGGAGCATTCCGTCTCGGATCGAGTGCAATCGGACTCAGGAAGCAGATTTCAGCTCCGCTTGACAGGAAGGTTGAACTTAAAGATTACGGTATGTATTACAGGTTGAAGACACCTGAAGAACCGATGCTTGATCCTACAGTGCTTAACGCCATGAAGGAGCTCATTCCTGAAGCCGGGCACCTCGGATATGAAAGTGCATGGGTGATTCCGGTCAAGTCTGAGCTTGCTAAACAACCTGAAGTAAGGGTGCCGGTTGAACTTCCAAAGGTACCTGTACAATCTGAAACCTCTCTTGAAGTAAGCCGGTTGAAAGTGATGAAGCCTGCTTTTGAAAGACGTCCGTCGATTCCCGAGCCTTCAATTGCCCTTCAGGTTGCAATTTATTACAAGGAGTCACAGGCTCTCCGTGCACAGAGGAGGATCCAGAACAAGCTTAACCTTCCTGTCGAAATTGTAAGACAGTGGGACACCTACCATGTTATAGTGGTTGGCTTTTACACCAGGGAAGAAACTTACCGGTACTATCCCGAACTTGCCGGTATAGGATTCCCGGGAATCACTCTTATTGAGAATTACAAAAGACAGAAATAAGTGAAGGCATCAGGCTTAAGGCTACAGGCTTTTGGCAAAAGGAAGCTTGTACCAATATATCGCCTATCGCCTCTAATACATAATACATTCTTCCGTCTTCCGTCTCACGCCTTCCGTCTCCCATCAAACAACTTATTTTCTTAACTTTGCAGGGTTTTTATCCAAACATTCATGCCATGGAAAAGATCGTGATCATTTCCCCCAGCATAAGGGATGGCCGGAACAGTCACAGGGTGGCGTTGTACTTTCTGAACCTGTTGAAGGAAAAGGGATTTGAGAATGCCGAAATACTCGACCTTTTAAAATATAACTTTCCTCTTTTCCACGAGAGGCTTGAAAATCAGAAATCACCTTCCCCGGAGGCAATTGAATTCTCCCAAAAAGTCAGGTCAGCTGATGGTGTGATCATAGTAACTCCTGAATACAACGGCGGATACCCCGCCAGCCTGAAAAATGCAGTTGATCTTCTTGTGAGTGAGTGGTACAGGAAACCAATTGCGTTTGTTCCGGTATCTGACGGAAGCTTCGGGGGTTCCCAGGTTATAATGTCACTTCAGTTCTCTTTCTGGAAGCTCGGAGCCATAACGGTTCCTTTCCTTCTTCGTCTTCCTGATATTGACCGGACGTTTGACGTGACGGGTGTTCCGGTTGATAAGACTTCGCAAGACAAAAGGGCCGGTGCACTTATCAGGGAACTTGTTAAACAAATAAAAGCAGCAAAATACATAACTGAATGAACCGATAAATCAAAAAAAGTCGTGAGTCAATTAGTAAAACTCCTTCATAAATTGTATTAATCATTAGATATTAATGCAATCCCATGAAAAGAACCCTGTCCCTGCTCTGCATCTTCCTAATCCCCCTATACCTTTTTCCGCAGAAGGCAACAGTTAAGATCGTAAAGACAAGAAATGTTTCCATGTCTGAGTGGAAAATACTTGATGACAGGTTACTTCCACTGTTTTCAGAAACTGATTTTTACCCGCTTGATACCGTTACCATTGGATTGGAAGCCAACCGGCGGTATTTTTTTCAGGTTTCATTTTCAGGTGCCAGTTACAATGATACAAGTCTGTATTCACTTTCTCTTAACGGGGTCACCATCATTTACATTAAAACAGATATGGAATCTGGTGATCATTCTTACCCTTTCTTCACCGGGGTGGCTTCAGACCAACAGGCAAAGATCGCTGGTGGAACCAATACTGACATCTCCGATTTCCCATGGCAGATCTATCTTGAAGCCGGAAATTTTACATGCGGTGGCTCGATAATCAGTGGCAGATGGATAATAACTGCAGCCCATTGTACCAGAGATGATGCCAATGTGACAATACCAGCATCGGAAATGGTTGTGACAGTGGGGGCGAACAATCCACGGATTGTGACCCAGGGTAAGGATTATCTGGTAAGTCAGGTGGTCGTTCACGAGAATTACGATCCTAATACCCTTGAAAATGACATCGCGCTCCTCAAATTATATGATTCAATCAATTACCCCAATGCAACTCCAATTAAGCTGATCTCCGCGAACGATGCAAGCGAAGGATTTACAGATCCTGGGGTTTTATCATGGGTAACAGGTTATGGGCTCACAAAGGTGCGTCCGGCAACTTATCCGACCACCCTTCAAAAAGTCCAGCTCCCGATAGTTTCAAATGCTGTGGCTTCAACGGTGTGGAGCCAGATTCCTTCAACCGATCTCATGGCAGGATATGCCAATGGCGGAAAGGATGCATGCTCGGGCGACAGTGGAGGACCACTTGTAGTTCCGGTGTCAACAGGATATAAGCTTGCCGGCCTTGTCAGCTGGGGCAGCAACAATTGCAACACCTATGGAGCATACACCAGGGTATCTCTTTTTGAATCCTGGATAACACAGAAGACAGGCATTGAAATTTCCTTTAACGCTCCGGTTCCGGTCGGAGATTCTATCATATGCCCGGGAACAAGCTTCAGCCAGTACAGTGTTGCCAGGGTAAACGGTGCAACAGCTTATAATTGGGCTTTACTTCCGGCAAGTGCCGGCACAATATCGGGAAATAATGAAACTGCAGGTGTTTCTTGGAATGCGGATTTCAAAGGAAAAGCATCAGTGACACTTCAGGTGATAAAGAACACAAATGCTTCAGAAATATCCCTGCTGGTTGTAACCGTGGCAAAGCAAACCAGGCTTATCAGTCAGACAAGCGACACGGTGATTTGTGCCAACCAGCCTGTAAATCTTGTAATGAAAACTGAAGGACATGACCTTATCTATAACTGGTACAAAACCAACAATCTTATCCAATCCGGACCTTCCAATCAGATAATAATTACAAATTCCATTTTAGAAAATTCAGGTATTTATTACTGTGATATAAGCGGATCCTGTGGTTCCGTTACATCAGGTAACCTTAGCCTGACTGTACTGCCCCTGACCCAAATCACTGATATTTCACCAGACACTGAACTTGCATTCGGGAGTAATCTTTCCCTGAATGTGGCTTCAGAGGGTCATAATCTTGAATATCAATGGAAAAAGGACGGAAATACACTGTCAGGAGCCGTTTCTTCGGGTTATAACAAACAGGATGTAAATGCAAATGATATTGGCATTTATCAGGTAAAAGTGACCGGGACCTGCGGAACGGAAACAAGCAACAATATTTATGTATATGTAAAAAGTACCAGCTTTGTGAAGGAGCCTGAGGTTTTTGTTTGGCCTACCCTTATCAACAATGGATTTACAGTGGCCCTGAGCAATGAACAGACATACAACGTATTGTTGTTCAATACGATCGGAAAACTATTAGAGGAAAAGAAGAATTGCCAGTATCAGACTTCTTTTGATATTGGCGAATTGCCGCGCGGCATTTATATCCTGAGGGTCTATAATGACAATTTCAGGAAATCAATCAAGCTGATTAAAAATTAGGCTATATACATCTCAGGAAGCTTGAGGAATAGAGCTACTTTTTTGTCGCCTGCTAATCGATTAATGAAGGCAAAATCTTCGTTTACCCGGCGAAGGTCTCTTTTAAGGATTTACTGAGAGACTGAACAGGTTTTATTTCTTCCTCAAGAGATGATAAATGGCCAGTATTATCACTGCACCTCCGGTAGCCAGCAGTATGCTTCGAAGACCAAACCCTGAAACAGTACCGAGCCCGAATACTGTTCCAAGATAACCGCCAAGCAACGCGCCACCTATCCCAATAAGGATTGTGATAATAATGCCGCCGGGATCTTTCCCTGGCATAATGAATTTAGCCAGGAGCCCAACGATCAATCCCATTACGATCCAGGAAATGATACCCATAATTACCTCCTTTTGAAATTTATTACTAATGTCCAGCTATTATTTTTATAAGCGCTGGTGTGGATTCAGATATTAAAGTATTAAAGGTATGGTTAAAAATTCTTGCGGAGCATCGATATTAAGATAAATATTGCCCTTATTTCATAATTTTATTACCATTAATATATAAATTATCCGTTTACCTTAAACCTTGATTTTTTCTTTTGATAAACTTTATTATATCCCCATAATGAAAATAAATCCTATCCATCAGGTTTCGATTTTTGTATTTGCAGGATTATTAATTACCTCTTGTTCAGGGAAAAAACCAGAAACAACCACTCCGGTTATAGAGTCAAATAATATCCGTAATTATCTGACAACTACTGCAAAGGTAATCACCGATTCAGCCCTTTCAGGAATAAAATCGCTGAATGACTGGGAAAAGGTAAAAGCTGAAAAATATACTGAATTCATTGAAATGATGAGTCTTCAGGATATGCCGATAAATGGTATGCGCAGTGAACTTAATGTTCATATAACCGGCATTATTCAGCAAAAAGGATATCATATTGAAAAGCTTTATTATGAATCCCTTCCCGGATTATATGTACCTGCCAATCTTTATGTGCCCGACAGTATAAAAAGTCCCGTGCCGGCAATTCTCTATGTCTGCGGGCATGCGCGTACCCAGAAAGTCCATTATCAGGCTCATCCGGCAAAGTTTGCCAGGCTCGGCTTTGTATGTCTTATTATAGAAACAATTCAATGGGGAGAAGTACTTGGTGAACATTGGGGGTGTTATGCAAGGGGCTGGTTCAACTGGT
>JAUZNW010000128.1 GCA_030706785.1 Bacteroidota bacterium | reverse complement strand
TCTGCTTGCCCTTCCTGCTGATCAGGCAAGAAGTCTGACAAAGGACTACAATGCTTTCTTACAGATTGCCGAGGATGGGACTATTAGATGCTATTCTGGCAAGATTGAAATGGGTCAGGGCCCGATTACAGCACTTCCGCAGATGATGGCTGATGAACTTAATGTTCCGATCGAGCGGATAAAAATGATACTGGGGGATACCGACCTTTGCCCTTATGATGCCGGTACCTGGGGATCACAGACCATCCAGGCCTTTGGCCCTGCCATGAGGGCTGCAGCAGCTGAAGCAAGAGGTGTACTCACAGATTTGGCCGCCACTCAGCTGAAAGTCCCTGCATCACAGCTTGAAGTTAGGGATGGTGTCGTGATCGATACTAAAAATCCTAAAAGCAGAGTAAGCTATGCCCAGCTGGCAAAGGGTAAAAAGCTTGAAAAATATTTGGATGTTAAGCCTCCAGTCGAAGATTACACGAAATTTACCTATGTCGGGAAACCGTTCAAACATGCAGATGCGAAACCGAAAGTAACAGGTCAGGCTAAATATGCCGGTGATATGACGCTTCCGGGAATGGTTTTCGCAAGGATACTTCGTCCCCCTTCACATGGAGCCAGCCTGACATCCGTAGATACATCAGGAGCAGAGCAGGTTAAAGGGACACAGGTGGTCCGTGACGGTGATTTCATAGCAGTACTCAATGAGAACAAGGACAGGGTTGATGAGGCAATTGTTAAGATCAAAGCCGAATATTCATTCAAGGAGCTGAAAGTCAATGACAGGAACCTCTATGACCGCATGGTAGGTGCAGATTCAAGGATTAATGTGGCCAGAACGACCGGTGATATTGAAACAGGGATTCAGCAATCCGACAAAATATTTGAATCGGAATTCCATGATCCATATGTCGCACACGCGGCAATTGAAACACATACTGCCCTGGCGAGGCTCGAAGGTGATAAAATGACTGTCTGGGCTTCGACTCAGTCACCTTTCGGACTTCAGGACGGGATATCCCGGGAACTGGGATTCCCGAGGGAAAAGGTCAGGGTGATAACTCCTTTTGTCGGAGGCGGATTTGGCGGCAAAGGTGCATATCAGCAGGGAATTGAAGCTGCAAGGCTGGCAAAGCTGGCCAATAAGCCTGTGATGCTTGTCTGGTCAAGGGATGAGGAATTTTTCTATGATACTTTCCATCCTGCCGGAGTTGTCAGGATCAAATCAGGGATCGATAAATCAGGAATGATAAAGTTCTGGGATTATCATCTGTATTACAGCGGTTCCAGGGGATCGGATACTATTTATGATGTCCCGAATACCCGGATGACAACCTACAACCAGAATATGGATGCTGTTCAGATACATCCTTTCGGTACGGGTGCATGGCGAGCCCCGAACAACAATACAAATACCTTTGCCCGTGAGTCACAGATTGACATTATGGCTTCAGCTGCAGGGATTGACCCGCTGGAGTTCCGTCTGAAAAACCTCAAGGATGAAAAAATGATAGCCTGCTGGAAATCCGTGGCAGATAAATTCGGGTATTCACCCGCCAAAACACCAAGTGGAAGGGGCATCGGCCTTGCATGTGGAATAGATGCAGGATCATGGGTTGCATTCATTGCAGAAGTAAAGGTTGATAAGACTACAGGTAAAGTCCAGATTGTGCGTATCGCATGCACACAGGATATGGGGCTGTGCGTGAATCCGCAGGGAGCGCTGATCCAGATGGAAGGCTGTATAATGATGGGAATGGGATATACTTTCTCTGAAGAGATCCAGTTCGAGGGTGGAGATATCAAGAACCGCGGTTTCGACAGTTATGAATTACCCAGGTTCTCATGGACCCCAAAGATGGATTGTGTAATACTCGACAGGAAGGATAAACCGCCGAGAGGAGGAGGTGAGCCTGCGATAATCGGCATTGGCGCTGTGGTGGCAAATGCCATTCATGATGCTATCGGAGCCAGAATATACAGGATGCCATTCACACCAGCCAGGGTGCTGGAGTCAATAAAGAAAATATAAGGCGAAAGGCGACGGGCGTCAGGCGTCAGGTGAAAGTCTCCTGTTGCCTGCAGCCGGTCGCCCGTAGCCTTCAATACAAAAAAGCTTTTTTTCAGAGTTCCCAGCCCTGACGATACTCTCTCGTCAGGTATTTATTGGCGTCTGCATCGTTGGTGATCTTCATTGCGGCAGTGTCATATTCGACCTTTTTACCTGCACGAAGAGCCACGGCTCCAAGGTTGATCGTTTCTGTAACAGGTCCTGCATACAGGAAGCTTCCCGGCGCCTGGGTTTTATTTTTGAAAGCATCTATCCAGACATCATTTCCGGTCCGGTCAGCCGGCTTTTCCTCTTCCTTCTTGATATAGTTCATTTTGGATTCTGGTACCAGGTAAGGATTTTCACCCCTGAATCCTGCTATTATCTTTCCTTTGTCGCCGACAAACATCATGCCTTCCCGGGGGAGTGTTTTGCCTGCTGCCCTCAGTTCGTCAGGAACAAGTGGCCTTATTCCTCCGTCGTACCATATCAGATCGAACGATGGCAGATCCTTCTGAACCGGCATCTGGAACCGTACGATGCAAGAAAGCGGGAATGAGACATTATTCTGAACCCCGACCGATACATTATCGCGGAGTGTGCAGGTTGTGGTTGCAAAAGCCTCAGCGCTAACAGCCGGTGATTCAATGCCGAAAGCAAGGAAAAGCGGGAACAGGCTGTAATGTCCCATATCGGCTATGCTCCCTCCTCCGAAATCGTACCAGCCGCGGAAAACGGCATGTGTATAGTGGGGATGATATGGCCGGTCAGGAACAGGACCAAGCCAGAGTGTCCAGTCAAATCCTTTTGGTACAGGAGGCTTATCTGCAGGTATTTCCTGCCATTGCGGCCACATGGGTCTGTTCGACCAGTTATGGATCTCTCTGAGAGTGCCAATGAATCCGTCCCTGATCCAGTTCTTTACAACATCATAGCCCGGCCGCTTGCTCCAGGCCAGCAGATGAGTGCTCAATCCGGTCTTCCTTGCAGTCTCGATTAACAGCTTGCCCTCATAGATCCTGTTCGCAATAGGCTTATGAGTGACGACATGTTTCCCTTTCTTCAGGGATGCAATTGCCACTGTAGCATGGAGATGATCAGGGGTCATTATTTTAATTGCATCAATGCCAGTCTCTTTCTCCAGAAGCTCACGGAAATCTACATATGATGCGCATCCTTTATAACCAGCTGCATCTTTCGATTTTGCATAATACTTATTGACGAATTCCTGGCCGATATCACGACCTCCCGGAATTCCTTTTATCTTTTCTCCCCACGTTTTATCTTCCAGGGCTCTCTGGATGCTGTTTCTTACATCATTTGCCGACCAGTCCACATAATCAGTGGTAAACTTGTTCGGATCGCAGACTGCCACAATCTGAAGAGCAGGATTAGAAATAAGCTGGCACATTTCTCTCATGCCCTGCGTACCGCACCCGATATAACCGAGTGTGAGCTTGTCATTTGGAGCAACAAAACCAGGTCCTCCAAGGACATGCCTTGGGACTACTGTAAATGCGAGGGATGCAGTAGCTGCTGATCCCAGGAATTTCCGGCGGTTGATTTTCATTGAGGTTGACATTTTTGAAAAGTTATGTGATGGATTAATAATAAGGTAAACTGGTTTGAAGTCAGGTTTATGAATGAACTCAAATTTAAAGAAATGACACGATTAAATTATCAGGCAACCTGTGATTTTTGATTCGATTAGGGATGATTAATGCATAATCACAGTGGAGGCTTGTTATAATTCTCACTTATTAAGGGAGTAAGAAGGTGTATGTTAAAAATTGTGAAAAATATTGTCGGGCCTATTCCTTTAAATATCAGTAATGATAGGGAATATTTAACTTTGAATTGTTGTCTAATAGAAATCAACTAAAACATTTATTGAAAATGAAAAGAAAAGTTACATTTCAGCTGTTATCGCTGACAATTATTACGGCATTTCTGCTGATGCCATACAGCACCAATGCCCAGGGATCAAAAGCCAATTTCTCCGGCACATGGGCTTTCAATGCTGAGAAGAGCAATATGGGTCAGCCCCCGCAGGGTGGTGGCGGTGGAGGAAGAATGGGTGGATTCGGAGGCGGCAACTTTGTTGCCAAGCAGGAAGCCAATCTTCTGACTGTTGACAGAACCAGAACAACCCAGGACGGTCAGACAATGACAGTTACAAGCAAGTACACCCTCGACGGTAAAGAAAGCGTAAACACGACCGGAAGAGGTGAAAGCAAATCTGTTGCAACCTGGTCGGCTGACGGCAAATCACTTACGATTGTCACCAAGAGGTCATTCGAGCGCGATGGCCAGACAACTGAAATGACATCCACTGAAGTCTGGAACCTTACAAGTCCTGCCACACTGCAAATCGTTACCACAATGAATACTCCTAACGGCGAACGGAAGATTACGGCTGTTTATGACAAAAAATAGAATCTGGCAGTGATTTAAAATAAAAACCGCAAAGTGATTTTTCTTTGCGGTTTTTTATTCTGAAATACGGTCACCATTATTCTATTTTCTTGCGGTAGCACGTTCCTTAAAATAGGTCTTCAGCTCTTTCCCGACCACCCTGAAATTATCCGCATTCTCAGGCTGTATCAGATAAACGAGCTGCCTCGGCTTCAAACCTTTCTCAATCACAATGTTCTTGTCATTTGCCTCTCCCGGCACTACAACCTGCTTTGTTTTGTTCCTCGTATAAACAAATGGTACGCCGTCAGGACCTGTGTGGATACATTCGGTGGGCAGGTAAATGACATCCTTTATGGTTTTAATGATGATCTTATTGCCGGTCGTCATTGAGGGCCGCAGGTTCGGATCAATTCCATCCATTCTGATCCTTACTTCAAAAACCTTTGAATCGGTATTGGGAAGCTTTTCCCCGATATTGGCAATTGCTGTTACCTTTCCATTATAGGATTTGGTCGGAAATGCATCGACATTTATCATTACACTCTGACCTTCAGCCACCTTTGCGATCTCTATTTCGCTTACATAGGTTTTGGATATCATGGTGGACAGATCGGGTAGTGTGGCGACCACCCTTTCAAATGGATTTATCTGTGAGCCGGCCTTTATTTTATTGCCGCGGCGATCCTTCTTATAAACCACCATTCCCGGTGATGGTGCTGTTATCGTAAACCCGGCAAGGACTTCCTCAAGACTCTTAACCCTTCTGTCAATACGATTATACCACATCGTTTGAGTCGCAATATCTCTTTTGAGCTGAGCTACCCTCAGAACATATCCACGCTGCTTCTGCTCAAGCATTCTTCTTTGCCTGTCAAGATCTATTTCAGCCTGCCTGATAGTGGTTGGTGGCTCATATTTTGAATTTTTCAAAGTTATTTCAGATTCTTCAACGGTATGCTTCTGATTTCTGATAGCATCCCTTAAGCCATTGAGAACGACTGCGGTGTCAAGCTTCTTCATTTCCAGATTTGTTCGGTAGGTTGACAACCTTTCAAGTTCATCCTTCAATGTATTGTCAAGCTGGGTCCTGTCAAGAGTAGCAATATAATCCCCTGCATTGACTTCAGTACCTTCAGGAACCATATCCGATATTTTCATCTCGGCTGCGTGGAAATCCCTCCCGACAGCTATTTCCGGCGCTTTTATATCAACGGAATTTTCTGCCTCAAGCTCACCGGAAGCGGTAATAGCAATCTCAAAATCCCCCTGAACAACTTCCGCAAATAAGTTTTCAGAATTCTTTTTCGAGGTCAGTTTATTAAAGACAAACAGGGCGATGACAGAAACCGTCACGACGGTGATAGTTATGATAAAGGTTCTTTTCATTCACATAACGATGGATTCCTTTCAGCAAAATCTTGAATTCACGTCCGAAATTATTAATTAATCAGAGTTTGCGCTCCTGATTTAAGGTTATTTAACATATTTAACAAATATTCAGATAATCCGACCTCCCTTGCTGCCCGGGCAAACTTCAATTTTAATGCAGATTACAGTATGGACCAACAATTCTACAACGTCATGCTATATGGTTTATTACCCGGATTATGCAATATTTCATTTATTGAAAAAAGTTCTATATTGTATTATGATAGACTGAATCAACCCTTAAAATCATACCTGTATGAAAAAAATGAATTTCCTGTGTTTTGCACTAGTCTTTTTCGTATTCTTCCCATTGCATTCTCAGGGTCCGGACAGGGCACAGCTGGCAAAAGGAATGAATTTTATCCAGACCACGGTTTATACAGCTGAAGAGGATGCTAAAATCCTGGATCTTTATAAGGACCTCCGGGTGGCTGATGTATCGGATGGTCTCGACATGGTCGGACTTCCCGGTACCGGATTGGTTGACCCTGCCATACATGCAAGCTGGATTGATCCCAGAGACTTCAAACATGTTTTCAGAGGAATAGCCGTAACAGCGCGTTATGTCCCTACCCAGCGTCCGGCACTTCCTGCAACCGGTGAGGATTTTTCATCATGGGAAGGCAATTTCTACAGCAAGATTTCGACTGAGGCTTTCACTCAATTGATAAGGCCGGGTACCGCAGTGGTAATTGATGATGTCGAAGACAGAGATATCGGATCGATAGGTTCAAACAATATACTGGGTTGGTATAAGCTGGGAGCAAGCGGAGTAATAACCGATGCAGGAGCAAGGGATACCGATGAGGTTGGGCTTGAAGGAGTTCCTCTTTACCTGAGGAAGAAAGGTCGCGGTATTAGGCCGGGAAGAAATGAGCTGGAATCCGTGAACCGCCCTGTAACTATCGGTGGTGTTCTGGTTTGCCCGGGAGATGTAGTTGTGGCGGATGGGGACGGCGTAGTTGTTGTCCCGAGGGCAGTGGCCCTTAAAGTGGCTGAGTATGCTAATAAGATTCTCTTAGAAGACAAAGCGGGCAGAAAAGGACTCTATGAAAGCCTTGGCCGCCCGCTTGACAGAACAGTCAAATAATGTATTATGTACTATGTTCTATGTATTATATAGTACAATTGATTTCCGGGATTAAACCTGCTATCTTTTCCCGAATAAGCCTCCGAGGAGGGAACCCAGTATCCCCTTACCTCCTGTCTGACCTGAACCTCCCTTTAACAGGAAGCCGGCGACATCATCAATAATACTGCCGTCACCGTCCGCATCAAGGAGGGAACCGACGCCGGAAATACCAGCGCCTCCTGTATCACGCTTGCGTGACAGGGCGCCAAGGAGCAGGGGAGCGAGGGCCGGTATCATCCTCATGATCTTTGAGGGATCTATGTTCATTGATTTTCCGAGCACCTGGGCTGCCTGAACACCTCCGCCGGACCCAAGAAGGCCTCCAAGATTGGCGTCAGCTGTCGCATCACTTGCTTTAGAAGATACCAGGTCCTTTATATTATCCAGGACTGATTGATCCCCGTATTTATTGAGGATGTGATCAACCCTCGCATCTCCGCCCTGGTCATCTTTCTGCCTCTTCAATCCACCAAGGATAAGCGGAGCGAGCTGAGGGATAAGCTTCTGTACGGTTCCCTGGTCAACACCAAAGTGGTCAGACATGTGTTGTGTAACTTCAGGACCGTAGCTTTTCATGAACTCGTCAATAAAATTCGCCATGATCGATTTAATTTGGATTTAACATATGGTTGGTTTGTGATTTTAGTAAGGTGCAAGACCTACTTTTCAGCAGCAATATCGATTATTTTTATTTCAGTCGGCCTGGATATCAAATCAGCAATTTTCGTCCCGAATTCCTTGAAATATTCAGTCGCAAAATGTGCATCAATCGCTGCCTGGTTCCTGTATTTTTCAACGAAAACGAAATTGGTCTTTTCATAAGGTTCCTGGTAGAGCATATACCCGAGGCAGCCCTCTTCCTTATTTGAATTCTCAATTATGGTTTTGGCAGTATTGATAAATGTGTCTTCCATACCGGGTTTGATATAAACCCTGGCGATTATCATCTTCTGGTAATCGGGAGCAGCCTGAATTGCTGTACCAGTTTGAGCAGGCGTGTTAGTCTTGGGGTTGCCGGTGCAGCCAAATCCAATAAGGATGGCAGCGATGATCGCTAAATTTATCTTCATAGTTTCAGGAAGGTTTAAGGTTATCTGTAAATATAGTAAATTTCAGTTTAATAAGCCTGAAAAATGTTATATCATGCCCTGGATATATTTTTCGTCATATTCCATACTTTACTGATCTTGTTTAATTTATTCGGTTGGGTATGGAGAAAGACCAGGATAGCGAATCTTGTTACCCTTCTGCTGACCGGAAGCTCATGGCTGATCCTGGGGCTGATTGTGGGGACTCTTGGCTACTGCCCGCTGACTGACTGGCATTTCAGGATCCTGGAAAAACTTGGCAAAAACGACCTTCCTTATTCCTACGTGAAATACCTTGCTGACAGGATAACAGGACTTAATTTTGATCCGGTAATAATTGATAAGGTCACTCTTTATGCATTTCTTGCAGCTCTGGCAGTGTCGATAATTATCAATATAAGAGATTTGTATATCCGAAGGGTGAAATCCATCAACCTCAAAGGCCGTTAAATCCCGATAGCTCACGATAGGGGATTAGGCAAAGGTCGCAACGGATTTGGAATTACTATATGTTTCTTTGTGCACTTTGCGTTCCCGATATCTATCTGGACTTTGCGAACTTTGCGATTAATAAGGGTTCATCAACTGAATTTAATTCTCCGAGGACTTTAAAAATTTGTAATTTTAAGTCAGAATCGGATAAATGGTCAAAATCATGAAATCATTATTGCCATCAATTGTCTCACTTTTTGTGATACTTGTAACAGGGGAAGTATTTTCTCAAACAACTCATCCCGAACCTGAAACCCTTAAGCCTGGCGCCAAAGCACCTGACTTCAGTCTCAAGGGCGTGGACGGAAGAGCCTACAGCCTTCAAGATTTCAGCAAGGCACAGGTCCTGGTAATAATCTTCAGCTGCGACCATTGTCCAACAGCCCAGGCCTATGAGGACAGGATAATTGCGATCTCCAGGGACTATAAGCCCAGGGGAGTGGAAGTAGTGATGATTTCACCCAACAGTGTAAAAGCCCTTAACTATTCTGAAATGGGTTACACCGACCTTGGCGACAGCTTTGAAGACATGAAACAGCGGGCAATGGACAAGAAGTTCCCCTTTCCATACCTGTATGATGGCGATGAACAGAAAACGGCCCTTGCATACGGTCCGGTAGCCACCCCTCATTGTTTTGTTTTTGATAAAGGCCGGATACTCAGATATGCAGGCCGCGTTGACGGATCCGAAAAACCAGGGACCGGCAAAGGAGAGGACCTGAGATCGGCTATTGATGCTGTACTTGCCGGAAATCCTGTCAAAAATCCGGTCACCAAAGTTTTCGGCTGCTCCATAAAATGGTCCTGGAAAGATGAATATACGAAAAAGCTGTACAAGCAATGGGCTGAGCTTCCGATAACTCTTGAGAACATTGATGTTCAGGGAGTTAAGGACCTGATTAAAAACAGCACATCAGGTAAACTGAGACTGATCAATTTCTGGGCCACATGGTGCGGGCCATGCATCACTGAATTCCCCTACCTTGTGATAATCGACAGGATGTATCGCGGCAGGCCATTCGAATTCATTACTGTCAGTGCCGATAAGCAGGACAGGAGGGAGGATGCGCTTAAATTCCTTAAGGAACAGGAAGCTTCCAATAAAAACTATATTTTCAGCGGTGATGACGTGTATAAACTGATCGAAGCCGTCGATCCAACCTGGCAGGGAGGCCTTCCATTTACGATGCTTATTGAACCCGGCGGGAATATTATTTACAAAAAGCAGGATGTCATTGATGACCTTGAAATGAAAAAGCTTATCGTAAATAATAAATATATCGGCAGATATTATTAAAATGATAATAGATGAAAAAGATATACAACAGACGGGCTTTTATCGGGACAGCAGGTGTAACCATGGCAGGTCTTGGCATTGCTCCACAGCTCTTAAAAGCGGCTGAAGGACCGGCGGGCTATCCGGTCAGACTTGGCGGCCCGGTTTTCGGAAAGATAAATGATACTGGTGAATGGATACAGGAATTGAAATCATTGGGCTATAGCGCCGCCTACTGTCCTCTGCAGCCAGGCGCAACAGAGGAGGCAATCAGATCCTTCAGACAGGAAGCTGAAAAGAACAATATTATAATTGCTGAGGCAGGAGTCTGGAACAATATGCTGGATCCTGATGAAGAGAAACGCAAGGCTGCAATTGAAAAAAATATTGAGGTCCTCCGTTTGGCAGATGAAATAGGAGCCAGGTGCTGCGTGAATATTTCAGGTGCTAGAGGTGAAATATGGGATGG
>JAUZNW010000127.1 GCA_030706785.1 Bacteroidota bacterium | reverse complement strand
GGCACAGGGCTTTGAAACCAGATAACCAATTAACCAGTTAACCAGATAACCAGTTAACCCATTAACCATGATATCAATCCGAAAAGCAACACCTGCCGACGCCCCGGCTATAATTGATTTCCAGTTAAGCATGGCATGGGAAACCGAAAATCTGGAACTAAATCGTGAAATCGTTACAAAGGGAGTCAATGCAGTCTTTGCAGATGAAGCAAAAGGCATGTACTATGTTGCAGACTCAGGGGGACATGCAGTGGCATCACTGCTGATTACTTACGAGTGGAGCGACTGGCGTAACTGTAATGTCTGGTGGTTCCAGTCGGTTTATGTGCTTCCAGATTTCCGCCGCCAGGGCATCTTCAGGAGAATGTTCAATTTTATAAAGGATCAGGCTGAAAAGCAGGACATTGCCGGACTGAGGCTTTACGTCGAGACAAATAACCTCAGGGCAAGAAAAACCTATGAATCGCTCGGAATGAGCTCTGAACACTATTCATTCTATGAATGGATGAGGAAATAGATGATGGAATGGATTCTGCTGATATTTGTCCTTCCCTATTTTTTCCTCCTGCTAAGGATTTACTACAACCTGAGAGAGGTCAGGCAATTTGATCCGGTTGAATCCGGCCCGGTTTTAATTTCAGTGATCATTCCATGCAGAAACGAAAACGATAATATTTCTAGAATATTAACAGAAGTCTCAATTCAGGACTATCCTGAAGATCTTTTTGAAGTTATTGTTGTTGATGACAACTCCACCGACACCTCTTTTAAAACTGCTTTGGAATTTACGGGAATTAAAAACTGTAAAGTGCTCAGGAATACCGGCAGCGGCAAGAAAATGGCCCTGCATACCGGGATCACTTCAGCAATTGGTGATCTGGTTATTACAACTGACGCGGACTGCCTGATGAAGAAAGAGTGGCTCTCAGTCATTGCATCTTTCTATAGTGCCAATAAACCTGACCTGATAATCTGTCCGGTTGTACTTGAAACCATTCCCGGATTTTTCGGAAAAGTCCAGGAACTCGAATTCCTCAGCCTGCAGGGAATTACGGCTGGAACAGCGCTGGGGAATAATGGCACAATGTGCAATGGAGCAAACCTTGCATTCAGGAGGGCAGCCTGGATAACTCATTCCAGAGACCTGCGCAATGATATCCCGTCAGGGGATGATATCTTTCTGCTTCATAGCCTGAAAAAGAAACCGGATGCCCGGATAATGTGGCTTGAATCATGTAAAGCGGTTGTCACTGCATCTGCATCTAAAACCATCCCTGATTTTATAAGACAGAGATCCCGCTGGATCTCAAAGGGAAGGGCTTACACTGACAAGTACACTATTACTCTGGCAATTGTAACATTTGTTACAATCTTATCACAGATGATTTTCCTGTTATCAGGACTTTTTAATCCGGTCTTTTTCCTCATTTATCTGGCTTCCATCGGAATAAAATCAGTTCCGGATTACCTGATACTCAGCAATACAACAGAAAGATACTCCAAAAAAAATCTTATGAGATGGTTCATACCATCCCAGTTAGTTTACCCTTTTTATGTCCTTGCTGTTGCTCTGAGGTTTTAATTTCCCATTTCCGAAAGGAACTTGATCCTCATAAGCCTGATCTCATCTTCTTCGAATTCATTGCCCAGCTCGGCAATTGCTGCCTGAAGCGAATCGGATTCAGCTTCTTCCCTGAAATAGGAATAGATGTCATGCTGCCGGTCCTCATCAATCGCCATATTAATATAATAATCGAGGTTGATCCTTGTTCCGGAATTAACTATGGCTTCAATTTCAGAGATCAACTCATCCATTTCCAGTCCCTTTGCATCTGCTATATCTTCCAGAGGGCGTTTCATATCAATGCTCTGGATGATATAAACCTTTATGCCCGACTTGTTTACTACTGATTTGACCACCATATCCAGAGGCCGTATTATCTCCTTCTCATCGACATATTTCTTTATAATCTCAACAAACTCTTTCCCGTACCTCTGAGCTTTACCTGCTCCCACTCCGGAAATATTCTGAAGTTCATCCAGTGTTATAGGATACTGAATTGCCATATCCTCAAGCGAAGGATCCTGGAATATGACAAATGGAGGCAAATCTTTCTGCTTTGATATTTTCTTCCTCAGATCCTTTAGGATACTGAACAGTTCTTCATCAACTGCTGCTGTTCTGGCACCGAATGCATTCTCTTCATCGGTGGTATCTGAATAGTCATGGTCCTCGGCAAGCATGAAGGAATACGGCTTTTCTATAAAATCCAGCCCTTTCTGTGTCACTTTCAGGAGTCCGTAGTTCTCAATATCCTTGACAAGAAATTTAGCGATAAGCGCCTGGCGGATCACCATATTCCAGAATTTCTCATCCTTTTCGTCTCCTATTCCGAACTGTTCCAGCTTATGGTGCTTGTATGACTTTATTGCTGAAGTTACCTTCCCTGCAAGAATGTTGGCAATATGATCTGCCTTAAACTTTTCCCTGACCGCCAGAATAGTCTCAAGTACATTCACAACGAACTCGCTCCCTTCGAACTGTGCTTTCGGATGCAGGCAGTTGTCACAGGCTTCACAGTTGTCTTTCGGATACTCCTCCCCGAAATAGTGTAACAGCAGCTTTCTCCGGCATACAGAAGATTCTGCGTATGAAACAGTTTCAAGCAAAAGCTGCTTTCCGATCTCCTGTTCTGCTATTGGCTTTCCCTGCATGAACTTCTCCAGCTTCATTATATCATTATAGCTGTAATAAGCAATGCAATTGCCTTCTCCACCATCTCTTCCTGCCCGTCCTGTTTCCTGATAATAACCCTCAAGGCTCTTGGGAATATCATAGTGTATAACGAATCTGATATCCGGTTTGTCGATGCCCATCCCAAATGCTATGGTAGCTACAATAATATCAGCCTCCTCCATAAGGAACTTGTCCTGGTTTGCTGTACGGGTTGCTGAATCCATACCGGCATGGTAAGGTAAAGCTCTTATACCATTTACCTTGAGGACCTCAGCCATTTCCTCAGTCTTTTTACGGCTCAGGCAATAAATAATGCCTGATTTTCCGGGATTATTCTTTATATACTTGATAATTTCCTTCGTTACATCCTGCTTCGATTTAACCTCGTAATACAGATTGGGTCTGTTAAATGAGGATTTGAATATATCGGCTTCCAGTATTCCAAGGTTTTTCTGTATATCATGCTGAACCTTTGGCGTTGCGGTGGCAGTAAGCGCAATTATTGGTGACCGGCCGATCGTATCAATGATCGGCCTGATCCGCCTGTACTCAGGGCGGAAATCATGACCCCATTCCGAGATGCAGTGGGCTTCATCAATAGCATAAAATGATATCTCCACATTCTTCAGGAAATCAATATTCTCCTCCTTTGTAAGTGATTCAGGAGCAACATATAACAGCTTTGCCTTTCCCGACAGAACATCTTTCTTGACCCTTGTGCTCTCGGATTTCGTCAAAGAAGAATTCAGGAAATGGGCAACATCATCATCAGTGCTGAAGTTCCGCATTGCATCCACCTGGTTCTTCATCAGTGCAATAAGAGGCGAAATTACGATTGCAGTTCCAGATTTCATAACTGCTGGCAGCTGGTAACAAAGCGATTTCCCTCCGCCTGTGGGCATAAGGACGAAAGTATCCCGGCCTTCAAGCACATTCTTTATGATCCCCTCCTGGTTGCCTTTGAAAGTGTCAAACCCAAAGTACTTCTTTAAATAATCATGAATTGTTGCATCACTCGTCATATACTTCCCCAACGATTACATTTCCGCCTTTAAAAAGAAAGGCTTTGCATGTATATAAAGTTAAAGAATATATTAATCAAATACCAGAGATATTTTTTAAATATTGTTTTGCAAAAACTAATTTATCATCTTTACAGGCTGAATTTTAAACACTCCATTCCCAAATCTGATGGCTTTAAAAGGAAGGAAAGTTAAGAACGGTGAAGGAGAGATGTCTTTCCTTGAACATCTCGAAGAACTAAGATGGCATATAATACGGTCACTGGTCGCTATCTTAATTCTGATGATCGTCGCATTTTGTTTCAAGCGTTTTCTTTTTGACCACGTGGTTCTGGCACCCAGGAATCCTACCTTTTTTACTAACCGGGTTCTCTGCCAGCTGGGACATCTGCTTCATTCTTCTGCCCTGTGCATTAACCAGAAGCCTGTAAATCTCATCAGCATTAAAATGTCGGGACAGATTACAACTCATATAGTCGTAGCAATGGTCGCTGGCGTTATTCTGGCGTTTCCTTATGTGCTGTGGGAATTCTGGAAGTTTTTCAAGCCTGCACTGCATAAAAATGAAAAGGAACATGCCAGGGGAGCTGTCCTGGCCGCATCCGCACTTTTCTTTGTTGGCGTGGTTTTCGGATATTTTGCTCTGGCTCCATTGTCGATCCATTTTCTGACTACTTATCAGATAAGTCCGGATGTGGTAAACCAGATCAACGTGAGATCATTCATCGGTACTCTTACATCAATCTGCCTTGCTACCGGGCTTGTTTTCGAATTGCCGATCATAACCTTCTTCCTTACCAAAGTAGGCCTGATTACTCCTTCTTTCCTGAAAAAATACAGAAGGCATGCAATCGTTGTGATATTCATAATTGCTGCTATAATCACTCCGCCGGATGTATTTTCCCAGACACTGGTTGCTATTCCTCTGCTGGCTCTGTATGAAGTCGGGATACTGATCTCAAAGCGGGTCATGAAACAAAAGGAGAGAGAACGTAAGGAATTTATGGGTGAAGAATCCGGGGCTGAGACAGCAACCGCTAAAAGCTGAATTTCAGGATGAAATTATATACCGAAAATCTTGTCAAGAAATACCACAACAGGACCGTTGTCGATCATGTCTCGATAGATGTTGAACAGGGTGAGATCGTCGGGCTCCTGGGTCCCAATGGTGCGGGCAAGACTACTTCCTTTTACATGATAGTCGGACTGATAAGGCCAAGGGAAGGCAAGATTTTTCTTGATAATAACGAAATAACGACACTGCCAGTATATAAACGGGCCCGCCTGGGGATAGGGTATCTCGCCCAGGAAGCATCAGTATTCAGGAATCTTTCGGTTGAAGACAATATAAAGGCTGTACTGGAAATGTCGCAGTTCACCAAAGCCGAACAGGATGAAAGGCTTGAGACGCTTCTGAATGAGTTCGGTCTTCAGAAAATCAGGAAGAGCAAAGGGATCCAGCTATCGGGAGGTGAAAGAAGGCGTACCGAAATTGCACGGGCACTCGCACTCAAGCCAAAGTTTATCCTCCTTGATGAGCCTTTTGCAGGCGTTGATCCAATCGCAGTCGAGGATATCCAGGAAATAGTCTCAAAGCTGAAGAATAAAAATATCGGCATACTTATCACCGACCATAATGTTCACGAAACGCTTTCAATTACCGATCGTGCCTACCTCCTCTTCGAAGGCAGGATACTGATGGCGGGGACATCTTCACAACTTGCTGAGGATGAACATGTAAGAAAGGTCTACCTTGGTACCAAGTTCGAGCTTCGCAAGTGACTGCCAATCTTTGATTTAATAATTATTTGTTATACTTTTGCGTGGATTTTTCTGCGGATGTGTCGTAATTGGTAGCCGAGCAAGACTTAGGATCTTGTGTCTTTATGACGTGGGGGTTCGAGTCCCTTCATCCGCACCAGAAGACAGACCGCCTGCAACAATTTATTATTGTGCGTTTTGGCGGTTTTTAAATATTCAATAATAAAACAAGATGAACATAACACGTGAAAACATTGATGATCTGAATGCAGTCCTTAAAATCCAGGTGGAAAAAGCTGATTATGAGGAGAAAACCGAGAAAGTTTTAAGGGACTATCGTAAAAAGGCAAATATCAGGGGTTTCCGCCCGGGTATGGTCCCTATAGGAATAATCAGGAAAATGTATGGCAGAGCTGTCAAGATCGACGAAATAAACAAGACCGTCGGCGAAAGCATCCAGAAGTATCTGACTGATGAAAAGATTGAGATCCTGGGTGATCCCCTGGCCCATCCGGATGAAAATGAGAAGATTGATTTTGATGCCCAGGAGTCATTCACTTTTTCCTTCGACCTGGGCTTGTCACCGGAATTTGAAATCAAGCTTAGCAAAAAGAACAAAGTCATTTGTTATGAGATAGATGCTGACGAAAAGATAAAGAATGACTATCTCGAGAACTACACAAGGCGATACGGCAGGTTTGAAAAAGCAGATACTTCGGAAGAGAAGGATATGCTTAAGGGCAGGGTTGAAGCGCTTGATGAGGACGATAATCCAAAACCGGAGGGACCTGCAGCAGATGATACTACCCTTTCCATTGATATTATCAAGGATAAAAAGATAAAGAAACTATTCACAGGGAAGACTCAGGGAGAAACAGTTGATTTCGATATAAGGAAGGCTTTCCCCAACGATCATGAAATTGCGGGCCTTCTCAGGAAGCAAAAAGACGATGTTACAGGCATTGATGGCAACTTCAGGTTCACGATTAACGAGGTAAGCAGGTTTCATCCTGCCGAGATCAACCAGGAGCTTTTCAACAGGATCTATGGTGAAGGTGTTGTCAGTTCTGAGGACGAATTCCGTAAGAAAATCGACGAAGAAATAAACGCCAACCTGAAGGCAGAGAGCGATTACAAGCTCAACCTTGATCTGAAAAAGCTCGCAATAGATAAGACTGATTTTCTTCTTCCTGAAGAATTCCTTAAAAGATGGCTGCTTAAGGTTAACGACAAGACAACGAGCGAGCAGATAGAAAAGGAATTTGACAGCTTTCGTCATGACCTGAAATGGCAGCTTATCAGGAACAAGGTTGCACGGACGAACGAGGTCAAAATCACTGAGGAAGAGCTTCAGAAAGAGGCTGAAAACATAACGAAAGCTCAGTTCCGGCAGTATGGTTTGTTCTATGCTACCGATGAACAGGTTACGAACTACGCAAAGGAGACCCTTAAGCGGGAGGAAGATGCAAAAAGAATTGCGGACAAGATCCTTGAGGGAAAGGTCCTGGAACTTCTGAAAGACATGGTAAAGATTGAAAATAAGGCAGTTACAATAGATGAATTCAATAAGCTCTACGACCAGGAGTCAAAGTAATACTTTGATTACTCAATATTTTCGTATCTTTGCAGTTTAAAATTAAGAATTTAACTATGAAACCCATATCCCGCCATGGCGGGACAAACTTTTATGAAGATAATTTGCTAAATATGCGGGTTCCATTTGACCATTGAAAATAAAAATATTTACACATGAATACTTTAGATGATTTTGGGAAATATGCCAGAAGCAAACACGGAATAAGCAGCCTCTCAATGCTGAGGTATGCCTCCGTCTGGAACAACAGTTACATCTCTCCGACAATCATTGAGGAAAGGCAGCTGAACGTAGCATCGATGGACGTCTTCTCCAGGCTGATGATGGATAGAATCATCTTTCTTGGTTTGCCAATTGATGATTATGTCGCAAATATTATTCAGGCACAGCTTCTTTATCTTGATTCTGTTGATCCCGGGAAGGACATACAGATCTATTTCAATACACCTGGCGGTTCGGTGAATGCAGGATTGGGGATCTACGACACGATGCAGTACATCACTGCTGACATTGCAACCATATGTACTGGGATGGCTGCCTCAATGGGTGCTGTTCTCCTTACAGCGGGCACAAAGGGCAAAAGATCCGCTTTAAAGCATTCAAGGATAATGATCCACCAGCCTATGGGAGGAGTTGAGGGTCCTGCTTCGGATATAGAGATCCAGGCCCGCGAGATCCTTAAGCTTAAAAGGGAGCTCTATGAAATTATTGCATTCCATTCAGGAAATCCGGTTGATAAAGTCGAAAAGGATTCCGACAGGGATCACTGGATGACTTCGGAGGAAGCAAAATCATACGGGATGATCGATGAGATCCTCGTGAAAACATATCGGAAATAATAATGGATAAGTGTTCATTCTGCGGCCGTACCAAAAAGGAAGTCAACATATTAATTGCTGGCCTTGAAGGGCATATATGTGATCATTGCGTTGAGCAGGCTTACAGCATAATGAATGAGGAGCTCGGCTCAAAGAAAAACATTTCCTTTGATACCATCAATCTCCTTAAACCAGCCGAGATAAAGCATTTTCTTGACCAGTATGTAATTGGTCAGGAGATGGCAAAAAAAATCATATCAGTTGCAGTATACAACCATTACAAAAGGTTGATACAAAAGCCTGATTCTGAGGATATCGATATTGAAAAATCGAATATCCTCCTGGTCGGCGAGACAGGTACCGGGAAAACGCTTCTTGCAAGAACTGTGGCAAAAATGCTGCATGTCCCGTTTACAATTGTCGATGCCACTGTGCTTACCGAAGCCGGTTATGTAGGTGAGGATGTTGAAAGCCTTCTCACACGACTTCTGCAAAATGCCGATTATGATGTAAAGGCTGCAGAGAAGGGTATTGTCTTCATCGATGAGCTTGACAAGATAGCAAGGAAGGGCGACAATCCGTCAATTACCCGTGATGTCTCAGGCGAAGGTGTTCAGCAGGGATTGCTGAAGCTTCTTGAAGGATCAATTGTCAATGTCCCGCCACAAGGGGGACGCAAGCATCCGGAACAAAAAATGATCCCTGTCGATACAAAGAATATCCTGTTTATTTGCGGGGGTGCATTTGAGGGTATTCAGAAGAAAATTGCACACAGACTTAATACCCAGGTTGTCGGATATGGCGCCACTAAAAAACGGGACCAGTACGACAAGGACAATCTTTTGCAGTACATTGCCCCGCAGGACCTCAGGGCATACGGACTTATTCCCGAAATTATCGGGAGGCTTCCGGTGCTGACCCACCTGCATCCGCTTGATCGGCAAGCTCTCAGGGAAATCATGACCGAACCTAAAAATGCCCTGGTTAAGCAATATATAAAGCTTTTCAAGATGGACAATATTGAGCTGACCTTCGGTGAGGGTGTACTTGATTTCATTGTCGATAAGGCAATTGAGTTCAAGCTTGGTGCACGAGGTCTGCGTGCCATCTGCGAAGCTATAATGCTTGATGCTATGTTCGATACCCCCTCATCAGGAGCAAAAGAGCTTACAATAACCACTGATTATGCGATCAGTAAGCTTGAGAGGATTGATATGAAGGTGCTTAAAGCATCATAATACACCCTCAAATAACTTTTTGAATTATTAAAATTTCCCCTCCTTTCTTAAGGAGGAGTGTCCCGCCAGAGGCGGGACGGGGTGGTTCTAAGGCCTGCTATACGGCCTTTTAAGTTTTAATGCAGCCAGGCTCTGAACCTGTGATGAAGCTGTATCTCCTTTGATTCGCTGCCTCTTCTAACAACAGCCTTGTTATCGCACTCACCATTGCCATAATCAAGCGTAAATGGCTCTGAACCTTCCCTTGCGATTTCAACAACTCCGCTTACGATGAACTGGCACACTCTTTTCCAGTCAAGCGCAGTTGTTATAGTCCTTGTGTATGCAATCCCATCTGCATTCTTTCCGGTTGCAGATCCTGTAATAAGGCACTCATCGTCCCAGATATTGCGTGTGTTGAATCCTGCAATCCATTCCCTCTGATGCCGGGCATCACGCTCAATAGTTTTCCCATCGGGAAGGGTAAGTTTACCGCCGCTAAGCGTTACCGAGATCACGAAATTCTGATTTTCATTTGGCCCGAGATTTTCAAGTACCTTGGTACCTTCAACCTTTACGCCGTTAAAATAGTAATTATCGAATGTGACTGTCCTTTTCGATCCTGCAACTCTGCGAGGACCTGTTACTTCGATAATTATTTTTCCTGACCGTGTATTGTCGTAGAATCCGGTACAGCCCGTACCATAGTCTATTGTGACAGTTTTCGGCCAGATACCACTGATCGGATGTGTTACAGTTACAGCAGGACATGAATCGCCTGACAGGAAAAGCGATTTAGTGTCACCGTTTTTCATGGCATCATCAAGCAGGATTGTTGCATTATCGACGCTGTTAAAAACATCGTCAAACACTGCTTCGCTGACTGCATCATCGTCGGCAAGATTTACTGAAGACTGTTCCAGAGATGCGGAATCCTTCTTACAGGAGGAGGTTATCATCAGCACTGCCGCTGTTATCATAAATAGATTGTTTGCTTTCATAGCTTTTTGTATTGGTTTGCATTTCGATCAACAACCATTTAGATGGCAGTGGTCATAAAAGGTTTAATTGGTGTGTAAAGTTTTGTTGCTTTAAAATATTATTCCATATCTGCTACGCTGAATGGTATCCCAAAACCATACAAATATGCTCATATTCGGGTTTCCTGCAGGGATTTTTGCAGTATTACAGGCATAAACGAAGAATGGGGC
>JAUZNW010000126.1 GCA_030706785.1 Bacteroidota bacterium | reverse complement strand
CCATCTCCTGCTTCATTTCCCAATGACCAGATAATTACTGAAGGATGGTTCTTGTCTCTTTCAACCATCCGTTTCATTCGGTCAAGATGAGCAGCAGCCCATTCAGGTTTATCTGCAAGAGTGACATCCTTGTCATATCCGATTCCATGGGATTCTATATCCGCCTCATCCACAAGGTAGACGCCGTACTTATCACACATGTCGTACCATAGCTCCTGCTGCGGGTAATGGGAGGTCCTTACGGCATTGATGTTATTGCTCTTCATCACCCTGATATCCTTCAGGATAGTGGCTTCATCGATAACATGTCCTGTAACATCATTATGTTCATGCATGTTTGTTCCTTTAATACGAATTGGAACGCCGTTGACTAAAAGCCTAGAATTAAGGATTTCCACCTTGCGGAATCCTATTTTCGAGCTCACACTTTCGAGATTATTCCCGGACTTATCCTTCAGGGAGATGACCAGTGAATAAAGATTTGGTGTTTCAGCAGTCCATTCCTTTATGCCAGGAAACTGTTTGGTAAAACTGATAAATGTGTGATCGCCTCCAGGCTTTACTTCAGATGATTGTGTGTAGATCTTCTGACCATCGTCAAAAAGTGAGGCTTCGGCCAAAAGGCTTCCGGGCCTGATTTCGGCTCCTGAAAGTGATACATCAAGCTTCAGAAATCCGTCCCTGTAATTGTTTTCAAGATCTCCTTTCGCGAAAAAATCACTTATATATGTTTTAGGCCTTGCATGCAGAAAAACTGTCCTCTGGATGCCACTCAGCCGGAAGAAATCCTGGTCTTCAAGGTAGCTCCCGTCTGACCATCTGTAAACTTCAACCGACAATGAGTTCCTGCCCTTTCTTATATATTTTGTAATGTTGAATTCCGCCGGGACCTTGCTGTCTTCACTGTACCCGACAAGCTGCTCATTGACCCAGACGTAGAATGCAGAGCTGACAGCTCCGAACTGCAGGAAAACTTCTTTATTCTTCCATTGGGACGGGACTTTAAAGAACCTCTTGTATGAACCTACCGGATTCCATTTGTGATTGATATAAGGAGGATTCTTTTCAAACGGATATGTAATGTTCACATAAACAGGCACATCATAGCCTTTCAACTGCCAGTTCGAAGGGACTTCAATATTTTTCCAGTCGCGGGTATCATAATCGTCCTTGAAGAACCAGAAAGGCCTTTTATCAGGTGAATCAGCATAACTGAATCTCCATATCCCGTCAAGGGAAATATAATTGGGTGAGGCTGATTTATCTCCCTCAAGGGCTGAAAGTTCGTCAGGAAAACTTATCATTGTCGCATGAGGAGCCACCCTGTTCAGATTGAACATTTCAGGGTTTTCCCAGTCCCTGGGCTCTTTTTCGGTAAATGCAATGCCTTCATATTTACTGTACTTTCTGCAGGATGAGAATATGAGAGCACACAATAAAAGCAGGGGTAATAGATTTTTCATATTTCCGGATAATATTTCAATAAGTATAAAGTAGACGATCAGAACCGGTTATTATCCATTACGGACAATTGATTCTATCTTCCTTTAATCCTGAAACCTGCCGAGACCTGGAGAAATTTGTTAAACCAGGGATCGACGTATAAAAGCTCAGTTGTCGCCGAAGCTATTCCCACCACATATCTGACAGAAATATTCACCCTGTTTGGAAGATTTGCCTCAACTCCGAATGCCACTCCGTAGTCAAATGTCTTATAGTATTCATTGATATTCTTATGACTGCCAGTCTTCATGTCTTTCTGCACAGCACTTACCCTTATGCCAGCCTGAGGTCCCGCCTCAATATTTAAGAACTTTATCGGCTGGTATCTTATCAATACAGGAATATCAATATAGGTCAGAATGTCCTTCATATTGTCATAGTAATCCTGCCAGTGAGTACCCTTGCCTGAAATATCCAGTTCCGGCTGAATAGCCAATGATTTATTAAAAAAGTAATTACAATAACCTCCAACATTAAACCGGATAATATTCTTAAGAACATAATCACTTTCCATATGCGGTGTCGACTGGCTCGAAATATTGACACCTGCCTTTACGCCATATCCAAGCTTTGGCTCTTTCTTCATATAGTATTTTGATTGAGCCTCAGTTAGTGAATTACTTATGATAAATGCCAGCAGACTAAAAAAGAAAAAAATCCTTCTCATTTGATTAATGCTTTGATGCATATATCAACATAAAATTAACTAAAAAATTGTCATCAGAATAATCCTGAGATCCTGCCTTCAGTATCAATGTCTATTTTTTCAGCCGACGGGATGTTAGGTAACCCGGGCATTCTCATTATCGTACCTGCGATCGGGACTATAAATCCCGCCCCGGAATCAAGCTCAACCTCCCTTATCTTGATTGTAAATCCCTCCGGGCGGCCTCTTCTGTTCTGATCATCAGAAAGTGATTTCTGGGTTTTGGCAATACAGACTGCCAGGTTTCCAAAGCCAAGTTTTTCGATCTTGTCGAGCTGCGTTTTTGCCTTGACGGTATACTCAACATGATCGGCCCCATACATTTTTTTGCAAATTGTCTCAATTTTCCTTTCAAAGGGCCATTCCAGCTCATACAGGGGCTTGTAACTGCTGCCATGGTCATCTATCGCCTCCAGGACCCTGTGAGCCAGATCAACTGCACCTTCCCCGCCCTTTTCCCACGACTCATTTACAGCAATCCGTATATTCTGCGATTCACAGTAATCTATCAGCATATCAAGTTCAACCGGAGTATCGGATGTAAACCGGTTAATGGAAACAACAGGATTGAAGCCGAAATATCTCATATTTTCAATGTGCTTACCAAGGTTCCCGAATCCTTTATTCAAGGCGTTCAGATCCTCCCTTTGCAATGATGACAGCTTTGCTCCGCCGTGATACTTCAGTGCCCTGACTGTCGCAACGATGACAACAGCATTGGTTTTCAGGTTTCCTACCCTCGATTTTATGTCGAAGAATTTTTCCGCACCCAGCTCACTCGCAAATCCAGCCTCGGTCACAACATAGTCGCTCAACGAAAGGCCAGTTTTTGTGGCAATAATCGAATTGGTTCCCTGGGCAATATTCGCAAATGGCCCTCCATGGATTATAGCCGGATTCCCTTCAAGGGTCTGGACAAGGTTGGGCTTTATAGCATCCTTAAGAAGTGCAGCCATAGCTCCCTGCGCTTTAAGGTCGCGTGCAAATACCGGTTTATCTGCATAGGTATATCCTATAAAAATATTCCCGAGCCTGCTCTTGAGATCATCCCTCCCGGATGCCATGCACAGGGTTGCCATTACTTCCGATGCTGCTGTTATTTCAAACCCTGACTGACGAGGAACACCTTCGGTCGTTCCTCCAAGTCCGATAACAATGTCTCTCAGCGACCTTTCATTCATATCCATGACCCTTTTCCATTCTATGGTCCTTGGATCGATGCCAAGATTCCCATCCTGGTTCCTGAGCTGTATATTGTTGTCGATCAGAGCTGCAAGAAGATTATGAGCTTTTTCAACTGCAGAGATGTCCCCAGTAAAATGAAGGTTTATGTCTTCCATGGGAATGACCTGGGAATAGCCGCCGCCTGCTGCCCCGCCCTTGATTCCGAATACAGGTCCCAGTGATGGTTCGCGCAGAACCACAGTGGCTTTACGGCCAATATAGTTAAGCGCCTGCGTGAGTCCGATCGACGTCGTTGTTTTACCTTCCCCTGACGGTGTAGGAGTAATTGCCGTTACAAGGATCAGCTTTGCCTTTTTAATTTGCTCTTCATTTATGAAATGTAAAGGGATCTTAGCTTTATACTTACCATACATTTCAAGCTCGTCATCAGGAATTCCAAGGATTTCAGCAATTTCCTGAATTGGTCTGATACCTGCTTCCTGGGCGATCTCAATGTCCTGCTTCATATCAATAATGATTTTCAATTATCAGGGGGCAAGTTAACAAACTTTGCTCTTTCCGTTTAACCAGAAATAACGAAGAACTTCCCGGATTTTGATAAATTTTCAGGGCTTGGTGTGAACAAAATTCAGATGCCACTTTTTATTTGCACCCAACAGGATTTTTTGATAAATTGAAAAGTTTCACAATCAATTAAAACCGTATTCACTATGCAAAAGGAGATTGGTGATCTTTACAAAGATTACAGAACAGGCCGGAGCGATCGCCGGAAGTTCCTGAAAAAACTAGCTGTTATTACCGGAAGTACTGCTGCCGCATCAGCTTTACTGCCTGTAATTGAGAATAATGAGGCCAGGGCAGCCCAGGATCCCGTACAGGATTCTGACCTGGTGACCGAAATGATCAAATATCCTGCAGAGACCGGTGAAATGAATGCTTTTCTGGCACGACCGAAGAAAGGTAGTAAATTTCCTGCTGTGATAGTAATTCACGAAAACAGGGGATTGGTCCCCCATATAAAAGAAGTTACAAGGAGAATGGCCAGAGAGGGATTTCTTTCACTTGCTCCTGATGCCCTATCCCCGGTGGGTGGCACACCTGAAGACATAAGCAACGTTGGCGAATTGTTCAAAAAACTGGACAATGACAAAACCATCAAGAACTTTGTGGCTGCCGTCAAATACCTGAAGACGCATCCCAATTCCACGGGTAAAGTAGGATGCACAGGATTCTGCTGGGGAGGAGGTATGACGAACCAGGTTGCGGTTAACAGTCCTGACCTGAATGCCGCAGTACCGTATTATGGTATGCAGCCTAAAGCTGAGGATGTCGAGAAAATAAAGGCACCTGTCATGGCCCATTATGCAGGGAATGATGAGAGAATTGATGCGGGAATCCCTGCTTTCGAGGAGGCTTTGAAGAAATACAAAAAGGAATACCAGATCTTTATTTATGAGGGTGCAGCGCACGGTTTTAATAATGACACTAATCCGGAGCGCTACAACGAGCAGGCCGCCAGGCTGGCCTGGGGCCGGACAATTGCATTCTTCAAACAGAAGCTGGGCTGACACCTATTTTCACCCCTAAATCCCTCTGACGCTTCGCTCAGGAAAGGCCTGAAGGGGGCAGAGGGTGAAAATCAGGTGCATTTATTCTTCCACGTTTCCCTGACCGCTTTCACAAACGGAAGCGAATGTCTGAAGAACACTTTATATCCTTCACAGAGATAGTTTAAGCCTTCATCCCCGTCAGGGGTTTTAATAAACCGGTTCTTAGGGCATTCACCGTTGCACATTGCCCTGACTTCGCATTCCACGCAATAATCCGGGAGGAGCAATTTTTTTCTCTCTCCGAAAGCAACCTGCTGCGGACTGTCCAGGAAATCACTCAATGAACCGGACAGAATATTTCCAATAAAGTGCTCACTGTCAACATAATGATCACATGAATAAAAATTTCCGTTATACTCCATAACCGGAACACCCCCGCAGGTCTCCTTAAAAATGCATAGTGTATGCTCCTGCCCGAATGCAGGTCTGATCGCCTCCTCGAAGATCTGTACTTTAATTTTGCCTATATCTTTTTCAACCCATTCATCAAAAACCGTGATCAAAAATTCGCCGAATTCACGTGCCGGAACCGATATTTCACTTACCTCTGTTTCGGAATCATGGCAGCGTTCGACCAGAGGCAGGAAAGTAATATATCCTGCACCCAGGTCTTTAAGAAATCTGTAAACCCGCAAAGGTTCCCTGACATTAAAGGCATTTACGACACAAAGTATCTCGGCAACGATCCCGTGCCTCAGTAACATTCTGTATCCTTTCAGCGCTTTGCTGAATGATGGCCTGCCGTCAGCATGCAGTCTGAACATGTCATGAAGATTGCCGGGACCGTCAATACTTATGCCAACCACGAATTTCTCATCTGCAAGGAAACGGCACCATTTTTCATCAATCAGCGTTCCGTTGGTCTGAATGCCATTGACTATCCTCCTTCCATCCGGCCAATGTTTCCTTTGAAGTGCTGTAACTCTCCGGAAGAACTCAATTCCTGCCATTAATGGCTCTCCTCCGTGCCATGAAAACATTATGACCTCACCTGAGGACGTCTGAATATGTTGTACAACATATTTTTCAAGAATCCTGTCATCCATTAAAGGTTTCTTTCCGGGGGTCAGAAGATTATTATTCTTAAGATAATAGCAATACCTGCAATTAAGGTTGCACAAAGCGCCAACAGGTTTGGCAAAAATCTGAAATTCACGTAATCCCACCGACATTTACTTCCATTTGATTAATTCAGCCGATCGGGTCAAAGGTTCTTTCATCCGTATTCTCCAACTTACAGGATAATAATTGTTAATCCTTGTGCCAACGTTTTTGACAAAACCAAGCGGGACACCATTATAGCCGGCCAGAGACCAACCCTTCGGGATCTTGTCGGTTAAAAATCGTTCTCTGCATAAAAATGATATAGCTTCCCCGTAATTTAGACTGGCCATCGGAAATACCTCTTTTTTAAATCCGTCAGAAAGCGCCAGTTCTGGAGCAGGGATATAATCCTTTTTCATGACACTGCAAATCCTCGTGCCAGCTGATAGAATCCTGAGGTTCCGCGAAAGAAATTCATATTCGCCCCGGTTTAAAGGGAGTTTCAGTATTTCGTCACCCATCCTGACGATCCTGTCTGCTGCAAAAGTAGTCCAGCCAATAGCAGTCTTCAGATCTTCCCCAGCGATTCTCCTGAATCTGTCATTTCCTGATCTGACTTGAATTGTGACTGTTTCTTCAGTTTTTCTGATCATTGAAATGAAAAATCCCTCACCCCTGATCCTGTCAGGATAAAATGCATAGCTGGGAACTCCCTGATGGTTAATTTCTATGATTCCAGTATAACCTGCAATTTTTATCTTTTCAGAAACTGCGTTCTTCTGTTCCAGAAACCACCTGATAATTTGTTCATTCTCGCCGGGATTAAATGTACATGTGCTGTAGATCAGGATTCCACCGTTCTTTAGAGAGGGCCATATATCCATCAGTATCCTTTTTTGTCTGTCAGAACAAAGTCGGGTGGTGTTTTCAGACCATTCTCTGCGTACCCGATGATCACGGAAGATACCTTCACCTGAGCATGGGGCATCAATAAAAACGATATCAAAATATCCTGTCAGTTTTCCAAATGAAGCCGGATCATTGTTGGTCACAATCGTATTGGGGGCTCCCCACTTTATAAGATTTTCCGAAAGGACAGCAGCTCTTGAACCTATTACTTCATTTGCAATCAGCAAGCCATTGCCGGCGATAAGTGAGGAAAGATGAGTGCTTTTCCCTCCCGGCGCCCCGCAGAGATCCAGTGCCCTGATCCCTTCCTTCAACGGAACTTTCTGCATAATAACCTGCTCCAGGAACATTCCAGAAGCTTCCTGTGGGTAGTAACAACCTGCATGAAACAGGGGATCGAGAGTAAATGAAGGACGCTTACTGAGGTAATACCCGTAAGTACACCATGGTACCGGTTCAGAATCTGAAGGGACCCTCTTCCATTTTGAAGGATTGAGCCTGATGCTCACCGGAGAAGGTTCATCAAGAGCTTTGATCAATGACTCAGCATCGATATATTTCTGAGTTCTGATCCTTTTTATGAATCCTTCAGGGAACATTGAGGTGGACTTTCGCTTCCCCCACTTACTCCGGGAGTGGTGGATTTGAGAGGGTGAGGTCATTTTTTTTTGAGAATCTTCTCCAGATATAAAATACCGGGATACCAAGCAGTACGATGATCAATCCCGGGAAGGTATAATCAGGCTTGTAAATCAGTAATATAACCATAATAAATGTTGTGGTCAGAATATAGATTGCCGGTATTACCGGGTAACCGAATGCTTTGTACGGCCTCGGGATATCTGGTCTTTTTGTCCTGAGTATAAATATTGCCAGTATCGTGAGTGCAAAGAAAATCAGGACTGCAAAGATCACATAATCAAGAAGGTTGCTGTAAGTTCCTGACAGGCAGAGGAGCACGGCCCATATTCCCTGTATGACAATTGCAAATCCGGGCACACCTTTCCTGTTAAGCTCACTGACTTTTTTGAAGAACAGCCCGTCCTTTGCCATGGCATAATAAACTCTCGGACCTGCAAGAATCAGTCCGTGGTTACACCCGAATGTGCTTATCATAATAAAGATGGCCATTATCACAGCTGCCGCGTCACCGAAAACCACGTACATAGCGGAAGTGGCAACACGGTCATCGGTGGCAAACTGAATACCTCTGGTCAGGACATCTGTACCATTGGGAGATCCTGACAGCGGAAGGATCCTGATATAGACATAGTTCGTAAACAGATAGATAACTGAAACAATAAGAGTTCCAAAGATAAGACTGAGAGGAACATTACGCTTCGGATTGATCACCTCCTCCGAGATGTACGTCACATTATACCATGCATCGGAAGCGAAAAGAGATCCGACTAATGCAGTCCCGACAGCAGCTATGAGGGCAAATCCGGAAAGAGGAATAGCCTGGTTTCCAGTCCCGATCCTGGCTGCGTCCCAGAATACTTCCCTGTTAACATGAAGCGAGGTCATACCTTTGGTCGCAAAAAATCCGATCAGGATAAATCCGAAAAGTGCCAGGATTTTAGTTGATGAAAAAATATTGACAACAGTTTTCCCTGTTACGATCCCCCTTGTGTTCAGCCACGTCAGGAAGATGATCATAGCAATTGCCACCACAATGGTGCTTGTGACCTTAATCCTTCCTGCATGAATCAGCAGGTTACTGTCGGATATCCATGGGAACAGGACTCCGCTGAATTTTGCGAATGCGACGGCAACTGCAGCAATTGATCCGCACTGAATTACCAGGAAGGTTGTCCATCCGAACAGAAATCCTACCAGGGGATGGTATGCTTCCTTCAGATAAACATATTGCCCTCCGACATTTGGCATCATCGATGCAAGTTCACCATAACTGATTGCTCCAATGATAGTTATTATACCTGTGATCAACCAGACCACCATAAGCCATCCCGGTGATCCGACGGTCCGGGCAATATCGGCGCTGACAATAAAAATTCCGGAGCCGATCATGGCCCCGGCAACTATTGAAATTCCGTCAAAAAGGTTTACGCGCTTTTTGAGCAGGTGGTTTTCCGTTTGCATGTAGTAATTATCACGTAGAAACAAAAGTAATTAAACAAATGAAAAAACTACAGGGAACGATTTCATTTAAAAATCCTTTAAAATGAAAAAATAAGGAAATAAATTTGTTCTTGACAGTGTCTAATAGTCATATCATATCATACTTATAAATCCTGATCGTATAACTAATCATTAAAACCGATGAAAAAACATTTCTTATTTTTTGCAGCCGCTTTTCTGTTCATGGGCGTAAGTGCCCAGAAGTTTGATCAGCTGGCCAAAACTCCACCAATGGGTTGGAACAGCTGGAACAAGTTTCATTGCGATGTGAGCGAAGCTCTTATAATGCAGGCAGCTGATGCTATGGTAAGCAGCGGAATGAAAGATGCAGGCTATGAATACATCGTCATCGACGATTGCTGGCAGGTATCACGCGACGAGAACGGGGAGATTGTTCCTGACAAGGACCGGTTCCCCCATGGGATGAAATTCGTGGCTGATTATGTCCACTCAAAAGGATTGAAGTTCGGAATATATTCAAGTGCAGGAACTGTTACCTGCCAGAGGCGTCCGGGAGGATTCGGGCATGAATACCAGGATGCACGCACATATGCACGGTACGGCGTTGATTACCTGAAATACGACTGGTGCGGTTCAACGACCCAGGATGCCAAATCATCATATACAAATATGAGGAACGCCCTTTACACTGCAGGAAGACCTATTGTCTTCAGTATCTGTGAGTGGGGTTCAAACAAGCCCTGGGAATGGGCCGGTGATGTAGGCCACCTCTGGAGAACAACCGGAGATATAAGTGATAACTGGAACAGCATGATCGATATATTCAGGAAGCAGAAGGACCTTGTGCGATATGCCGGCCCCGGCAAATGGAACGATCCTGACATGCTTGAGGTTGGAAACGGCGGGATGACAAACGAAGAGTACAAGACCCATTTTTCTTTATGGTGTATGCTCGCTTCCCCGTTAATTGCAGGGAACGACCTGCAGAACATGACACCTGAGATCAAAACAATCCTGCTTAACAAGGAGATGATAGAAATTGACCAGGATTCACTTGGCCGCCAGGCTACCTGCTACAGGGATAACGGTGATTATCAGATATGGGTTAAAGCCCTTAAAAACAATGAAAAAGCAATCTGCCTCCTTAATACCAGCGATGAAAAGAAATCAGTGCTTGTCGATTTTACGCTATTGGCACAGATAAGGAGCTTTGGTCGCGGATTCGGCGGTCCTTCAGGAGCACCTCCGGCCGGAAGTCCCGGAATGCCCGGTGCACCGGGAATGCCCGGAGCTCCTGGAGCACCCGGAGCACCAGGAGCACAGGGGATGCCAGGAATGACGGGAGCACCCGGTGCACCCGGTCAGGGACAGGGAGCCAACAGGCCGGGCGGCCAGCGCGGATTTACTCCAATGACCCTTGAAAACT
>JAUZNW010000125.1 GCA_030706785.1 Bacteroidota bacterium | reverse complement strand
GGCCGTACTCCCCAGGTGGATTACTTAATGCTTTCGCTTAGACGCTGACTGTATATCGCCAACATCGAGTAATCATCGTTTACAGCGTGGACTACCAGGGTATCTAATCCTGTTCGCTCCCCACGCTTTCGTGCATCAGCGTCAGTTGCGGCCCAGTAAGCTGCCTTCGCAATCGGTGTTCTGTGTAATATCTAAGCATTTCACCGCTACATTACACATTCCGCCTACCTTGACCACACTCAAGTCCGACAGTATCAATGGCAGTTCTACAGTTAAGCTGCAGGTTTTCACCACTGACTTATCAGTCCGCCTACGCACCCTTTAAACCCAATGAATCCGGATAACGCTTGCATCCTCCGTATTACCGCGGCTGCTGGCACGGAGTTAGCCGATGCTTATTCCCAGGGTACAGTCATACCACGACACGTCGTGACTATTCGCCCCCTGGAAAAGCAGTTTACAACCCATAGGGCCGTCTTCCTGCACGCGGGATGGCTGGTTCAGGCTTCCGCCCATTGACCAATATTCCTCACTGCTGCCTCCCGTAGGAGTCTGGTCCGTGTCTCAGTACCAGTGTGGGGGATCACCCTCTCAGGACCCCTAAACATCGTAGCCTTGGTAGGCCGTTACCCTGCCAACTAGCTAATGTTACGCATGCCCATCCCGTACCGCCGAAACTTTAAATATTTAAGGATGCCCCTAAATATCATCATGGGGTATTAGTCCGAATTTCTCCGGGTTATCCCCCTGTACAGGGTAGGTTGCATACGCGTTACTCACCCGTGCGCCGGTCGCCATCATCCCGCCTTGCGGCGGAACATGCTGCCCCTCGACTTGCATGTGTTAAGCCTCCCGCTAGCGTTCATCCTGAGCCAGGATCAAACTCTTCATTGTAAAAATCATTTCTTCTAATGCTTTACAAAGATCAATCCTTATACGCTCATTTCTAATTACTTACTAACAAGTTATTAGCGAGACCTCGCATCTCGCCTGGTTATGCTACTTCATTATTTCAAAGAACTTCGTTTTGTTGCATTCTGCTGTAAAAACCCCTTTTTAGTTTTGGGGCATTAAAGTTAAGCTTTTCTCTCTTTCCACACAAAAAAAATCGAGATATTTTTTCCGGCTTTCTCTCTGCCATTTTGCCCTGCTTCCTGAAGCCGGAAGCCTATCTCTTCACCCCTTCAATTAACCCTTAACTACAAAGCGGGTGCAAAGATATGAATCAATTTTTCAAATCGCAAAATTTTCCCCGTGTTATTTTCTAGATATTTTTTCAACGCGGAAAAAACTCTTCCTTATGCCCTGTAAATGAGCTTAATGTATCAAAACAATTAAAAGAACAATCTTTTATTTCGGATAGCGGACCTAAGAACCCGGAACCGCATATCCGAGTCCCAAGATGCTACCCTCCTTCGCTTAAGATTCGAAGGGCGAAGTTGGAGAATAAGGGAGTCGAACCCTTGACCCTGGCGCCTAAGGCGCCATGCTCCGGCCCACTTCTCAAATTCCATCAGTAAAAAAAGAACATTTTGTGGAGAATAAGGGAGTCGAACCCTTGACCCCCTGCGTGCAAAGCAGGTGCTCTGGCCAACTGAGCTAATTCCCCGGTACAACAGATGATGTATTATTTTCGACAGGCGATGTAAGAATCAAATTTTAAATCGCCTATCGCTTATAATACATCATACATCCCAGTAGTCCCGCCCGGAGTTGAACCGGGGACCTCTACATTATCAGTGTAGCGCTCTAACCAACTGAGCTACGGGACTGAAATTCAATTATCCTTGTATCTCCGGTCTGGCTTTCTGCCATTCAGAGTCATGAGCGCTAGCGCTCCCTGCCTGCCGGCAGGCAGGTAACCAACTGAGCTACGGGACTGTTAAATGATTGCTGATGGCTGGTTTATCCATCATTATATTCAAAGAACAATCTTTCCAACTTTTGGGACGTCAAAGATAATGCATCAAAAATTCCCTACAAAGAAAAACGGGAAATTTTTGGGAAACAGTATAAATAAACCGGTTAAAGTATTTACATTCAAATAAAACAGTATTTTCGCACTGATTTGTAGCTGATGTCGAATATAGTTATCATACCAACTTATCAGGAAAAAGAAAACATAGAGCTGCTTATCAAGACTATTTCATGTCTCAACGTGCCATTCGACATTCTGATCATCGACGATAATTCCCCTGACGGCACTGGACAGATCGTTAAAAACCTGCAGACTGTATATGCCAACCTTCACCTTATAGAGCGTCCCGGAAAGCTCGGACTTGGCACTGCTTATATCACCGGCTTTAAATGGGCCCTTGAAAAAGGATATACCTATATTTATGAAATGGACGCAGATTTTTCACATGACCCCGATGATCTGGTCAGGCTATATACCGAATGCAACGACAGGGGGACCGATGTGGCAATAGGATCAAGATATATCAGCGGAGTGAACGTTGTAAACTGGCCCCTTTCGCGTGTGCTGATGTCTTACTTTGCGTCCGTCTATGTCAGAATGGTGACCCGCATGAAAATACGCGATGCCACAGCCGGATTTGTATGCTACAGGAAAGAGGTCCTTGAAAACATCAAACCTCACCAGATCAAATCAAAGGGATATTGTTTCCAGATCGAAATGAAATTCGTTGCGTATAAGCTTCATTACAAGATCGTTGAAATACCTATAATATTCACCGACAGGAAGCTGGGAACCTCAAAAATGACAGGCGGTATTTTTAACGAGGCACTTTGGGGAGTGCTCAGGATGAGACTGAGAAGCTACTTTATGAGGTATAGGAGAACATAAGCCTTTCTCCCGCTTCGCGGGATCGCCCCCCGGAAGGGGAGCAAAACTGTGGACTAAATTCCAGAGGAGTTGAAAGGGTTGAATGGGCTGAAAGGGTTTAAAGAATTTCGTTCAATCAGAAGTTTTTAAATGTCCGGCATATTAATCAAAAACCCTACAATCGTCAATGAAGGAGTGACTTTCAGGGGCGATCTGCTTATAAGTGGTGATTTGATTGAGGCTGTTGCACATCCGGGACAGATAAAACCGCCGAAAAATGTAAAGATTATTGATGCCTCAGGACTGATCCTGATCCCCGGAGTGATCGATGACCAGGTCCATTTCAGGGAACCGGGGCTGACCCATAAGGGCGACATATTCAGTGAATCGAAAGCAGCTGTTGCAGGAGGCATAACCTCCTTCATGGATATGCCCAACACCATTCCACAAACAATTACCAGGGCAAGCCTCACGGAGAAGTTCAGGATTGCATCCGAAAACTCACTGGCAAACTACTCCTTTTACATTGGCGCCACAAATACAAATCTTGATGAAGTACTTGGCGTCAATAAATCAGAGGTTTGCGGCATAAAGGTTTTCATGGGCTCCTCCACCGGTAACATGCTTATGGATGATGATAAATCACTTCGGGAGCTTTTCCGGAATTCTGCTGTACCGGTGGCCTGCCATTGTGAATCTGAATCCATAATAAAAAGGAACAGTGATATTTACAGGCAAAAATACGGGGAGAACGTGCCGGTTGAAATGCATCCCCTTATCAGGAGCCGGGAAGCTTGTTATTCATCTTCCTCATATGCAGTTACCCTGGCAAAAGAATATAATACAAGGCTACATATCCTACACCTTTCAACTGCTGATGAGTTAAAACTCTTCAGCAATGAAGTGCCGCTTCAGTTCAAAAGGATTACAGGAGAAGTATGCATTCATCATCTCTGGTTCGATGAAAAGGCATACAGCGAAAAAGGCACACTTGTGAAGTGGAATCCGGCCATCAAGACAAGGTTTGACCGGGAAGCCTTAATTAACGGAACACTCAGCGATCTTGTCGATATCGTTGCTACAGATCATGCTCCCCATACACTTGAAGAAAAGAATAATACCTATTTCAAGGCGCCTTCCGGGGGGCCGCTGGTTCAGCATTCACTTGCAGCAATGCTTGAGCTTTCGAAGCAAAACCTCATTCCTGTTGGAAAGATCGTTGAGAAAATGTGCCACAATCCTGCCATACTGTTTAATATAAAGAACAGGGGATTCATCAGGGAAGGATATAAAGCTGACCTCACACTTATTGATCCCGAAAATCCATGGACAGTTTCAAAAGAAAACATCCTTTATAAATGCGGGTGGTCGCCTTTTGAAGGTACAACATTCAGCTCAAAGGTTGTCAGGACCATCATAAATGGTACGATTGTCTATGATGATGGAGTGTTCAACGAGGAGTACAGGGGTGAGAGACTGGAGTTTGAACGGGGAGGAACGAAGTAACGGCGTAACGGTTTAACGGTGTAATTGTGTAATGGTTTGAAGACAGGAATTCGGCTTTACCTTTGAGCCTTTACACCCTTAAGACTTTATGCCTTTCTTACAACAAATCTTACAGAGTTCCTGGTTCTTTGCTCGAGGAGTATTTCACGACCATCAGTTATGCGTGAAATGGCTTCAGGTGTATAATGCCGTATAGAAAGAAGCTCTACATTTTCATTGTAAACCGTATCAAATTCGGTTTTCAGGTCGCTGATCAGGCTTTCAAATTTCGGCCGTTCAGCGTCAACAGACACATTGATACTCACTGCGCTGGCCTGCACAAGGTTAACCTTGATGCCATGATTGAGAAATGAATAAAAGATCCTGCTCAGGTTTTCTCCCATAGCAAATGAAAAGTCCTTCGGAAGAATGGAAATCATTATCTGGTTCTCTTTCCTCACAAATACCGGCAAACCATGTCTCAGGCTGGTTTCCGACTTGATTACAGTCCCTTTTTCCACAGGATCTAAAAATGACCTCACATGAAGCGGAATGTTCTTGTTCTGAAGCGGTTTGATCGTCTTTGGATGGATAATTTTTGCTCCCGAGAACGTCATTTCCACTGCTTCCCTGTAGGATATCTCCTCAAGCTTCCTGGCATCGGGGATCCACTTTGGATCTGCATTGAGCAACCCGGGAACATCTTTCCATACAACAGCAACATCAGCATCCAGCATATTTGCCAGCAATGCAGCAGTATAATCTGAACCTTCTCTTCCGAGAGTGGTTGTCTGTCCGGCAATTGTGCTGCCGATAAATCCCTGGGTTACATAAACCCTGATTTTCCTGAAATTGAACACTGTCCGGATCCTTGCAGTGCTCTCACTCCAAAGAATATTGGCGTCACGGTACCTGTCATCAGTTATCAGGTTGCCCCTGATATCCACCCATTCTGCATCCAAACCTGAATTCTGCAAGAATGCCGCAACAATCATGGTTGACCATATTTCACCGTAAGAAACAACCTGGTCATATTCAAAATCGTAATCTTTTCTTTTTGCAGAAGCCAGATAATCATCCAGTCGGGCAAATGAAACATCAATTCTCGCCATTACCGGATCGTCGGCAGGGAACAGCTCTTCAGCTACTGACAGATGATAGGCATAAACATCATCAAGCAATTCACGGAATCCATTCCCTCCGTTCATGAAGGCATAGAGGACTTTCTCAAGGGCGTTGGTCGTTTTTCCGAAAGCAGACACAACGACGACCAGGTTTTCTTTTTCCGATGACACTATTCTTTCAAGATTCCTGATCCCTGAAGGATCCTTAACGGAAGCACCTCCAAATTTATATACTTTCATCTTTGAGGATTTGTGTCAAATTTAGGGTTTCATATGAACAATTGGTTCCGGAAAGTTCTCTTATTTATCAGATAATACTCAACAAACAAGAACTTTTTGCGACCCGAAACTGTTTAAAATATAAGGAAATAAGTATTTGAATTTCAATATGGGAACATAATCCCTTCCTGAAATATGGCTATCTACTACAATATTACCACACTTAACGATTTTGTCATCCTCAAGCAGAAGGATTACCCCAATGCCAAAGGAGAACTATCAAACCTCCTTAGCCACATCGGTACAGCCGCAAAGATCGTGAACAAGAAAATAACCAAGGCCGGACTGGTGGACATCCTTGGAAGGGCCGGTACCGTAAATGTCCAGGGGGAAGATCAGCAAAAGCTTGATATTTATGCCGATAAGGTATTTACAGATGCACTGAGGACAAGCGGTGACTGCTGCGGACTTGCTACGGAAGAAAATCAGAACATCATTGTGTTCACGGATAAATTCGCAAGGAAAGGAAAGTATGTTGTTTGCATGGATCCGCTTGACGGCTCATCAAATCTGGATTACAATGTTTCAGTCGGATCAATCTTTTCTATTTACAGGAGGATTACGCCGCGGGGAGAAAATGTAGGAAATGAAGATTTTATTCAGAAGGGGGACATGCAGGTAGCTGCGGGGTATATCGTCTACGGATCATCTACAATGCTTGTCTACTCAACTGGAAACGGGGTTTACGGATTCACCCTTGATCCTTCTATAGGCGAATTCTGTCTTTCACACTCTTGTATAAAAACGCCGGAGGCCGGGAGGATCTACTCCATCAATGAAGGGAATTATGTGAATTTCCCCATGGGGATCAAAAAGTATATCAAATACTGCCAGGAAAAGGATGAGAGTACCGGCAGACCATATACATCGCGTTATGTTGGATCGCTTGTATCAGATTTTCACCGAAACCTGCTTATGGGCGGTGTATTTATGTATCCGTCCAACGCAAATGCCCCGAAAGGTAAACTCCGTATTGTCTATGAGTGCAATCCGATAGCATTTATTGCAGAACATGCAGGAGGAGCTGCTTCCGACGGGCATGAGCGGATAATGGGGTTGACTCCAGAGTCCCTGCATCAGCGGTCCCCGTTCTATACCGGATCAAAGAACATGATAAAGAAGATTGAGGAATTCCTTGCAACCGAAGGTTATTAGCATTCCTGTGCGGGTTAATTTTCATTGCTGATTTGATGCACATTGTTAAATTTGCAGGCATTATAAAATCAGATGAAAAGGAACGAGGCAGGGGATCTGTATAATAATCATGCCGGGCTGCAGCAATTACTCGAATTGCTCCATAAAGAGTCAATTGAGAGAATTCGTCTGGAAGGTTTATACGGTTCATCGAAATCACTGATCCTGGGAAGTGTCTTTGAAAAGATTCAGACCACCATTCTCGCAGTGCTCCCTGAGAAGGAGGACGCTGCCTACCTGTACAATGACCTGGTCGCTGTCGCAGGAGATGAACCGGTATTCTTCTTTCCATCGACCTATAAGCGTTCTGTACAGTATGAGCAAACCGAGCCTGCAAATATTGTTCTGAGGACCGAAGTCCTTAATCATCTTGCATCAGGGAAGAGAAAAGGAATAATTATCACTCATCCTGAATCGGTGATGGAGAAAGTCATCAGCAAGCGAAACCTGAAAAAGAACACGTTCCAGATAAGCAAAGGTGACAAGTTATCGCTTGAATTTCTGGAGGAAATGCTTCATGAATATAACTTCACCCGTGTTGATTTTGTATACGAACCGGGTCAGTATTCAATAAGGGGAAGCATTGCTGATGTTTTTTCCTATTCTGCCGATCTCCCTTACCGCATCGATTTTTTCGGGGAAGAGGTCGATTCGATAAGAACATTTAACACGGATGACCAGCTTTCAGTAGAGATAAAGAATCATATTTCTATTATCCCGAACATACAGGATATCTCGCTTGAAGAGATAAACGATTCATTCTCTGATTTTCTCCCTCCGTCTGCGGTTATCTGCCTTGAGGATTCCATGTTCATTAAGGAAAGGATCGATAATATTTACTCCCAGACTTCACAGAGGGAAAAATCGGGAGAGATCGCAGGAAAAACTGATCTTGTGATGACCGGCAGCAGGTTCATTGAAGAGTGCAGGAAATTCAAAACGATTGAGCTCGGAAGACAGACACTGTTTGAAACGGAAGAGACTATTATTTTCAGAACTGAGCCTCAGCCTGTTTTCAACAAGAATTTCGAGCTCCTCTCTGAAAAGCTCGTAGCAAACGACCGGAATGAATATCAGACCTTTATTGTTTCTGAGAGCCAGTCTCAGATTGACAGGCTGAGGGAAATCTTCGGTGAGATCAATCCGGAGGCGCATTTCAATGCTGTGCTTCTGAATCTCCATTCCGGATTTACAGATCACGACCTCAGGATCTCGATTTTCACTGACCATCAGATCTTCGACAGATACCATAAGTTCAGGATAAGAGGCTACTTCACAAGGAAGGACAGCCTGTCGATCAAGGAGCTGACGGGACTGAATCCCGGGGATTATGTCGTCCATATTGATCACGGTATTGGAAGGTTCGGCGGCCTTGAAAAAATTGAAGTGAACGGGAAGATCCAGGAAGCCATAAAGCTTGTTTATAAGGACAATGACATTCTATATGTCGGTATACATTCGCTTCATCGGATCTCGAAATATAAAGGCAGGGACAATGCCGAACCGAAGATCTATAAACTTGGTTCAGGGGCATGGCAGAAGCTTAAGCAGAATACTAAAAGAAGGGTCAAGGATATCGCGAAGGATCTTATACAGCTATATGCAAAGAGGATGTCGTCGCCCGGCTATTCATTTTCTCCCGATTCATATCTGCAGAGGGAACTTGAAGCTTCCTTTATTTATGAAGATACTCCCGACCAGCTAAGTGCAACTCAGGCTGTCAAGCGGGATATGGAGACGGCTCATCCTATGGACAGGCTTGTCTGCGGTGATGTCGGTTTCGGCAAGACCGAAATAGCTGTAAGGGCTGCCTTTAAAACAGCAGCCGACAGTAAGCAGACAGCAATACTGGTCCCCACAACAATTCTGGCATTTCAGCACTTTAAAACGTTCACTTCAAGACTTAAGGGATTTCCATGCAATGTCGATTACATAAGCCGTCACAGAAAGCCGGCAGATCAGAAGAAAATATTCAAGCAGCTGTCTGATGGAAAGATCGACGTAATTATTGGTACTCATAAGCTCGTAGGTCAGGATGTTAAATTCAAAGATCTGGGTTTGCTTATTATCGACGAGGAACAGCGATTCGGAGTTTCAATAAAGGAAAAGCTGAAAAAGCTCAAAACAAGTGTTGACACACTTACACTCACAGCAACGCCAATTCCACGCACATTACAATTTTCCCTGATGGGGGCCCGTGATCTTTCGATCATCAACACTCCTCCACCCAACAGGATGCCGATAGTAACCGAGCTTCACGGATTCAATGAAGAAATAATAAAAGAAGGGATCGAATATGAAGTATCGAGGAATGGACAGGTCTTTTTCATACATAACAGGGTTGAGAATATCAATGAGATACAGGCCAAGATCAACAGGATCTGTCCCCACGTAAAAACTGCTGTTGTTCACGGTCAAATGCAAGGCACCAACATCGAAAACGTCATGTTCGATTTCATTCAGGGAGATTATGATGTGCTTATTGCCACCGCAATTGTTGAATCCGGTCTTGACATTCCGAATGCCAATACGATATTCATCAACGACGCACATCATTTTGGTCTTTCTGAGCTGCATCAGCTTAGAGGAAGAGTAGGACGATCGAACAGGAAGGCTTTCTGCTATCTTCTCGCTCCTCCCATTGACACTCTGACCCACGAAGCAAGGAGAAGGCTTAAGGCAATAGAAGAATTCTCGGAACTTGGCAGCGGTTTCAACCTGGCCATGCAGGACCTGGATATCAGGGGATCGGGGAACCTGCTTGGCGGGGAACAGAGCGGATTTATAGCCGATGTCGGTTTTGAGACGTACCAGAGAATACTTAATGAAGCCATAGCCGAGCTCAGAGAATCAGAAACAGGGGAAAGCCTTTCCGGACTAAAAGAGCCAGGCATGATTCAGCATGGAGAAAAAACGAAAGAATATGTGTCTGATTTCCAGATCGACACTGACCTTGAGATCATGTTCCCCGACGAATATGTCTCAAATATTTCCGAAAGGATAAGATTATATAAAGAACTCAATGACATTGAGAATGAGAATGCTCTTTTCGCTTTTGAGAAGAAGCTTATCGACAGGTTTGGCCCTGTCCCTGCTCCTGCCTCAGCTTTACTTGATATCGTAAGGATCAAATGGATTGCAGTTAAGCTGGGAATAGAAAAGATCCTGCTTAAAAACAATCTCATGATCGCCAATTTCATCTCTGATCCCGATTCAGGATTTTACAGCAGTTCATTGTTTATTTCAATAATGAATTATGTGAACCATCACCAGAGAAAGATGTCGGTACGGCAGAAAGAATCGAAGCTGAGTCTTACAATTGCGGATGTAAGGAGTGTCAGGACGGCGATTGAGGTATTGCAGGGTATGCTGCAGGAGGTAAGAAATTGATTTATTCCACATCACTCTTGCTAGCGCGGATTTAGCGAAGCGCAATCCGTGCTAATCCCAAAATAAAATTGCAGCACGGATTGCAAATCCGCGCTAGCGAATGTATGCGGCAGTTAATACCAGGTGGAAAAATAAATTTGTATATACCGTATGTGCTTTAGTAACTTGGTATCATAATAGTTTAAAAATGAACCTGATATTTGATATTGGGAATACAGCTACAAAGATTGCATTATATGATGGTGATAAAAAAAT
>JAUZNW010000124.1 GCA_030706785.1 Bacteroidota bacterium | reverse complement strand
GTGAAGCCTGGGTGTCGCTTTATACTGTCGGTAACATCAGCACAATAAGAGCCTGCATCACCAATTATAAAACCTCACAGGAAGATATCCATGCCCTGGTAGAAACATTGAACAAGGCAAGATCAGAATTCTGATATCCGGAATTCAACAATAGTCTAATATGACTGTTATTGAAATTAAATAAAATAAACAAGGATGAATATTGGAGGGAATACAGTCCTGATTACCGGAGGTGCCACAGGCATCGGGTTTGCATTTGCTGAATATTTCATTGAAGCGGGAAATGAAGTGGTAATCTGCGGCCGCAGGGAAAAGAAGCTGATTGAAGCGCGCGGGAAACACCCCGAACTTCACATCAGGGTATGCGATATTGCCAGCGACTATGACAGAAGGTCACTATTTGATTGGATATCATCGGGTTTCAGTAACCTTAATGTCCTAGTCAATAATGCCGGAATACAGAGAGAGATAAATTTCACAAACGGTCTTTCGGAATTTATTCGTGGTGAAAATGAGATCAGCATAAACCTTGAGGCTCAGATTATATTAACGGGGCTTTTTATCCCCTTACTCAAAGGGAATAAAGAATCTGCTATAATAAATGTCACATCGGGACTAGGCTTCATCCCGGCTGCCCGTACTCCGGTCTACAGCGCTACCAAAGCCGGCATGCACGCGTTTACAATGGCTCTCCGGTATCAGCTCTCACCAGCAGGCATCAAAGTCTTTGAGGTGGTTCCGCCAGCAGTCGATACCGAATTAAATCCGGAAGGAAGGGCAGAAAGAGGTAATTACAAGCCTGACATAAAACCCGATGAGTTCGTTGGTGCGGTTATGGAAGGTCTGAAAAATGATGTTCCTGAGATTGGTTACGGAAGTACCGAGAAGTTAATAAAAGCTTCCAGGCAGGAGCTCGACACTATCTTCCGGCAAATGAACAGCAGGTGGTAATTTGGAGTAAGCCGCTTTTGCTCACCGATAAATTCATCCTTGAATTTCGTGCTTCCGCAAAGGGTAATGATCTTATAATTTCCAATCACGACAGTTTCAGTAAATTTCAGATAAACGGTATTTCTCTCAAACTTTTTACAGGTCTTTCATTTTCACGCTCAAGTGATGCAACTACCGTGAAAGTGCCTGTCCCTTTTGGCAGAGCAAGATTCATTTTAACAGGTGTCTGACCAAATGCCGGAATAACAATATCAGATGAGCTTTCTGTAATAAGATTATCTCCATCATATATACGGAGATACACTTTACCATTCCATTCCTGTTCAAGATCATTTATTGCAATTATTTTGTAGTCATGTGAAACGCCCGACCTGATCTCGTTTCCCCACTCATCAAGCATGAGGCCAACAGGTGAAAATGCATCCGGTATATACTTTAAGAATTCAGGGTCATAAACAAGATTTCTCACATCGGTAAAATGATCGCTTGTCTGGCCATCAGGTCTTGAGTAGGCCAGGGCAGTAAAGTGAAGGACAGCCGAGCATTTCCTGTGGCATCGCCAGAATTCAGTTTCAGCCGCCAGCCAGGTTGCATACAGATGTCGGCGCCGGGCTTCAGAAGAACCGGCACCAAGAAGATTTTTATAAAGTTCTGCAGTCAGGGTTGTCGGGCTGCCATCCCTGTTCAGCCAGAGCCAGCCGTATTCATTTACAATCTTCATGTACCGTTTTTCATCCGGTTTACCTCCCGGATTTATATCAGCATTTGCAATCTTCTTCAGGCTGAACGAAGGATCCTGAAAATGATAAGGATGCAGTTCCATCACATCGCCCGGAGAACGGATTTCTGAATAACTGTTATCCCATGGCCGGTTCGAGAGATCAAGTTTTCTGACAATATTGATCGCATTTGCTATTTCCTCAGTTTTCCCGTCATTGCTTACCGTCTCATTGCTTGCATCCCAGATCACTACACTGGGATGGTTCCATTGTTCCTGCATCCATTCCGAATACTCACGGGCAAGCTCTTCTGTTTTCAGTTCTTCCGGCCAAACACACCACCCCTGTCCCCCATACCAGATGGGGAACTCATTCTGGATAAGGATACCCTCCTCGTCGGCTATCCTGTACCACTCTTCAGGGGCAATACCGATGCAGTATCGTAGACCGTTCCAGTGGAATTGCTTAAAGCTCCGGTGAAGCCTGCGAACCCAGTCATGATTCCATGGAAGATCTCCGCATTCTGCATCTTCGAAGAAACGATAGAGTGTGATATTGCTGCCCTTCATAAAATATGGTTTCCCATTGAGCAGTGTCATCCCTCTTTCCGGGTCATACCTGAATTCGCGCATTCCAAACCTCGTATCACACATATCTCCGTCAGTTGACACAGTGAGATCATACAGAAACGGATCTTCAGGTGACCAGAATCTGCAATTTTTTACAGGTATATTCACATCGGCAACCTTATCAGCATCAGTCCCGCCTGCGAACCTGACATTCCTGGAAAGCCGTCCTGCTATTCTGCCTGATACAGCTTCTCTGACTATAAAATTCAATTTTGTGGAAGATATATTTCCCCGGTTTGCAAGCTTTACCTGCACATGGACCTGTTTCCTGGCTATATCAGGAGCAGTCTGGATGCTTACAATGTTCGGGACTCCGGAAAGAATCAGTTCGACATTGTCAAATATCCCGGGAATATACCTCTCCTTCTCAAAATCAAATCCGTCAGGGATTGAGAAAGGTACTGAGTTCCTGCATGAACCGATCCGAATTAAAAGCTTATTCTCACCCGGCTTAAGGGCATCCTTTATATTAAAATACCCGGTGGTGAAACAGGGCAGGTGTTCTCCGGTATCTTTCCCGTTTACAAAGACCTTTGTTCCGAACATCGCTTTGGAGACTTTCAGTATGGCTACTTCCGGAACCTTAGTTACATCAAATGTCCTGGAATACCAGAATGCCTCACGCAGTGTGTCCTTCTGAATCAGGCTTCTCCTGTCCTTCACCCTGGGTCCGACATCCCTGAAGGAAGGTGTTGCGAGTGAGACAAGGCCCGGAACCTGAACAGTATGGTCAAAACTGTCAGGAATTTTATTCATTGTCCCTTCAGCTATTTGCCAGATCCCGTTAAGTGAAACAGTTTCTCTTTTATTCACATTACCACAGGCGGTGAATAATGCCATTATCAGAATTGCGGAAACAACTATTCTATTCATAGAAACAATTATCAGGATATCAATCTCTTATTTAATTATCAAGCAGCCGGTTTCCTCCAGATCTTTTCGATCTGTTCAAGGGTTTTGCCTTTTGTTTCAGGGACCATTTTCCAAACTGCGAAAACTGCCACAAAGCAAATTACTGCATATATCCAGAAGGCAAAACCATGATTGAATTTTGAGAGAAGCCATTTGTTATCATCAAGCACAGGAAATGACCAGGAGACAAGGAGGTCGGATATCCAGACCGTTGCCGTTGCTATTGCCATCGCTCCCCTGATTGAATTAGGAAATATTTCGGAAAGCATGACCCACATTACAGGCCCCCAGCTCATTGCAAATCCGGCAATATATATCAGGATGAACACCAGCGCAACTATGTTCTTTCCTGAGGAATAAAATGTCAATCCGATCGCAACCATAGTCAGTCCCATCAGAAGCCCGCCAAGCATAAGCAAGGGTTTTCGTCCCAGCCTGTCCACGGTAATAATGGCAATCACAGTAAAAATAAGATTTGCAGCGCCGACAAGTATTGTCTGTAAAAGAGAAGTATCGAGTCTGATCCCGGTATTCTGGAAAATTTTCGGAGCGTAATAAAGAATGGCATTTATGCCCGTCAGCTGCTGAAAGAGAGCCAGAAGAATGCTTATCAAAATGACCAGCCATCCGAAAGATAACCATGGGGCAGACTTAATGGAAAGTGATTCGGTGATCTCTTTGATACCGGCTTCAGCCTCTTTTTCGCCCACCGTTTTTTTCAGGACCTCAAGTGCGTCACTGAGTTTATTCCTGAATACAAGATATCTTGGCGTTTCGGGGATGAAAAAAAGAAGCATTATGAAAATCATTGATGGTATCACTCCTGACAGGAACATCATCCTCCACCCGGTGGTTATATTCCATTCTTCATTTCCCTGACTTGCAATGAACCAGTTAACAAAATAGACAACCTGGATCCCCAGGACAATTGCAAACTGGTTCCATGAGACCAGCCTTCCACGTATGTGAGGAGGTGCGATTTCAGCAATATAGAGAGGAGAAAGCATGGATGCCAATCCAATACCGGCCCCTCCTACAATTCGGTAAAATATAAATGAGGTAAATGGCTCCATTCCGGGGAAGCCCATATGTTCAGGGAAGGCGGCCCCGAGTCCTGAAACCAGAAATAATAATGCGGAAAGCATTAGACCTTTTTTTCTGCCCAGGGCGTGACTGACAAAACCTGCAACAGACCCTCCTGTAATGCAGCCTATAAGTGCACAGGAAACTGCGAATCCTGTCAGCGAGTTAGCCCTGTCTCCGGATGCTCCAAGCGGTACAATGAAAAATTCACGGATCGCCTTAACTGCTCCCGAAACAACTGCCGTATCGTAACCAAAAAGGAATCCGCCGAGTGTGGCAATCAGTGTCAATCTGAATACATAAGGCAGGGTTCTGTTATTTTCTTGCATAATGCCGGTCAGTAAATAAATATTTCAGCTGGACTGGGATCACCATACTTTCAGCTTCATCTCCTTTCCTGTTACAGGATTTTCGAATGGCCCGGCAGTCGGCTTTTTCTCATTCCTTTTAGATCCAGAATAGTCTGTGTCAATCCTTAAGGGCGTCTCATCGGGATTCTCATAAGCCTGACCTGGTACAATAGCTTTTCCCAGATCCTGAGTCGTTACAATTCGGTTTTTAAGCGATTTTATGGATTTATCCAGGGTAAAAATGAGGAAAACTTCTTTTCCATCTTCATTTATTCTGATCATCGGATCATAACCTTCATTGCTGATAAAATTAGCTTCCCCTTTGAATGGTTTAGCGCCCTTATAATAAATGTTCCCATCGACGAACATTGGCAGCTCGGCATTATTATAAATCTCAAGCCCGTAACCTGTCCTTCTCTGTGTATTTCTGTCGGCTGTAACTGTCACAGGTGGGTAACCTTCTATAAAAATGTTGTTGAAGAACCTGTTGTCCCCGCCGCGAAGATTCTTTAAGGCCACCACCTGTGTGGAGTGAGGCTTGTGATACGGAGTGGTCCTGCTGTCGGGACTTCTGACAATCCTTCCCGTGAAGAGGTTATTAACAAAAGCTCCTCCCTCTGACCAGTCACGCAAGCTGATTTCTGATAGAAATATATTATTATCAACAAGATAAGGACCGTGATCAACCTCACAATAAAGGTCCTCAAGTGTATTGTTGTAGCAAAGGTTGCAGGTGATATGTGTTCCCTGAGCCATCCAGTCCATCCATAACCCCCTGCCAACATTGGCCAGCCGGTTGTTTTTAATAAGCAAATCAATTGAGGCGTGGATTTTGATGCCTGCAATCTCTGCGCCGGTAAAAAGTCTTTTTGTCCAGATATTGTATATATTATTGTTTACGATCTGGCTGAAGACAGCTCCCAGGCTTCCGCACATTCCTGTCTGCTCGCAGTTGTAAATAGTATTGTTCCTGACCATGTGAGAACCTATTTTGTCCTTTGACCAGCCTTCCCCGAGCGCTTTTACAATTACTTCGTTATAATGAACATCCCCTCCCTTGCATGGATCAGCAAGCCAGACATTCTGTCCGGTTTTCCGGTCCTTTCCCAATGTTATTCCTGAACATTTTGAATCATGGATAATATTGTTCTCAATAATCCATCCCTTGCTCCAGTTAGTCCCGATAAGGCCAACCTGCTCTGCTGTCGGAGCTGCCCACTGAGTTGCTGCCTGGCTCATCTCGAATCCGGTCACTGTAATAAAATTACATCCTGTTGAATCAGGATAAAAGCAGCTTTCCCGAACATTGATCTCTACAAGCTCCTTGTTAGGGTCATGATTGTGGAAATTAGCATAAATGTATGTGTTCAGCTCATCGCTTTCACAATACCAGGTATAAGTCGACCCCTCTTTGTCCTGGGCAACATTTATTGGTCTGGGATTCAAAACATCTTCGATCAGATTGGTCTCAAACAGTGATTTCCCGTTAAGATATACTTCACCGGTATGCGGTCTGCGGTTCAGGTAATCACTGAACCAGTCGCCATAAATAAGCTCTTTGTAAGGATTGTACTTTCCGAAAAATGAATTCGGAATAGTTACCTTCCATGCATCACCTGAAAACCTGATCCAGCCTGTGATGATTTCCGATCCCCTGATCTCGGTTTTACCATCACCTGCCGACCGGTATGCAATACGATCAGAGTCTGATTCCCCTCCTCTAGCAGGAATCACCTTTTCCCGATAAATTCCTGCATGCACAATGATCTCGTCGCCAGGCAGGGCAATCATGGCTGCATGCGAGATTGTCCTGAATGGATCTGACCGGGTTCCGTTATTGTTATCATTTCCGGTTACGGATACATGGTATTCTTTTGCACCTGCTGCGACAGAGACGCATATTGCAATTAATGCGAGTTTGGATCCCAGTTTTGTCATATAAATTCTGCTTTTTGGTTATACGGCTTTGCTGTTATGCAATTTGTACAGGAATATTCACTACTCATAATAGAACTTGTCTCTGCTGATTTCAGCAAGGAAACGGCTCGGATAGGATAAAAATGCATTGTAAACAGTAACATAGGATGGCATTGTAATAAGAAGATCCTGCCTGGCCCTGCTGCAGGCAACATAAAATAGCCTGCGCTCTTCCTCGATCTCTTCGATATTCTTCAGAGATCTGACTGACGGTATCAGACCGTCAAGAGCATGAGGGATAATCACACCATACCACTCAAGACCCTTGGCAGAATGTATAGTTGAGATAGTAAGCGGCTTATCCTCGGTTTCATCGATCAGCGGTATTGTTTTTGTTCCGAAGTTCCTTGAAGGCGGATCCAGTGCAAAATCAGTCAGGAATTTCTCAAGGGATTCATACCTCGAGGCAAGATCAATAAGTACATTAATGTCAAGCAGCCTTACCTGGTAATCATATTCCCTGGCCTGCAGGACAGGAGCATAATAGTTCCTGATTATTTCTATTTTTTGAGGGATCGTGATATTGTTATCCCTTGCTTTTTCAAGTGTGCCAAGCAATCGTCTGAGCTCATCTGCAAACCTGGCTTTTTCAAAAGTATCTTTTCCGGATACGATCTTTTCAATGATTTTTCCTGCAGTTATAAATCCCACTCCCTGAATATACTTCAGTATCCTGTGCCAGGCAACAGCGTCATAAGGATTCAGAACGATCCTCAGGTAGGATATCATGTCCTTTACATGTTTCCGTTCGTTAAACTTTAGGCCGCCCACAGCCACATAGGGAATACTTCTTTTATTAAGTTCAGCTTCGATATACCTTGCATGCCAGAAAGCCCTGACAAGTACGGCGATCTGATTCAATGATATACCTTTCTCCCTGTATTCCAGTATTCTGTCGACAACAAATTCAGCTTCAGTTTCCTGGTCATAAAATTTCCTCACTACAGGAAGTGTATCGCAGGTGATCTTTGAATACAGGCGTTTCTTATATCCAATCCTGGCATTTAGTATTATATCATTTGTGAAGTCAAGTATCTTCTGATTGCTCCTGTAATTCTCCTCGATTTTGATTACCCTGCATTCCGGATATTTCTGGGGAAACCTCAGGATGTTCTCATAATTTGCTCCCCTGAATGAATAAATGCTCTGGGAATCATCACCAACCACAAGGACATTCCGGGCCTCGCCGGCGAGGTATTCAACAATTTCCTTCTGGATAACATTGGTGTCCTGGTATTCATCCACCATGATGTGCCTGTATTCATTCTGTAATTTCTTCCTGAACAGCTTATTATCACGGAGTGAATTCCTTAAAATGTCCATAAGGTCATCGTAGTCAAAAATCCTGGAGAGCTTTTTATATTTCTCGTAACCCTGGTTTATGAGTTCAATATTGCCAATGAATTCCCTCAATCCCGAGAACTCATTTTCAATTACTTCCCTGATCGTCAGATTCCTGTTCCTTGCTGATGAGATGATCTCCTGGATCCTGTTCTTTCGCGGAAATGCCTTTTCCCTTTTTTCGATCTTAAGCCCTGACCTTATCAGATCAATCGTGTCGGCTGAATCTTCCTCATCGATTATTGTAAAATTGTTCGGGATATTCAACAGTGAGGAATATTTTCTCAGGACATAGTTGGAAAACGCATGGAATGTGCCTCCGAAAACCTTCTGGGCCGAACTGTCTGCAAGTATTTGCTGGACCCTTCCCAGCATCTCGCCTGCAGCTTTCCTGGTAAAGGTCAGCAAAAGCACCTCGCCTGGGTTTATCCCGTTTTCCATCATGAAGGCAACCCTGTATACAATAACCCTTGTTTTTCCGCTTCCGGCTCCGGCGATCACAAGGACAGGTCCGTTAATTTGTGTGACGGCTTCGAGCTGCGCACGATTGAGTTCCCCTGCATAATTAATCTTATACGTTTTCCCGATCTTTATTTCATATGTCCCGGCAGGTTTATTTTCGATCGACTGAATTATGGATTTTAATTCATCAAGCTTTTTGATTTCAGCTCCTGAAAGCTCTGCTTCAGGGTATGCGCTTGCTTTGATAACTGACAAATCAGTCCCCTGTCCATGATATATGTCAGGGGCGCCGCCACTGCCCTTTAAAGCAAGACCTTCGACAAAATCCATGAAGGAATCTTCAGATTCATCGTCGCCTGCAGAACCCTGAACAGGAGGATCAGAACCCTTCTTTTCAAATGCAGTGATCCTTTTTTCTTTCTCTCCTGAGTCCCCCGCCGAAATATCTATATCCGCCATTGAATACCCTGTTACTATTCCCAAATTTAATCAAGAAGAAATCCGAAACAAAAAAAATCCATCCCGACGCATGAAGCAAGGGGATGGATTCTTTTACGCGGAATAGCTGAGTAATACTTATTTTAATCCTGCAATAAGATCTTTCCCGACAAGTCTGAACTTCAACGGATTCACGGGTGGAATAAGGTAGACCGAAGTCCCTGCCGTGAGTCCTTCCCTGATGATCGTATTTTTATCATTCATTTCTCCCAGCACGACAATCTGCCTGGTTCTGTTTCTTTTGAAAACATAAGGTATGCCGTCAGATCCGGTCTGAATACATTCAGTAGGAACATACGTGACATCAGGATAGGAGTTGATGATGATTTTGTTGTATGTGGTCATTGCCGGTCTTAATTCCGGATTGACGCCATCCACCTTTATCAGAACCTCAAACATCTTCGCATCTGAATTTTCGAGCTGTTCCCCTATATTTGCAACACTTGTAACTGATCCTGTCCACGATTTTCCGGGTATTGCATCGATTGTGATCTCGACTCTTTGTCCGGGCTTAACCTTGTTCACATCGATCTCATTTACATAAGTTTTGGATATCATCGACGACAGATCAGGAAGAGTTGCGATCACACGGTCAAATGGATTTATGTTTGATCCGGCTTTCCTCTTTGTCCCACCGAAATCAGTCTTATAAATTACCATACCCGGGGAAGGAGCAGTAATGGTGAATTTTGCCAGAAAATCCTGCAGTGCGTTTACAAGATCCTGACCGTCAGCCAGAAGCCTTTTCTTTTCCCTGATATTTGTCAGTGCCTGAGCTTTCTTCAAGGAATAGCCCTTAATTTGTTGTTCAAGTGCTCTTTTTTGTTTGTCCACATTTATTTCAGCCTGGCGGATAGTGGCAGGAGGCTCATATTTAGACTGAGCCAGTGTTATTTCAGCTTCCTCTACTGTAATTCTCTGGTTTTTAATAGCATCCCTGAGATTGGTAAGTGAAACAGCTGTATCAAGGACGGCCATTTCCAGGTTTGACTGCAATGTTGTCAGGTTTTCAAGAGCAGATTTAAGTGAATTATCATAATCAGTCCTGTCGAGCTGGGCTATATAATCACCCTTCCTGACCTCTGTTCCCTCCGGAATTATATCCTGTATTTTGAAATTCGAAGCGCGCATTCCGCCTCCGGGTCCAGGTCCACGATTAGGGCCACCGCCCATACTGGCAGAGCTTCGTATTTCCGGGCCCAGTATATCTACAGACTTTTCAGCCTCAAGATCACCTGAATTTGTAACTGTAATTTCAAAGGGACCTTTTTTGACTTCAGTAAAAATACTGACCTTTTCTTTTTTTGAGACTAATTTATTGAAGACGATCATTGCAATTATGATGACTCCTGCTACAATCCCTGTAATAATCAGTGTTCTTTTCATTTTCAATTACTCAATTTGAATCAACTCTTCCGGTTATTATAATTTTGTAACCGTTTCTCTTATCTTGTTGAAATCAGGATGTTTCCCGGTTATGGTTTTTGTGTCAATCTTTAGTTTCAAAGATTTCACTCCATTAGACAACGGAAATATCTCTTTTATTTCTTCGATGCAAAGATTATTAAAAAATCCTCATGAAGAAAATCTGATATTTATAAATAACCCTTATTCTTTGACCTTGTAATTGAATGATTTATCAGGATATTTAGGAACTGGTGGCGTTACAACGGGTTTTTCCTTTATAAGTGTCATCAGGTGCTGAACAGC
>JAUZNW010000123.1 GCA_030706785.1 Bacteroidota bacterium | reverse complement strand
GCAACCTCGAAGTAGCCTTTTCTGCTTTCGGTAGCTCCTGTAAAGGATCCCTTCTCATGGCCGAACAGTTCTGAATCAATTGTTCCTTCAGGTATCGCACCGCAATTGACTGCAATGTACTGGCCATGTTTCCTGGCGCTATAGCTATGGATCACTTGTGGAAAAACCTCCTTCCCTGTTCCGCTCTCACCTGTTATCAGAACGGAAAGATCGGTAGGGGAAACCTGAACGGCGATATCAATCGCCCTGTTCAGACCTGTAAAATTCCCGATTATCCCGAACCGCTGCTTTATGCTCTGAAGGTCTTTCATACAATGTTTTAAGCTGGTGCGAATTTAAGACTTTTTTAAAACAATCTGAAATCCTATTTTCGTAAATTAGCGCTATGAAAACATTCGGACGATATTCTGTTACCGGCATTATTCCTGCACGATATGCATCTACCAGGTTTCCTGGCAAGCCTCTTGCAGAGATCGGTGGAAAGACAATGATCCAGCGTGTATATGAGCAGGCTTCAAAGGCTCTTGACAACGTCTATGTTGCAACTGATGATGTGAGGATTTCGGATGCGATAAAGGGTTTCGGGGGACGGTTTGTGATGACATCTCCAGTACATCAGAGCGGTACTGACCGGTGTGCGGAAGCTGCCACAAGGATTTCGGAAGAGAGCGGGAAAGAGATTGATATTGTTGTTAATATTCAGGGTGATGAACCCTTTATCAGACCTGAACTGATCAGTTTACTGGTTTCATGTTTCAGGGACAGGTCGGTTGAGATTGCGACCCTGATCCGTAAGGTTGAACCGGGAGAGGATCTGACAAATCCCGCCCATCCCAAGGTTTTACTAGACGTTGCCGGGAATGCTATCTATTTCAGCAGGGCTGTCATACCCTTTATACGTGATGCAGAAATGAATAAATGGACCACTTTGCATCAATACTACAAACATATCGGCCTGTATGCATACAGAAGCAGTGCACTAAGCAAGATAACCGCCCTGCCAAAGAGCCTTCTTGAAAAAGCCGAAGCACTCGAGCAGAACAGATGGCTTGAGAACGGGTTCAGGATCAGGACAGCTCTGACCGAATGGGAAAGTGTATGTATCGACACTCCTGAAGACCTTGAAAAGGCAAGGCAATTTTTATCAGATTTTGAATAAATATTAATACCTTTAGCACGGTTTTTGTGACTGGTGGTTGAAAGGATGCCTATGAAGCAGAAGTTACTCATTCTTTTTTTATTGGTTTTCTCGTTATGTCTTCAGGCACAGAAGGATAGGGATAGTGTAGTCAGACGATACCCGACAAAAACATTTACCAGGGAAATAGCTCCGGCCAGTATTAATATCTATCCCGTTCCGGTCACGGAGAACTCCTTTTCAGTAAAGACCGACAGGGACATTACTGCAATCAAGGTCACCAATATGATCGGGCAGGACATATACAGGGCTCAGTATAAGGATCCTCTTTCGTTTACCAAAGTATTGCTTGCCAAGCCTGCAAGGGGAATGTATCTTGTTACGATTGCATTTGTCGACGGAACAAGGATTGTCAGGAAAATCATGATAGAGAATCCTCAGTAAACCGGGTCAGATTGCCGTAAACAGCGGAACAACTGGGGAATTCCGCTTCTAACCTTACCTTAATTTTTGTTTAAGAAAGAACAAACTCCTATTTGAGTTGTTTGTTATTACAAGATGTAAAACATTTTGACAAAATGATTTAGTGAAGCTATGGAAGAAGGGACAAATGTTTTTTCAATCAAGGATCTTGAAAACTTTTCAGGGATCAAGGCTCATACTATAAGAATCTGGGAAAAAAGATATAAAATTCTCGAACCGGACAGGACCGAATCAAACATAAGAATCTATAACGAGAACGAATTAAAAAAAATTCTGAATGTTGCCTATCTGAACCGGAACGGACTTAAGATATCCAGGATAGCACAGCTCAGCGAAAGCGAACTCACAAAACAAGTTATGGCCCTCAGCAGCCAGGAAGAGAACGTTAATAATACCTTCCAGCCTGGAAAAATCCTTATGTCGGCCATAAAGTTCAATGAAGCGCAGTTCAAGGAAGCTCTGCAGCCATACATTAAAATTCACAACATTGAGGATGCTTATGTGAAATTCTTTTATCCTCTGCTCGAGAAAGCAAGGATATTATGGCAGACAGGCAGCCTCTCAAGAGCCCAGGAGCAGTTTGTCAGGAGTACAATAAGGCAGCTTATGATCTGCGAGGATATAAATCTGAAATCGACTTCAGGAAGATCAAAGGCATCTGTTGCGATGATCAACACATCTGACAGCCTCCCCGACAACAATTTTCTTTTCTACAAATATGTACTTAAGAAAAGAGGATATGATGTGATTTTTACAGGCGGTATACTTCCGGCTTCAGAAGTAATTGAGATACATAAGATCAAATCGTTTGACTATCTGGTTGTGAACTCAAGCGCTTTCGATTTCGCGAGGAAAAAGATCGGCTATTTCAGCAGCATAGGCAAATCGCTGTTCATAAGGAAAGTTATACTGACAGATTATCCCGAACTACAGGAAAAGAAAATTCCTGAAAACATCATAGTAACGAGGAATCCTGAAGATTTCCTTAGAACGGTATCATCACTTAAATAAGCAGCGGATAAATAAGTTCAGGTTATTTCCTTTTAAGCAACTCCTCAAAATAGGTCATTTCATCTTTAAAGTCTATTCCCGGAACCTTTGTGGACAGGGAGTCTATCTGCCTGATAATGTTTTCAGCAAACTGCCTTACCTGTTTTCCTGCATCGTTCCTTAACCTGTGTGAGAAAGCTTTTGTAATCTTTACAGCCTCCAGCCATATACCTATTGTCTCTTTGTCAAAATAGCATTGCTTGAAAGCGTTCCAGATGTATTCCACCGCCAGATCCGAAGGATGGAGCATATCATCGGCGTAATATCTGTAATCGCGCAGGTCATCCATCAGAAGTTCGTATGAAGGGAAATATTCCGGGCCTGATCTGTGCTTCAGAAGTTCTTCAACAGCAACGAACAATACCGATTTACTGACCTGGTTGCCGTGAGCACCATCCTTCCAGTGACGAACCGGGCTTATGGTAAATACGATTCTTAATTCAGGAAAAAGGGATTCCAGCTTATCCATCTCCTTGTTCCACAAACTGACAATATCATCTGGAGTAAGGAGTTCCCTTGTAAACCTGAAAGCAGGTATCTTGTGGCAGTTCGAAACGATGCTTCCCGTTTCATTCCATCTGTATACCCTTGCTGTACCGAATGTTATGAAAAGGTACTTCACCCCGGACATGAATTTCAGAGCTTCTTCCGACCGTTTGTTGATCTTTTTCAGGATCTCATCCGGATCGTCCGAAGAAAAATCCGTGTAATGACTAAAGCTGACCCATGTACCATTGTGGTTATACAGATCCCTGAGACTATATTTCCTTTTATCAGTGATGGTATTGAGTGTATTGATAACTGATACAGGGTTATAGATAGTGCCTGACGGGTTGATCAGCACGGGCATGTGGCCCAGCTCGAATTGTCTGCCTATTGATGTGGCAAAACATGATCCGAGAAACATTACCGGGTCATTATAAGTGATCTTCCGGTCTGCCTTTGCAATATTGAAGGTCGTTCTCAAATCCATTATCCGGTCGTTTAATTCGCCAGTCTTCGGTTGATCCAGTCCAGTATATAAACGAATACCTCCTTGCTGAACGATTCATTATGCAATTCATGATACCCGTTCTCCCATAACCTGAATTCAGCCAGCGGGGTTTTGGAGGCAAATTCCCGGCTGCCTTCCGGGGAGCATATTTTGTCATCACTGCCATGGATCAGGAGAAGAGGAGTTTTAAGGTTTGAAGCATTTTTAATGGTGTTCTTGCCAGACATCATTGCATTATAAAACAGGTTAACCGAAATCCTGTCGTGGACAAGCGGATCATTTTTGTATTTTTCAACAACCTCGGGAACGTGCGATATATGCTCCACAACTAGACCCGAGGGCTGAACCAGACCTGGGAAAATGTGCTTGATCATTCCTGCCAGCTTTACTTTTGACTTATCAGGTTCGAACGAAAGCCTTAGCCAGGGTGAAGTTACTATCGCTCCTTTTACATTGGGATTCTTGCGGATAAGGTAATCAAGTACAATCCCTCCGCCAAGGCTGTGCCCATATATAAAAAGAGGAGTTCCCGGAAATGTTTTCCTGCATTCGCTTATTATAATTTCAATCATCTCATCGGTGACACCGTGATTCTTTATGTGGCCTCTCTTTCCGTCTGAAGCTCCGTGCCCGGGCAGGTCAACCCCTGTAAAACCTATACCCTCCCTGCCGAACATTTCAGCCCAGCCGGTATACCTCTGAATATGCTCACCAAGGCCATGGACAAGGATAAGTATTGCACGGACTTGATTCCCCGGACTTTTTATAAAACCTTTAAGGATCTGTTTATTACTGAGCCTGATGTTGAAATCCATAATTTTTTTTCTAAAAATACAAAATTACTCTGGTTGTCCTGCACGCCATTTTCAACCTGCCATTCCCTACCCCGACTCTGCTGTCACACTACTCATTATACACAAATATGGATAAAGCGTTCCAGTGAATGTCAGAGATTTATGTTGCTGCGTAAATAATTACGTAAGTAATTACGTAATTGGAGTTCTATACATTTCCCCCCGACGCTTCGGTAGGGGGGAAATGTATTTTATTCAGTTTTAGTTACATACATACAAAAACAACTCAAAACTTAATAGTTATTCCTTTCAGGATTGAGATGTGTACAAAGAGCAGTGCTGGCGCAATGATTCTCCCAAGATTAAGATCAGATTAAGAAAAAAACATTGGGAAAATCATTGATATAATTTTTTCTCAATTTGGAAATAGCAGAGAATTACAGTTATACGAATCTGAATTACTGACAATTACTAAAATCTCTTTTTTAGAATGACCGTGGAATATATCGATATTGAGATATTAAGATTTGTTTATCCTATATTCGCTGTATACCTTTGCTTCAACAATCAAAAAATACGCAATTATGACAGCTCATGAATTTAACAACAATCTGATTGAGATGAAACAAAACCTTCAGAGGTTTGCAATGAGTCTGACACTGGACCGGGACACTGCACTTGATCTGGTCCAGGATACTTACCTGAAAGCAATCACTTACAAGGATAAATTCGTCGATTACACGAATCTCAAAGCGTGGGTATTTACAATAATGAAAAATACCTTTATTAACAACTACAGGCGAAATGTAAAGGAAAACACCATAATCGACGGCACCCAGGATCTCTATTACCTTAATATGCCTCATGACAAGGGATTCATCTCACCGGAGTCGAGTTACGCCGAAGACGAGATCCAGCGGGCTATCGATTCCCTGAGTGACGAATTCAGGATACCGTTCAGGATGCATATTGACGGTTACAAATATCATGAAATTGCTGAAAAACTTGGATTGAAGATAGGAACGGTAAAAAGCAGAATATTCTTTACAAGACAAAAACTTATGCTGATTTTAAAGGATTACAGCCGTTAGTTAGTTACATAGTCAATTGGTTTTTAGGTTAAGGTCAGGCTGAGGTGTAAATCCTCAGCCTTTTCCTTTTTGTTTTATAATGATACCAGTAACCACAAAAACCAGGAAGAGTCCTGATACTACCCAGGCCCACCTGTTGGGAACCTTCGATTCTGCCTGCATGATATAGGGCTGAGTAAGGAAGAAATCCGACTTTACGGGCCATAGAAGGGTGTTATTCTGATCTACAAATCCGTTTGTCTCCGTCACTTTTCCGGGCATTAGGATTTTCTGTGTATATTCATTGAAGTCTACGAAAACCCTGCTGGTGACAACATCCATTGCAGAATCTGCTTCATTTTCGTATTTCTTTGCATTTTCCTCGCCTATCATCTCTTTCAATATCAGTCCGTTCTTCCAGAGACTGTCAAATTTGTCATCGAGATGCTCCACCAGCTTTACAAACTCATCTTCGTGTTTTTTCAGTGTATCGGCTGGTAATCCCTTCTTCCCGCCCTCATTAGTAAGCGCGGCAAATTCGTTTATCCATTCCGAAATAAAATTCCGGGTAGTCCACCTGTTTGTATTTTTGTTGACACTATCCTCAAGAGCCTTGTACCTAAGGCTGTCGGGGCCGTTTTTATCACTTTCCTTCACATTATCCGGAGAATAAAACCAGCTCAATTCTGCAGAGTTAAGGAAATCTGAAACCGGATAACCATCCTGCATCTTTTTATCGATCTGTTCTGCGAATCTGTACTCGGTATGGAACCATTTGAATTTCCTTCTGAAACTGACACTCCTTGAGATATTTTTGTTATAGCTGCTGTCAGATCTGAAATCTTTATTGATTTCGTCTGCATCCCTGAAAAATTTTTCAGCTCTCCTGACCCTTATCGTATCTCCTTTATTGTTTATTTCAACTGAATCCCTTACACTCCAGGTGCTGTCGTATGGTACCTGTACCTCTGATATTCTGAACTTTTTCTCGCTACTCTTCATTTCAATCTTTCGTGTAATTGATCCATCTGTATGAACAATGTCGGTAACTATTGTTTCGGGTTCATTACACGATGTCGCCAGCACCAGCATGGCAGCAATGACGGATTTTAAATTTGTATTTTTCATGTCCTACAGGTTTGTTTTTTTATTGTTGCTATCATTAATCTTTTTTTCAACATATGCTTTAAGCTCAGGATCTTCCTCTATGATCCTGATCAGATTACTGTATTTGTTTTGCAATTCATTGTAAGATTCAAGAATCTGTTCCAGTTGCTCCTTTGAAATAGTTGTCTTATCAGCTGCGAGCCCCTTACCTGTAAGTCTGAACATCATCAGCTGTCTTTCTATCCTGTTAGCCGAAATCGATGATGTTCCATCGGACGATTTAATTTCCCTTTTGCTTATTTCATTTACCCCTCTTAAGATCATAGTCTGTTGATAGACAAAAAATAAAACAAGCAATAGAGACGCTGTTACAAGGCTTCTTCTTACCCATCCGACGTACGTCCATGCAAAGATTGTTTCGAGAAGATCCTGGAAGGAGGCATGTTTTCCTTTAGTCTCCCCTATCATTCTGATAACATTTTCCCCAATTACCTCAGATCCCTTCAGCTCAGGCTTTGATCTCCTGAGAATTCTTACCGCCTTATTATATTTCTCGTGTCCTGCTTCCATTGTCACATGTATTTTTCCATCATAGCTGAAATTTTTTTCCTTGCATAATAAAGGTTCGCTTTTACCAGAGTCTTTGTCATCCCGGTTATTCGTGATACTTCATCTGAATCCTTCTCTTCAATCTCGGAAAGTATGAATACTACCTGCTGCCTTGGGCTGAGCTTCCGGACCATGAAATTCAGCAGTCTTCCGATCTCCTCATTTTCAAGATATGTATCGGGTTGATCGGGAATGCGGCCTGAGATGATCTCCCAGGTCTTATCATCAATCCTGAATTCAGCATTTTTCTTAATTTTCCTCAGACAGTCATAACATTTATTGACCGCAATGCGGTAAACCCATGTTTTAAAACTGCCGGCAGACTTTATATTGCGGAGTTTTTGCCAGACTGTAACCATAGTCTCCTGAACAACATCCTTTGCCAGATCTTCATCCTGGAGCATCCTGAAAGCAATTGAAAAAACAAATGGAGAAGTTGAGACGATTAGCTTCCTGAAGCTTTGCAGGTTACCTGCCTTGCATTCCTCAATGAGTCCCTGTTCTGTCAATTTTTAATGAACTTTTTTATAAAGACGGAATTATAGGAGAAAGGTAAAAAACATATAGTAATTTTATTGTGAAAAAGTTAACAATCCCATATGCAGAAGGTAATTAAGATCAGGACTGACCGCAGGAACGGCTTATATGATATTACTGAAGAATTAACCGCAATTGTCAGGGAAAGCGGTGTCAGAACAGGAATTGCATCCGTTTATGCAAGGGGATCGACTGCGGGTATTATGATCCAGGAAAACTGGGACCTGTCGGTACAGAACGATGTGGTTACTCTCCTGTCAAAGCTAGTTCCTTCAGGTATCTGGGAGCATGACAGGCAGGACAACAATGGTGACGCACATTTAAAATCAGGGCTTGTCGGAGCATCCGAAAGCATACCTGTGGTTGATGGCCGGCCCGGGCTTTCCACATGGCAAAATATTTTCTTCTGTGAGTTTGACGGCCCGCGTAACACAAGGGAAATAGTAGTTACCGTAATTGGCGACAAATAAAACAGCTGATTCAGTTACCCTGCCTTGTTGCAGCCTCAATATTACTCATCAGCTTCTCATATTTGATCCTGGACATGGCTGATTTGCCGAAAAGCCTGTTGAACTTTTCCTGAGAGAGATTTTTCCAGTCGTTGAGGCTCATGGCCGCAATCTCCTCGTCTAATGTGAATTCAGGTGTTTTTACTGAATTGATTTTTTTATTCCACGGGCAAACCTCCTGGCATCTGTCGCACCCGTAAATCCTTCTTCCCAGGAACGGAACCAGCGCTTCAGGTATTGGCCCCCTCCTTTCAATCGTTATGTTTGCAATGCATTTCCGCGCATCAATTGTCCTGTTATCGTTTATCGCTCCTGTGGGACATGCCTCAATACAAAGCCTGCATTCACCACAATAATCCTTGCTCAAAGGAGCATTATAATCAAGGCTAATGTCCAGGATCAGTATTCCGATAAAAAAGAATGATCCGATATCCTTATTGATAACAACTGAATGGCGGCCCTGCCAGCCAAGCCCAGCTTCTCTTGCCCAGGCTTTTTCGAGAATCAACGAACTGTCAACGAAAGGTTTTCCCTCTGCTTCCGGTCTGACGCTTTTAATCCAGTCAAGAAGTTTCTCCAGCTTTAGCCTTATCACTTCATGATAATCAAGACCGTATGTATATCTTGAAAGAACAGGCGCTTCAGGGTCCTTCTGCATCTTTTCGGAATAGTAGCTCAATCCCGTAACTATCATTGATTTTGCTCCGGGTAACATGCTTTCCGGATCAAGCCTTTTATCCATATCCCTGGCAAGGTATCCCATTATATCGTTCATCCCGGCCTCAATCCATGAATTCAATCGTGAACCGTACTCTTCAAGCGGACGTGATTTAGCAATTCCGCAGATATTAAAGCCCAGTTCACCGGCTTTTTTCTTTATTCCGGCCGAAAGGCTTTTTTCTGAAAAAGTCGTCATGTCAAAAGTCTATAAGAAACCGAGTTCAAGCTTTGCTTCCTCACTCAGCATGCTTTTATCCCATGGGGGATAGAAAGTCAGTTTGAGGTCGCAATCCTTCACGCCCTTTGTCCCGGCTACCTTATACTTTACCTCTTCAAGAAGATCGTCAATAAGCGGGCAGTTAGGAGCTGTTAGAGTCATGGTGATATGAGCAATATGATCATCATCCAGATCTATGTTGTAGATAAGTCCCAGATCATATATGTTTACAGGTATTTCAGGATCATAAATGCTCTTTAGAACCTGAACTATCCTTGTTTCTATTTCAAGCTTTTCTGTCTGATCCATGATGCCAATACCTTGAATTTTAAGTACTTAAAAATAAGCAATTTAGAATTTAATAAATCCGCAATGCTAATTTGCTTTCGCCTTGAATGCCATTGCATACAGTTTCATCTGCTTAACCATTGCAAGCAACCCGTTTGACCGTGTGGGTGAAAGATTCTGTCTTAAACCGATTTTATCAATAAAATAAAGATCAGATCCTATTATCTCATCAGGTGTCCGGTCAGAAAGCACTCGTATAAGCAGGGCTATAATTCCCCTTGTTATAATGGCATCGCTGTCAGCCGAGAAAGTGATCCGATGACCATTGTACTCAGGGCGGAGCCACACCCGCGACTGGCAGCCGTCTATCAGATAATCCCTTGTCTTGAACCTCGGATCAATAACCGGCATGCTTTTCCCCATATCAATGAGAATATTATACTTATCCATCCAATCATCGAAAACCGAGAACTCATCAATTATACTATCCTGAATCTCATTTACAGTCATGGCTCTCTTTATGAAAACATGCTGATCACTTTTTCAATACCTGTTCCAAGGGTATCTATCTCCTCAGTCGTGTTGTAAAAGCACATGGAAACCCTCACTGTTCCGTCAATACCTAACCTGTCCATCACCGGCTGTGCACAATGGTTTCCTGTCCTGACGGCAATTCCCATCTTGTCGAGAAGGGTGCCCGTATCATACTGATGAATCCCGTCGAGCAGGAAGGAAATTGTCGATATCTTGTTCTTTGCTGTTCCGAATATTTTAAGGTTCTTAATAGCCAGAAGCCTTTTTGTTGCATATTCAAGCAGCATCTTTTCTCTCTTCGCAATCTCTTCCCTCCCGGTTTCACTTACATAGTCCAGCGCTCTCCCAAGTCCTATTGCCCCCGCGTAGTTCATAGTTCCCGCTTCAAATTTGAAAGGAAGCTCATTATATGTCGTTTTTTCAAATGTCACTCTTTCCACCATATCGCCTCCCCCCTGGTACGGGGGCAGGTCATCAAGCCATTTCTCCTTTCCGTAAAGTACACCAATGCCTGTCGGACCATATATTTTATGCCCTGAAAAAGTATAAAAATCACAGCCAAGCGAAGTCACGTCGACAATCCCGTGCTGTACACCCTGAGCTCCGTCGACCAGAACAGGAATATTATGAGAATGTGCCAGGTCTATTATTTCCTTCAAAGGGAGAATGGTCCCGAGTGCATTCGATGCCTGTGACACAGCAACCATACTTGTCTTCGGAGAAAAAAGCTTC
>JAUZNW010000122.1 GCA_030706785.1 Bacteroidota bacterium | reverse complement strand
TATTTTTAACATTACGGCGCCGGCCTGGTATCCCCCTGTAACCAGAACCCTGCCTTCACCGGCATCAATTGCACAGGGGACAGGGATTCCGCACTGCCAGTTGGTATATTCCCACAGGACCTTCCCGGTAAGCGGATCAATCCCGGCAACTTTACCTCCGGAGGCGCTTGCCCCGCGGCCGGCTGAGGCAGTAATCATGACAACATGGCTTTCTCCACCAACTTTTACGATTGCCGGGCTGACATAACCAACAGGACCAAGATTCGGTGTGGCCCATTTAACTTTGCCGGTGAGCTTTTCATAAGCTACTACCCCTGCCTGGGGAGCCTGCGAAGCCAGGATCAGCAGATCACCGTAAATCATGGGGCACTGGGTAATTGCCCACCTCGGGATTTCACCACCGCCGAAATCCTTCCAGACATTTTTATTCCAGATGGGCTTATGGGTATTGACATCTATACAATAAAGGTTCCCGTACGGACCGCAGGTATAGATCCGGTTGCCGTCAATAGCCGGTACGCTTCGCGAGCCGGGGAACATTACAGATCCGGGAGCATCATAACCGAAACTCCAGAGCTCCTTGCCGGTTGAAAAGTCAAAACACCTCAGCTTGTCACCAACCTTATCATCCCTGTCCAGGAGATAGACTTTGCTGTCTTTGATAACAGACCCGCCAAAACCAATACCCACATTAACAGTCCACAAAACCTGAGGCCCCTGCTGAGGCCACGAACGCAGAATACCTTTCTGGTCCGAAATTCCATTTCTGTTTGGACCAAGATATTGCGGCCAGTCCTGTGCGCAGACATTCGCCATGCTGATAAGCAAGACCACAACCGGAAAATAAAGCTTTAATTGTTTCATTTCCATTACTCTTTTTATGTTTATGTATCTATGATTTATTGTTTGATTTATAATGCAAAAGTTTAATTTTTATATCCTTTGCCGCAAATGCTATGTATCACAAATTAAACAAATTTAGCATAATTAAAATATCGTATCTGACTTCAGCGAAAAAATGAGGAAGTTCACATTAACGACCGGTCAGCCGGGCAGCACTTTCCGGATAGCGGGCACCCTGTATTTTGATCTTTGAGGCTGCGCTGTTAATCTCACTCAGGTCCTCGCTGGTAAGCTCAATCGAAACTGCTCCCAGGTTCTCTTCAAGGCGGTCAGGCTTCCTCGTGCCCGGTATAGGAACGAGCCAGGGCTTCTGAGCAAGCAGCCAGGCGAGTGCGATCTGCGCAGGAGTTGCGTTTTTTAGTTTTGCGATCTGGCTGAGAAGATCAATCATAACCTGGTTCGCTTTCCTGTTTTCCGGCGTGAAACGCGGGACAGTGCTTCGGAAGTCAGTACTTTCGAAAGTCGTTTTTTCATCGATCTTTCCTGTAAGAAAACCTTTGCCAAGGGGAGAGAAAGGAACGAATCCTATCCCAAGTTCTTCAAGTACCGGCAGGATTTCGGCTTCCGGGTCCCTCCACCATAGTGAATATTCGCTTTGAAGGGCTGTTACCTGCTGAACAGCGTGTGCTCTTCTGATAGTATTTACTCCAGCCTCTGACAACCCGAAGTGCTTAACCTTACCTTCCCTTATAAGATCCTGCACTGTCCCGGCAACATCTTCTATGGGAACTTCAAGATCGACACGATGCTGATAGAACAGATCGATGGCATCGATCCTGAGCCTTTTTAAAGAAGCCTCAGCAACCTGCCTGATGTGCTCTGGCCGGCTGTTAAGTCCGGTCCATCCCGGACCACCCTTTGGATCGAGGTTGAAGCCGAATTTAGTGGCAATAACTACCTGACCTTTGAATGGCTCCAGAGCTTCGCCCACAAGTTCCTCATTATTATATGGTCCGTACACCTCAGCTGTATCGAAGAATGTGATACCCAGCCCAACGGCTTTTCGGATAAGTGAGATCATATCCTTCTTTTCCGGGAAGGGAGGGAACGAAAAGGTCATACCCATGCACCCGAGCCCGAGAGCAGAAACTTCGAGGTTACTTTTTCCAAGCTTTCGTTTTTTCATTTTAAATTCCAATTTGATAAGTTATGAGATTAGTTGAGTCCCTGAAGTCTTATATTCAAATACCGCACAGGTGTAAGACTTCAAGAGAGCAAAATACAAGACGGCTGATAGCTCATGGCCGGTAGCTCGTAGATATCGGATTTCCTCGGAATCTGCTGGAAGCTGCAAAACCGTATAACTGCAAGACCGCAAGACCGCAAAACCGCACGACCATAAAAGTCTTACTTAACAAAATCTGCCTTCAACAGATAGTCGGCACTTTGTTTCACACCCTCAAGTGAAGTTTTTAGCTGTTCAGCGACTACCTTGGGATCCTGGGGACCCATTCCAGGCATTTGCGGTTGAGCAGCACCCTGACGGGCTTGCCCGGCCTGTCCCGGTGCCCCACCCTGAGCCTGAGCCTGGGCACCACCTTGCTGGCCAGCCTGAGGCGGACCGAATGGATTGACTCCGCCCTCGGTCATTCTTTTCTTCAACATTTCCATCATGGCAATAGTCTGCTTCCTTTGTTCAGGAGTCATCTTAGCCTCCATCTCAACGAACCAGTCTTCATTGCCGTTAATGTAAAACTGGTTGAATATTGATTTGAAATCAATCGTGCCGCTCTCACCGATCACGTAATCGTCCTTTATGTGGAGAACCTTGATGCGGTCAGGATACTTCTTCAGATATGCAACCGGATCCTGTCCGCCTACTGTCGTCCAGTACACATCCATCTCGAAAAATACTTTAGAAGGATCGGTGTTTGCAATAAGGAAATCCTCATAATACTGATCAGTTCCGGGAACTTTGGCAAATTCCATACTGTGGTTGTGATATCCGAATTTAATGCCCCTCTTGTTTGCTTCATCCCCGATATTGTTCATCAAAGCGCACTCTGCCTTAAGACCATCCACAGTATTTGACCAGAAATTCATCGGAAATACAACATATTTGCAGCCCATTGCCTTATGGTCATCAAATATCTTTGCCCAGGCAGCAACTGTTCCGTCCGGATCTTTGACATTGAAATTTGCGCGTGCATGGCTTGAAATGATATTGAGCCCGTATTTCTTTGCAAGCGCTGCGTAATCAGCCGGTTTGTAACCTGCAACGGTTCCTTTTGATGCATCATAATTTGAGATTTCCACAACAACATATCCGTCATCTGCCAGCGCCTTGAATGATCCTTCCACATCGGATTCGATACCCTTGACCGAATAGGTTGCGATACCAAGATGTTTCTTCGGACCGGCAGCTCCAAAGAGTATGTAAGATGTTACGAACAGCACCAATAGTGCTGCTGAACATAAGAAACTAATTTTTTTCATAACAGGAACAGATTTTCAAGTTTAAGCTCTAAAATTAATCAGAAAAAATATCTATCCTCATTTCTTCATATTATAAAATTTATGTAAGGTAAATGAGGGATTTTTATTAATTTAAAGGCTTGACTCTTGTAACACCTTTACACATTTAATATGAAAAAAATAATATCATTGCTTGTTGTTGCTCTTTTCGCAGCATCAAAATTGTATTGTCAGATCCCTGACAATTGTATTACCAGTGCGATCCTTTCAGCTTACTCTGAAAAGGCTTATGTGACGGAGCCGGTAACCGATCAACAGCTCGATCTTGTTCTCAGGTGCGGCGTTAAAGCCCCCAGCGGAATGAACAGGCAACCATGGAAATTCACGGTAATAAAGGACGAAACCACGATGAAGGAAGCGATCAATAATGTGGTTGCCGGTAATGTGCTTATAATAGTATCGGGGACTGATTCACAGGACGGAACACCCCCTGATATGTTCGCCTGTGGTCTGGCAACGGAGAGCATGTTCGTAGCTGCACATGGACTCGGACTTGGTGCGCGCATCTATGGCAGTCCGGTAGCGAATATAAATTCAAAGAAGGATCTCTTTCAGATCCCGTCCGGGTATACGGCAGTGGCTGTCCTGAGGATAGGTAATGTAGACAAGAATGTTGATGCAGTTTCAGCTGCAACTCCCAGGAAGTCAGCCGAGGAGATAATTAATTATAAGAAATAATCCGGTTCAAACGGCATAGCTGACATTTCCTGACAAAGTATCTGACCGAAGAGGAAGAGGAAAGAATGGAGTAAGTCAGGGGAATGTCTGGAAATGTAATCTCCGGGAGTAAATCCTTTTTGGTATCTGTCGCCTGCATGGAGTTGGTGTATCTATAAATACATTGTCCATGGAGTTTCAAGGAGTAAATCGGAGTTTCATGAGCAGGTATGAACCAATCTCTTAATTGTAAAAGTATATTACGCAAATGTGTAAAAATAATTTACGGTAAATTAGAGTACTCATTGTTATGCCTCTATATATCAATAGATTAATAGGCTGGTATCAAAAATGTGAGTTGTAAGAAAAGCCTGGTCATGAATGGAATTAATCTGAAAATAGCCCTCAGGAACATACTTCGCAACAAAGTTTTGTCACTGATAAGCATCCTTGGTCTTGGAATCGGGCTGGGAAGTATTATCCTCCTTCTGGCCCTGATAACACACGAACGATCGTTTGAAAAGTGTATCCCGGATTATAAAAATGTTTACAAAGTCCTGCTCGGGGATAATTGCATGACACCTTATCCTTTGGGGGAAGCTATGAAAAAAGATTTTCCTGAAGTAAAATCATTCTTCAGAATAAATCAGGCAAATAATATCCAGGTGCGGAATGTGAAAAATGAATTTGGCAGGAACCAGGAGTTTGCGTTTGCTGATTCTTCTATTTTCAGGATTCTCGGGATCAGATTCATTTCAGGAGCACCGGCTATTGCACGGAACGAAGTTGCCATATCCCGGAAGGAGGCAGAAAAGTATTTTGGAAACCTGTCACCTCTTGGTGAAATCCTTAAAGTGAAACTGAATGATGAATTTATAAACATGTCGGTATCGGGGGTGTACAGAGATTTCCCTTCGAATTCAACATTATATCCCGATTTCATTGCCGATGTAAAATTGTCAGAGGTCTTATTCGGTCAGTTTAAAAGTACACTGGGACAGTACGGTTCAGGTATTTCCACTGTTCTGAATTGGGACATGACTTCATTCTATACTTACCTGGTGCTGGACAAAAATGCTGACAGAAGTTCTGTAATCAGCAAGATGCAGGGTTATAAGGAATTCTCAACAGCAAAAGACTGGATCAGAAAACGCAATTACGACCTTCAGCCGGTAACTGAAATATATTTAAAATCAGACAAGTTCCTGGGCTCATTCCAGTTCTTCAGGACAGGGAATGCCCTGGATCATAAATATTACTGGGCTATTTCATTGCTTATCCTTCTGATATCAGTCACAAATTACATCTTTCTCACGCGGGCCTCGGCAGCCTCCAGGCTTCATGAGCTTGGAACCCGGAAATTTGTAGGAGCAAATCCCGCTAACCTGCGCAGGCAGTTAATATTTGAAGCAAACATTATTACAATCCTTAGCCTGATACCGGCATCTTTTGTGATAAATTATGGAATGACCCTGGTAAATCAAACGTTAAATAAAAATCTGTCCAGCTACGTTTTTTCTTCCCCCGTAATGTGGCTCTATCTTGCTATGGTAGTATTATTCACAGGCACAATATCAGGAATAATAATCGGCAGCTCTGTTTCCCGGATTTCAACCCTTTTACTGCTTTCGGGAAAAACATCGGAAAAATCAGTCCCGCGAAGATGGGATTACGCTTTTCTTGTATTTCATTTTTCATTATTTATAATTCTTTCATCCGGTGTTCTTGTGATAGCCAGACAGATCAGGTATTCAATAACCAGTATCAAAGGGCTCAATCCGAAAAATATTTTAATCAGTGAACTCAATTCAAATAAGCTGCGGAGTGCATTTTCAATGTTCAGAAGTGAGATCAGTAAAATGCCGGGAGTCGTAAGTGTCGCAGGATCATCGTTCATCCCATTATATAGTCCGTATCTTCCGATAACGCTGGCAAACCCGGATGGTGAAAAAGTAACTTTTGAAGGATCCGTAATGGGTGAGGGAATGCCTGAACTGCTTAATATTGAAATTATAGAGGGATCAAGTTTCAAAACTTATCACCAGTCTCCTCTGGAAGTATTATTCAATGAATCAAGTGCCAAAAAATACAATATAAAGGTTGGAGATAACTTTCTCAAAGTATTCCATGTTTTGGGTATTGTCAGGGATTTTAATTCTCATTCCTCCCATACAGCAATTAATCCAATGGTTATTCTTCAGCAACATCCTGACAAGATGGGTCTGCTTGCGATCAAGACAGACGGTTCCAATGACCGCGACATAGTTCAGAAGCTTTCTGAACTCTATAATGAGACTGATCCCAATGAAATCTTCGATGTAATCCATTATTCTGATTCAATTAATGGTCTCTATACCAGGGAAGAAAACCAGGCCAGGATTATGGGTGCATTTTCGCTTCTGGCTATATGTCTGGCTGTTATGGGTTTGTTTGGAATGGCATTTATTAGTATTGCCAAAAGAAAAAAAGAAATCGGAATAAGGAAGATACACGGCGGTTCAATCCTGGAAGTGATGCTCCTTCTTGGCAGGGGCATAGCCGGCTGGATTATTGTTTCAATCATTATAAGCATCCCTGTTTCTATATATCTGATGTCGAAGTGGGAGGAAAATTTTGCCTACAGAAGCAAACTGAGCTGGTGGCTTTTCGCCATATCCGCCTGCGCTGCAGTTATAATTACTCTCCTGACCGTGAGCTGGCAAATATGGAAAGCAGCATCCGGGAATCCGGTGAATGCATTGAGGTATGAATAGGACGGAAGAAGGAAAACGGAAGTTCGGAAATTTAAAGACACGTAGCGTAAAGATTTCTTTCTGTCGCCCGATGCCTGTCGCCGGTAGCCTTTGAAGAATGTATTATGTATTATAGGCGATAGGCGATGTTTAGAGGTTATGCAGGTTTTGCAGGTTGTGCAAGTTATGCAGGATAAAAAATGAAATAAAACTTACAAAACAGCACAACTTCAAAATCGTTAAACAACCGGTCAGACCGCAAGACTGCAAGACTGCAAGACCATAAGACATGTAAAAACGACATGCGACTGGAAGAGTAAGATTTAAATATTCAATCTGCATATATCTTTAATGATGTAGTCGACTCCCTTATCTGCTTCCCCGAAAAAGGCTTCATCTGACGGCAGAAAATGACCATTTTCGTCTTTTGCCCGGAAAGAGACTCCTGAAACCAGGGCTTTAAGGATCAGATCATATGGTTTATTTAATGCAACCGCAGCTTTGATTGGGGCAACCATCCGGTCTTCCGGACTTAGTTTCCGGTACAGATCACATCCAACCCTGAAAAGTGTATCACCAAGAGCCTTATTCCTGAACCGGAGAAGCAGATCATCAATATGGGCTTCCAGCTGGGCAGCAGTAAATTCCCCGGGGTAAAGGGCTATCAGTATATCGGCTGACTGCAGCATTGTGTTCCTGGTTCCTTCAAATATTTCAGGATCATCAAGGACTTCATAGATATAAACCGCCTGAGGGTGCTTCCGGAATCCCAGGTAAGCCGCTGTGGCATGTCCGAGATTATGGATGAACAGCTTACGGTCAACCCAGGCTTTTATGTTCTCTTTAGGATCTATATTCTGAACCTGCGGGACCGGATTTTTGAATCCTTTTTTTGCCACAATCAGGGTATTGTAAGGCTCTGCAAACACCTGGAGGGGATCATCCTCCAGGTCTTTTTGAGACATTATAGGAACCATTTTGCCAATGCTTGTTTCAACAAGACCTGCCAGCTTTTTGAGCGGATAATCTCCGGGAAGCAATTTACAAAGCTCCGTTTCGAGGAACTGATCTGAATTCCTCATGTTCTCTGCAATGATGAAGTCAAGAGGTATGTCGCCAAATAGTTTTCTTCTCAAGACAAGAGCCTCTGCAATAACAGGAAGTGTATCGGGCAAACCCTGCTGACCGACCGACAGTGCCGCAATACCTGAATCTGCCAGTTCGCTGACAACCGGAGCGGAATTATTCAGATCTATCCCTTTTACATTCTTAATTATCAGGACCTCATCCCCTGAATTATCTTTTATGACCACCTTGTATTGCTGTTTTTTATTAAGATGATCTATGAGCTCGGTTTTGATATCCACGAATACAACCTTGTAGCCTGAACGGCTGAATAACTGGCCGATAAATGAACGGCCGATCTTACCTGCTCCGAAGATAACTATCTTATCTTTGTCAATCTGATATCTTGCCTTTTTATGATCCATAGGAAGGTTTGAACTATTTCATTTCCCCACCAGGCTTTTCTTATGACAGGCTACCCATATTAAAACGGGCAGATCAACCCGAAACTAAAAATAAATCATATTAATGAACTTTAATACAGCCTTATCATTTAATTTCGTAATAGCTCATTCGACCTGATCAATTAAAGTGGAAAACAATTATCTGAGCTCGGGGACTATAATTGGCAATGCCTGGAGAAAGAGGATCGTCATACCGGGTTTCAATATTCCATACCTTCCGATGATGGAACCTGTTATAAGGGCATTGTCTGACACGGAAACCTTTGGTTTCATTATGGTGGCCCGCCTGGAATGGATAAAGTTCAGGTCAGGCAGTATGAGGGCTGTCCGTGATGAATACAACAAGCTGAAGGATCTCCGTTTTACCAGGCTGCATCTCGACCATGTCCCTGTGATTGATGAAGATAACCTTCGTACAGATTATAAAAACATTATTTCAGAAGCAATTGATCTGGGATATGATTCTGTAATGATAGACGGATCAAGGCTGCCGCTGAAGGAGAATATTGATGCCACAAGGACAGTCACTGACATCGCGCATAAATCGGGTATTCCAGTCGAAGCTGAGCTAGGAGCCGTTATGGGCCATGAGTCAGGTCCGATGCCGCCATACGATGAACTTTTCAATACGGGCAAAGGATTCACCTCGCCGGAAGAGGCCCGGAAGTTTGTTGAGGAGACAGGAACTGACTGGCTTTCAGTCGCAATAGGCAATGTTCACGGTGCCATTTCAGCAGCCGCACGTACCGGTAAAAAGATTGAAGCCAGGCTCGCAATCCCGCACCTGATAGGAATAAATGATGCCGTACATATTCCGCTTGTTCTGCATGGAGGAACAGGCATATCAAAAGATTATCTCTTGCAGTCATTCAGTCACGGGATAGCTAAAATCAATATTGCCACTGCCATAAGGCAGCCATATGAGAAACTGATGGATACCTCAATAAAGGCAGCCCAGGATGCAGTTTACAATCAGATGCTGGATATAATTAATAATCAGCTTGAGATCAAAGCCTCGGCACGAAAGCTTTTTAATGATTTATAATTATTAAGTGTATTGGTAACACTTATTTAAAGGACACAAATAAAACGACAAAATATGAAAAGTAAGAAGTCAACATTTGCCCTCTATTTTGGCAACAGGGGATTTTTCCCTGAATCTTTGATTGCCATTGCACGCAGGGAAGTGAGTGAAACACTCAAAAAACTGGGATATAACAGCCTGATGATGGACAGCAACCTTACCCGTTACGGAGCCATTGAAACTGCTGAAGAAGGTAGAAAATATGCCAGATTCCTGGGGGATAACCGGGGTAAATTTGATGGTGTCATCCTCGTGCTGCCTAATTTCGGGGATGAAAACGGGGCTGCAGCCGCGTTACAGGATGCCGGTGTGCCGGTATATATACTCGCATATCCGGATGAACTGGACAAAATGGATTTCCAGCAGCGCCGTGATTCTTTCTGCGGAAAATTCTCCATTATGGATGTTTTTTATCAGTACAGGATTCCCTTTACAGTTTTCCCTCCGCATACAGTACATCCTTACTCAAAAGAATTCAGGCAGCATATTGCAATATTCGATCAGGTGTGCAGAATCGTTAAAGGCATGAAAAGGATGACAGTGGGGGCGATTGGAGCCAGGACTACTGCATTCAAAACGGTCAGATTTGATGAACTGACGCTGCAGAAATACGGGATCACGACCGAAGCGCTCGATATGTCGGAGGTATTCAGCCAGGTACGCAAGCTGGATATTAAAACCAGGGCAGCGAAAGAGAAGGCAGCCAGGCTGAAAAACTACACCGACTTCAAAAAGGTTCCTGAAAAGGCATTTGAAAACCTTGTGCGTTTCGGCGTCGTGATTGATGAGATCATAAACGAATACAGTCTTGATACGCTTGCCCTGCGCTGCTGGATCGAAATGGAGAAGGATTTTGGCGTTGCCCCGTGCGTCCTGCTGAGCGAGATCAATGACCGCGGGATACCTGCTGCATGTGAACTTGACGTATGCAATGCAGTTACAATGTATGCACTGAACCTTGCATCGGGTGTGCCGGCGACCTGCCTCGACTGGAATAACAATTACGGTGATGATCCGGACAAGTGCATTCTTTTCCATTGCGGGCCCGTGCCGCAAAGCCTCATGACTGCCAAAGGAGAAGTTATTGAGCACCCGATGTTTGCAAAATCGTTTGGCTCAGGCTGCGGCTTTGGGTGTAATGTTGGACGTATTGCTCCGACACCCATGACCTTTGCCAGCTCGAAAACAACTGATGGTAAAATGTTTGTCTATATGGGTGAAGGCAGATTTACAAAGGATCCCATACAGGAAGGCTTCTTCGGATGCGGTGGTGTTGCACAGATAGAAAATCTGCAGGAAAAGCTTTACAGGATCGGTTACAATGGCTACCGGCATCATGTAAGTGTGACTCCCGGGCATCTTTCCACAGCCTTGCGCGAAGCCTGCGTCCATTACCTGGGATATGAAATTACCGAAATATAAAAGCAGCAGAGTTGAGTTACCTGGGTTTGGATATCGGAACAGGGGGATGCAAGGCGGTCGTATTCAATGCTGAGGGCATGGAACTCGCTTCGGCCTTCAGGGAGTACCCTCTTTCACATCCATACTCCCCATCCGTT
>JAUZNW010000121.1 GCA_030706785.1 Bacteroidota bacterium | reverse complement strand
TATGAGAATAGATAAGAATGACAATCCTTATGTCATCGAGGTCAATGCAAATCCATGCATGTCGCCCGACAGCGGACTTGTTGCCGCAACAACTCAGGCAGGCATTCCATTTACCCAGGTATTAAAGCGAATTATCAGTGATCTTAATAACTAAATAGCTATGGTCGATATATTGAAAGGCATAGAACCTGGTGAAAGAAAGGATGTTGAAGCAATCCTCCGGTCCACTGGATATTTCTATGAATTTGAAATACAGACAGCCCTTGAGATCGCTGATGAGACCATTTCGGAGGGAATGGAACGCAGCGGTTATTACTGGATGAAGATTGTTGATGAGGATGGCATAGTTGCATTTGCAAATTATGGTAAGAACGCATTTTCAACCCATTCGTGGGATCTCTATTGGATAGCAGTCCATCAGAATTCGAGGAACAAGAAACTTGGCTCTGTTCTTCTGAAGGCCATCGAGGATGATGTAAGGAATATGGGCGGTAAAATTTTATGGATAGAAACTTCAGGCAGACCGCTGTACGCTTCAACTGAAGGATTTTACCGCAGGAACGGCTATGAGCTCCAGGCAAGCCTGAAGGACTTTTATGGTCCGGGTGATCCGAAACAAATATACTCAAAGGTACTTTAGCTCAGCTCAGATCAGATTTGAATTATAGTACTCAGACCTTCCTGTAACTTCCTCCCCTAACCATTCAGGTTTTTCGAAATTTTCATTCTCGGATGTCAGTTCAATTTCCGCTATAATAAGACCTTCGTTTTTACCGTGAAAGACATCCACCTCCCAGGTATGATCCATATAGGGAACAATATATCTCGTTTTATCTATTCTTCCCGGCAGGCATATCTCCAGGATTTCAGCAGCGGTTTTAAGTGGAATTTCCAACTCCCATTCATTCCTGGTAAAACCTGTTTTCCTTATACCGGATTTGACCGACAGAAGAGCTCTGCCATTCGAAATCCTTACACGGATTATCCTTTCAGGATCAACTGACAGGTAAGCCTGTGTGATGTTCTGCTCCTTAACTGAAAGGTGAGCGAATTTACCTTTCACCAGGAATTTTCTTTCAATCTCCAGCGCCATTGTTTTCCTGTAAATTTACCAAATAGCATTTGCCCTGTTCAAAACTATTTATTAACATTTTGGTCAAATTGTAATGTGTCCATGGCGGAGATATATATTTTATTCTAAATTTGAAACAGGACTATTTAAACCTCAACTTACTGGCCTGAAAAATCCTACTCATAATTTTAGTTTATTTAACTGTATGAAATTCAGGATAAAGGTCAGGTTTGAACTATTTAGTTTTAGGTTGTGCGGAAAGATAGCGGTGTATGGACTGACGTGAACAGACGTCAGTCCATTTTGCATTAAATCAACTTCTAATTATTTCTTTTCTAACCGCAAAGGTCGCAAAGTCATGATTGTTATCGGGAGCGGAAAGCGCAAAGATTTTCAAAATGTAAGTATATTTAACCATGGACATCAGAATAGAAAAGGGATGGAAGGAAAAGCTGAATCCGGAATTCCGGAAAGAATATTTTATCAAGCTGACATCATTTGTACGGGAAGAATATGCCAGAACAACTATATATCCTCCCGGTTCATTGATCTTCAATTCGTTCAATCTGTGTCCGTTTGAAAAAGTCAAGGCAGTAATTCTTGGTCAGGATCCTTATCATGGTCCGGGTCAGGCCCATGGTTTATGCTTTTCCGTCAGGGATGGGACCGGTTTCCCTCCAAGCCTTGTCAATATTTTTACCGAGATAAGATCAGATTTGGGGATTGAAATGCAGAAATCCGGTGATCTCTCCCGATGGGCTGAGCAAGGAGTGCTTCTCCTTAACGCAACGCTGACGGTAAGGGCCCGTCAGGCAGGTTCACACCAGAGGAAAGGATGGGAGGAATTTACCGATTATGTGGTAAGGATACTCAATGTCGAAAAAGAACATCTTGTCTTTTTCCTCTGGGGGGCCTATGCGCAGAAGAAAGGTGAATCTATTGACAGATCAAGGCATCTGGTGCTCGAATCAGTCCACCCCTCCCCTCTTTCCGCGTCAATGGGATTTTTCGGGAATAAGCACTTCAGCAGGTGCAATAATTACCTTACACAGCACAGTATTCAGCCAATTGACTGGAGCTAGGGGGATATTGGTTATTGGTTATTGGTTACTCGTTATTAGCTATTAAAAAAGTGCTACTAATGCAGTGCGGTGGTGATTGTTTTTTCGAGGGTTTGATAATCCTCAAAGCCTACCGACAATCTGATCATTCCCGGATAGGGGTATTTTGCTGCCCATACTGATGAAACAGGCATCAGGATAGTCTTCGGATCGCCCAGAGAAGGGATGAGCTTAATGTGGTCAGATACTTCCTTAATGAAATTATCTCGTTTCGCTTTCTTTTCCTGATCTGTTTTACCTGAGAATTCAAAGGTGATCATTGCCCCGAATCCCCTGTTATCGAATAGTTTAACAGCCTCAGGATGAGTCGGATGGTCAGATAATCCGGGATACCATACTTTTTTGATCTCCGGGTGTGCTTTCAGGATATTTACAAGCCTTACAGCATTTGAACATTGCTCCCTGAAACGCAGACTGAACGTCTGGATCTGTTCGGTAAGCCTGTAGGCTTCGTCAGCTGAGATCATGTGACCAATGTATTTCCGGTATTCAATTGCGGCCTTCATAAGCTCGGCATCATTTCCGCAAAGAACTCCTGCTGTAATATCACCGTGACCGGAAAAGTATTTTGTAGCGCTGTGGATAACAATGTCAGCACCTGAATCAAGAGGCCTGTAAAGCGCGGGAGTCGCAAAGGTATTGTCGACAATCACCTTTGCACCCGAATCATGAGCGATCTCTGAGACCCTTTCAACATCAGCCACTATAAGCATCGGATTTGAGATTGTCTCGATGTACACTACTCCAGGCTTTGTTTTCTGAACAAGCTTCGTGAATTCATCCAGGTCATATTTCTCCTTTTCCGGGCTGAAACTGAATGTCGTTAGGCCTCTCCTTTGCTTTAAAATAGATTCTGTATATGATATTGTCCCGCCGTATATCTCACTGAAAAAGAGCCAGTGTTTTGTTGATGCACCTGTCTGAAATATCGATAAAGCCGTATCTACGGCCGACATTCCCGATTGCGTGAGGAGAGCCCATTTGCAACCTTCCAGCTTCATAATTTCCTCCTCGGCAGCAACTACGGTAGGATTACGGTATCTCGAATAAATAAACAGCTCAGGAATTCTCTGATGTTCCGTCTCGCGCTCAAATGCTTCCTTTGCGGTATCGGCATCAAAAAGCTCAAAACCTGCATCTCTGTAGACCGGCATGCGCGAACTGTTAACCTGTATCTTTTTCATATGCCTAAGATTATTTATAAAGGCAACAATTTAAATATTTGCCGGTTCAGGTGCAACAAAGTTGTCTCCTAAAATATTTCACAGTGAAAAAAGGTGGAGGGGATTATCGTATTTTCAATTCGGAATCCAGAACGACGTTTTTAATTTTCAGCAGATTGTTTTCAATGATAACCTCGTATGTGAGCTTTACGAGACCGAAATAATTCATGTATGTAAAATCAACCGGTCCGGTCGTGATGGTCTCTCCATTCACTTTTGCCGAAATATAGGCCTTAGGGAAAGCAGTTTTAAATCTCTTATAGGGTGAAACCGTATCCGCATCAACCTGCCCGAAGGCCAGTTCTTCATCTTTTATCTCTACTACCAGATCAATATATGGAAAAGCGCTCTGATTCCTTATCCTTACATCCGTTGGTCCTTCAGGCCTGAATTCCTGTTTCTTGCAGGAAGGAAGCGCCAGGATCAGAATAAACAGCAGCAAATATATCTTCATAAAATGGACATTTTCATACCCATAATGAACTTAACGTAAAAATTACCAGGAAGTTGCTAAAACGTCAAATTATTGTCAGGCTGTTGGAAGGAACCCAACCTTTGTTGCCGTCTGATAACCTTATTTCATACCAGTCGCCAACTTTCTCATCAATAGTCACTTTCGATCCTTCATGAAGGACAAAAAGGTCAGTGCCGCTGCTGTCCGGAGAACTTTTTCCATTGACTACAGGTGTAAAGATCACAGCTTTCTGGCTACTAAAGACAAGTGATTTACTTCTTAATGTAAATGCAAGTGATGAGGCTGAAACAATGAATAAAAGCAGGGCAATCCAGAAACCCAGCACCTTCAGCCGATATCTTGAGGAATAAATATATATCGAAAGGCAGATCAGGCAAAGCACAAATGAAATGATGCTGAGCACAGCCCATGTATTCGAAGGCAGAAGCAGGGAAACAAAATTGTACCAGCGCACAAAGAAAAGCTCTGGTATCTCCTCGAATTTATCGACCACCATTGTACGGGCTACCTGGAGGTTATAGTTTATATCATCATCGGCAGGCTTAAGAAGAAGGGCGCGTTCATAAAAGAGTATCGCACCGGGAGTATTTCCAATCTTGAAATAGGTATTGCCGATATTGTAATCAAGTGCAGCAGACCTGTAACCGGTATTGTAAATATCGGTCCATTCCTTAAGTGCTTCCTTGTAATTTGCCGACGAATAATACTCAACGCCTTTCTTGTATTTTTGTTCCCTTGATTCCTGGGAAAAAAGATTGATCCCCTGAAGGAGAATAAAACAAGTTACAAGGCAATATATTTTCAGAAGTTTCATTTTCAGCCAATTGCGTTTTCCACAGTTTTTATGAACCTTGAGGCACCGTCATAGATCTTAGCAGCTTCTCCTTCGGAGGATGATGGGGCAAATCTTGTGAACTCGCATGTATCAAGGATGGATATAAGATTATTTATCTCCTCTTCCGCAATTCCTCTTCCTCTCAGTGCATCAACCGCGTTAATCCTTGTAAGATCTGAAACAGGAATATTAAGCTTATCGCTGAGGTATCCCCAGATCGCCTTAAGGATCTCTTCATAGAATTTATCTGCGGGACCATTTTTGAGGAACATGCCTGCAACCTTCAGCCGTTTTCCGGCAACTTTTGCAGCTTTCCTGTTTTTCACCGAAGTAAGGTCGGCATTCCTCCTGATGTGTTCCCTTCTCACAGTGAGGACACCGATAAATAAAGCCAGAGCGAAAATATAAGCGCTGTAGAATGATCTTTTTGATGAAATATAATTACCTGTTGCCCTCAATAATCCTGAATCATTTTTTATAAATCGAATGTCCTTGCCAAGGTATTTTACTTCTTCCTTGGAAACTCCGCCGTAAACTGTAGCTCCTGTCCCCTGACTCTGTTCAGTACCTCTTCTGGCATAGAAATGAAGTTCGGGAGTTGTTAACCTGTCATATTGTTTTGTTGCAACATTAAAATAGGAATAGCTTACGGGCGGTATTGTAAATTCGCCATAATGCCGAGGGATCAGAAGGTAGTCAAATGTCTTCTGACCGGTTGTCCCGTTTATCCCATTTTTAAGATCGTCGGTGATCTTCGGATCATATGATTCCAGATCGGCCTGCAGCTTTAATTTAGGCGCATTAGCCAGCTTAAGGTTTCCGCTTCCTGAGACGACAAACCTGAGATTAACAGCGTCGTTCACATTAACGCTATCCCTTGTTAAAGAGGCTGAAATACCTGCTTTCCCGACTATTCCCGAGAAATCTTGCGGTTTTGTTCCGGGCAGAGGGTTTACCTTCAATGTAATAGCTTTGCTTACAACAGCCTGAGGTACAGTAGTGAATGTTGAAAAGAAATCGCCAAAGAATGGATCAGTATTGCCTGATTTTTTCTGGATAAGAACAGTTATCTGAACCGGATCAATAGTAATTTCACCGGGCAACTGGGGATAGAGAAGGAATTGCTGAACCACTCCTGTACCATAAATTGTACCGTTTATATTTTCACGTTTCAGTGAAGTAAGAGGCGGTGTATTAAGGTCAGTTCTCAGGAGGCCTTCAAATCCCGGTAGCTTGATCTCGCTTATCCCTGAAAGGTCAACTCTGGTATAGAGCTTCAGAGTGGCAACTATTGACTCACCTACGTAAGCCTCTCTCTTATCGACAGTAAAGCCGAGAAATATTTCGTTTTCCGGAACTTCTTGAGGTTCAATATTATTTTTCCCTGGAGCCTGCGCATTCCTTTGAGAGACAGCATTATTCCCGATAACCTCAATCCTGAGGGAATCAGAACTGTAGGCTTTGTTCTTTATGACAACCGATGCCGGAGGAATAACGTATTTACCCTCCTTTATCGCCTGCAGGTAATATATATATGAATATGATGTTTCCCTCGAAATTTTTCCGTTTATTATTTGTGTGCTTGAACTATATGACGTCTGTGGCCCCATCAGTTTGTAAAAACCGCTGAATGAAGGAGCCACAAATTCCCCGTCTCCTGAATTTACGGTCCAGGAAACCTGGAATTGCTGGCCTGACCTCACAACCTCGGGATAGTCAGTTTTGACAGTAATGTCCTGTGCCTTTGCCATCCCCGGCAGAAGCATCAGTAACAGAAACCATATGGCATATCCTGATTTCATCCGTATTTACCAGTTTTTCAGAGTCCTGACTTTTTCACGGGCTGCTTTTTCAAGCCTTACCTTTTCCTGTACTTTTTCTTCATCATTTGCGAGAGCCTTCAGAAGCCTGTCGGCATCTTCCTTAGAGATATTCTGCTGTTGCTGCTGATCCTGCTGGTTCTGCTTATTCTGATCCTGATTATTGTTTTGTTGTTGCTGCTTGTTATCCTGGTTCTTGTTTTCCTCATTATTCTTTTTCTCGTCCTTATTCTGCTTGTTCTTATCCTGATCCTGTTTTTGCTGCTGCTGCTGTTGCTGCTTCTTCAGCAAATCCTGGGCATAGGCAAGATTGTATTTTGCCTCCATATTCCCGGGATTCAGCATAAGGGAATTCTTATAGGCTTCAATGCTTTCCTGGAATTTGTTCGCCATGAGGAAGGAATTGCCCAGGTTGTACAGAGCAGTTGATTTCTTAACTTTCTTCTCGTTCATACTTGTATTATCGGCAAATTGTTTTCCTGCGTCCTCATATTTCTTCTGTTTGTAAAGTGCATCACCCACATTGAAAACAGCATCTGTCGATAATTTATTTTTGTCAATTGCCTTCCTGTATGAAATTTCCGATTCAGAATACTTTTGTTTCTCATACTCTCTGTTCCCCTGTCGTATAAATTTCTTGTCGCCCTGCGGAAATGCAAGCATTGAAAATGCAGAGAACAGGCATACAAGCATCAGCCTTCCCCGCATATTCGATCCTGTCCTTTTGTTTAATTGCATTATTCCTGAAATATAAATCATACTTTGAACTTAAACAATCTTATGTTCGCCAGTCGCCTGTTTTTCCTGTCCATTACGGCAAATTCAGCAAGAAGGAAGAAAAGAGTCAATGCTGCAAATATCTGGAACTGATCATTGTACTCAGTATACATAGAGCTTTCCAGCTCCTGCTTGTCCATCCTTCCTATACTGCTGAAGATCTCATCAAGTCCGATATTTGAATTGCTGGCCCTCACATAGTTTCCGCCTGCTGTTATTGCAATCTTCTTCAGGATATCTTCATCAAGCTTTGTAATAACAATATGGCCGTCGTGATCCTTGAGGTAATCCGTCCTGCCATTGATTGTTATGGGAATAGGGACTCCCTGGGGTGAACCGATACCTATCGTATGAATCACCACCCCTTCCTTCGCTGCCTCTTCAGCCGCTGCTACCGGATCATCCTCATGGTTTTCACCGTCAGTAATGATTATCATAGCCTTGCTTTTCCCTTCATCAGGACCAAATGATTTAAGTCCCAGATTGATGGCTGCCCCTATGGCAGTACCCTGCCTGGGGACCATTTCAGGACCGATTGTTGAGAGGAACATTTTTGCCGAAACATAATCAGTCGTAATCGGTATCTGTGTGTATGCGTCTCCAGCGAAAACGATCAATCCGATCTTATCGTTGGTGAGGTTGTCGACCAGTCTTGAAATGGCCTGCTTCGCCCGTGTAAGCCGGTTTGGCTGGATATCTTCGGCAAGCATGGAGTTACTGACGTCGAGTGCAATTATTACTTCCACTCCTTTCTTCTTAACCTCTTCAAGCTTGGAACCAAACTGAGGCCTGGCCACCATTATTACGGCTGATGCAACTGCGAGCAGAACAAATAAATATTTAACTATCGGCCTTGATTTCGACATTTCCGGCAATAATTTCCGGACAAGTTCAGAGTTGCCAAGCTTCCTGATCGATTTTCGCTTCCTTATCTCGTTAAGCACAAATAATACCACCATGACCGGTAGCAGAAGCAACAGGTACAAATAATCGGGATTTGCGAATCTGAACAGTTGCATTTCTATATTAAATTAAGTCAGGTTCCTCAAAAGAAGAGATCTGCCGATCACTTCGAAAGCCAGGAAGCAGAATGCAAGGAGTGCCGGAACCATATACTTTTCGTCCCGTCTGATCAATTGCTTCACGTCGATCTTTGATTTCTCAAGCTTATCGATCTCCTTATATATTTCTGAAAGTGTTGCATTATCGGTCGCCCTGAAATACATACCTCCTGTCTTTGAAGCGATTTCACGCAGAATTCCTTCATCAATTTCGACTGGCATATTCTGGAACTGGGTTCCGAATGGTGTCTGAACAGGATACGGGGCCATTCCCCTTGTGCCGACTCCTACAGTATAAACCCTTACATTATAAGTCTTTGCAATATCTGCTGCAGTTGCCGGAGCAATTTCGCCCATATTATTAATACCATCCGTTAGCAGAATAATGACCTTGCTCCTGGCCTGGGAATCTTTAATCCTGTTCACAGCAGTTGCAAGTCCCATACCGATAGCGGTTCCATCCTCGATCATGCCGCTCTGGATTTCCCTCAGAAGGTTGACCAGGACTGCATGATCGGTGGTCAACGGACACTGGGTAAAGCTTTCTCCGCTGAAAACGACCAGTCCGATGCGGTCATAGGGCCTGCCCGAGATAAATTCTGTTGCCACATTTTTAGCTGCTTCCAGTCTGTCAGGCTTAAAGTCGCGGGCAAGCATACTTCCGGAAATATCAAGAGTCATTACAATGTCAATACCCTCAGTGGAGACATTTTTGAAGTTGCTCACAGACTGAGGCCTTGCAAGTATGATTATCAGAAGAGTAACAATAATTGCCCGGAATGCAAAAAGGACATGCCTGAGATAGTTTCTGAAGGTAGAACCTGCGTTTTCGAATGGCTGCAGGCCAGGCATGCGAAGCGCTGCCGAAGCCCTGTGCTGTTTCAGAACGTAGAAGGCTATCATGGCCGGCACTGCAAGCAGCAGCCAGAGGAAAGCAGGATTGGCAAATGTTATGCCGTTCATGCGCTCACCTCCTTTTCTTTTTCCATTGCATCAGCCGATACGGCTTCTTCCACGGTTATTTTAGTAGCATCCACAAAATCCCAGGAATTATCAAAGCTCTGTTCATTTTCGGATGGCTCGGGCTTGTACTTCGCAAATTTGACAAGGTCAGCTTCATTCAGAACCGACTTCAGCCTGTTATAGGATTCATCCTTTTTAAATCCTGTCTTTATAAGCTCCTCAAGTGTTTCTGAGGTTGTCAGCTCGAGTGAAAAAACACTGAATCTGTCTTCGAGGTATTGCCTTAATATTTCGGTAAGCCGTGTATAATATTTTTTAGTTTCTCCGCTCTGCCAGAGCTTTTGATTCTTCAGTTTCTCAAGCTCGCGGAATGCAATAACATGTGCAGGTTCTATCCTGATGGGAGTAACAGGTTCCTTACTGTTTTTTGAAAATCTCCTGATAAATCTGATCACAAGCCATACAATTGCAGATACGATCAGAAAAAGCAATATCCATGGGAGAATTTCCCCCAGTGTAACAGGTGCCTTATAGGGACCTGCTATATCAAATATTTTTGCAGAATCAGGAGGGGTCAGCCTGACCCTTGAAACTTCCAGTAGTGTATAGTCGGAATAGTATCTTTTCAACCCATTAGCTCCCCTGGTTTCAGCATAAACAGGTTTCACCCTGTAAAATCCGGAATCGAACGAAGTAACAAGATATTGTTCTGTTATCCTTATCCTTTGATTACCGGTTTTAGAACTGTCAATCTTAGGTCCTGAAACGATTTCAATATTTTTATTTAGAGTGTCCTTCAGGATGGGGAGATTCAAAGTGATGCCCGCAGGTTGTTCAACAACAACGTTGTAATGGATCTGGTCTCCGATTAATATCCTTGTAGTGTCGAAAGCAGCAGTTACTGAAATATCCTGACCGTGAACCAGGCACGGCGCAACTGCAAGAAGCAGTAATATTAGAATCCATCTTTTTCTCACCAGATTCATCTGCTTTCAAACAACTTGATAAGCGGTTTTACATAGTCTTCTTCAGTCCCAAGCTCAGTATGATCGACACCACATCTCCTGAAAGTATTTTTTACAGCCAGAGTATGAGATTTCCACCACTCCTCATAAGCCCTCCTTGCAGATCTTGATGATGTATCGATCCATTTCTCGTAACCGCTTTCGGCATCAGAAACCTTGAAAAGTCCGATATCCGGAAGGGATTTTTCAAGCGGATCGGTGACCTTTAGCGCAACAATATCGTGCTTGTTTGCAGCTATCCTGAGGGCGTCCTCAAAATCAGGGGCAATAAAATCAGATATTATAAAAGCAGTGCACCGCTTTTTTATGGCGTTTGTAATAAAACGCAGTGGCTCGCTCAGGTTTGTCATGTTGCTTTGCGTCCTGAAATCAAGCAGTTCCCTGATTATTCTCAGGATATGCTTTCTCCCTTTCTGTGGAGGGATGAATTTCTCGACTTTGTCGGAGAAAAATACAACACCTGCTTTATCGTTATTGTAAATGGCTGAAAATGACAAAACTGCAGCGACTTCAGTAATAAGATCCATTTTGAATCGTGTAGTGGTTCCGAAATTACCCGAGCCGCTTACATCAATAAGAAGCATTACTGTCAGCTCCCTCTCTTCTTCATAGACCCTGACATAAGGATGGTTCAACCTGGCTGTAACATTCCAGTCAATGCTCCTTATGTCATCCCCGTACTGATATTCCCGTACTTCG
>JAUZNW010000120.1 GCA_030706785.1 Bacteroidota bacterium | reverse complement strand
TACCATCACAGGACTGCTGACAACAGGGATATGCCAATATTTACAAACTATTATTCGAAGATACCTGAAGACAAATTTGGATTCGATGCAAAATGGGATCTGATAGCTGGCTTATGGGTGGAGGGCTCATGGACACGAAAACAGATGAACCTGGGAACCCTGACAAACGAGGAAATACTGAACGCCGGGATTGATTACACATTCGGGATCGGCAACGGGCTGTATGTTGCTTACGAGCATCTCCTGCTCTCTTTCGATCAGAGAGCCTTCGGATTCGCAAACAGGACTTCTTTTTCGCTTCTGACAGCAAGTTACCCCGTTGGACTATTTGATAAACTGAGCGCGATGGTGTATTATAACTGGACAAACAAAACAATTTACAATTTTGTTACCTTCCAGAAACAGCTTGACAATGTGATATTTTACCTGATGGGTTTCTGGAATCCTGTATTTTTTCAGCTCCCTGCACAGTCGGGGACAATGGATCTCTTCTCAGGAAAAGGGATACAGCTAATGTTTGTTTTCAATCACTAATCAGATATTTATGGAAATTGCACCCATCATCAAGGTTCAGAAACTGGTCAAGAAGTTCCCTGTCGGAAAAGGGGAGTTCACTGCACTGAACGGGATTGATCTTGAGCTTTCCGTTGGTGAATTCGCCGGACTTGTCGGTCCCAGCGGTTCAGGGAAAACCACGCTTCTGAATATAGTCGGATCACTTGATGTTCCCTCCTCCGGAGAGGTCATTGTCCTCGAGAGATCGATCGGCAAACTTTCTGCAAAGGATTCTGCCCGGCTAAGGAAGGAAAGCCTCGGATTCATCTTCCAGAGCTACAACCTGCTTGCCGTTCATACAGTCTTTGAAAATGTAGAGTTCCCTCTGCTGCTTCTTGGATTCAATGCTTCTCAGAGGAAGAAAATGGTGATGGATGCACTTGAGTGGGTGGGACTCACCGGCAAGGTAAAATTAAAACCACCGCAGTTGTCGGGAGGCGAATCGCAGAGGGTTGCAATTGCCAGGGCGATGGTAAAGAAACCGTCGCTTGTCCTGGCTGATGAACCTACTGCAAATCTCGATGCAGAAAATTCACATAATATCCTGAAAACAATGTTGAATCTGAATAATGATCTGAAAACCACATTTCTATTTGCCACACATGACGATAAGGTCATAGGTTACCTGAGAAGAAAGATCTTTCTCCTGGACGGGAAAATTGACAGGGAGGAATTTAAAACCAATTAATACCTGAAAAAATGTTACTGGCAATCAAGCTCGCATACAGAAATCTGATAGGTGCAGGGCTCAGGACCTGGCTGAATGTCATAGTTCTTTCCTTTTCCTTCGTTGTGATCATCTTCATGAAAGGAGTCCTTATCGGATGGGATCACCAGGCAAAAACCGATATGACAAACTGGGAGATTGGTGGCGGTCAGTACTGGCAGAAAAATTATGATCCTCTTGATCCGTTTACGCTGACCGATAGCCATGCGCCAATCCCTGCATCAACAAGGGATGAGATAGCAAAAGGTGATATGGAACCGTTCCTGATAGTTCCCGGATCGATTTATCCTCAGGGACGACTGCAATCGGTTGTGATAAAAGGGATAAATCCTCACCAGAAACTTTTCCTGCTCCCTTCACATAAGCTGGATACAACCACTGATGCTGTACCGGCAATTATCGGTTCACTAATGGCTAAAAGCCTGAAGGCATCAACTGGCGACCAGTTCACTATACGCTGGAGAGATTCCAACGGGACATTCGACGCAACGAATATTGTCATTACAGCTGTCTTCTCAACCAATGTGCCTGAGGTTGAGACCGGACAGATCTATATTCCCCTTGAAAAGCTTCAGTCGATGATGATGTTGCCGGGTGAAGCAACCATCCTCACTTTCAGGGACAGCCGGGAGATACGCTCCAATCTCGACGGATGGACCCTCAAGACAAAGGACCAGCTGACTGCCTCAGTTAATTCAATGATAAAAGCGAAAAGTGTCAGCCAGTCGGTCATGTATGGCATTCTTCTTCTTCTGGCAATGCTCGCAATCTTCGATACACAGGTGCTGTCGATCTTCAGACGGCAGAAAGAGATAGGGACATATATTGCGCTTGGCTACACACGCCGCCAGGTAGTGGGGCTCTTTACAGTTGAAGGTACTATGCATGCTGTGCTGGCAGCACTTCTGTCGGCAGCATACGGGCTCCCCTTTCTTGCCCACATGGCCACGGTTGGATGGAAAATGCCTATCGATACAAGTGAATTCGGCATGGCGATTGCACAGACTCTCTACCCGGTCTATAGTGCAGGACTGATCGTCACAACGGTGCTGATAATGACCCTGGTAACAGCAATAGTAAGCTACTGGCCATCCAGGAGGATAGCAAGGATGAATCCGACAGATGCATTAAGGGGGAAGCTGCAATGATCAGATTTCTTCTAAAAGGACTGCTCCGGGATAAAAGCCGCAGCCGCATTCCGGTGATTGTGGTGGCAATCGGTGTGATGCTTACAATAATGTTGCATGCTTATATTAAAGGTGTGATGGGCGACATTGTCGAGATGAACGCAAGGTTCTCCGATGGCCATGTGAAAGTTATGACCAAAGTCTATGCGGACAACATCAGCCAGATGCCAAATGATCTTGCCTTGCTTGAATCAGATGAACTTACAGGTCAGCTTGAGAAGGATTTTCCGGACATGGAATGGGCACAGCGCATAAGGTTCGGAGGATTGATAGATGTGCCGGATGAAAACGGGGATACTAAAACGCAGGGTCCGACGATGGGTTTAGGTTTGTCTTTGCTGGCTCCCGGTACAAGAGAACCAGAAAGGCTGAACCTTATGAAATCACTTTTAAGGGGCAAAATGCCTTCACAAAAAGGAGAGATCCTGATTAGCGAGGAATTTTCTGAAAAGCTTGCCGTGAATCCCGGCGACAGGGTTACCCTTATCGGATCAACAATGAACGGGAGCATGGCAATCTATAATTTCATTATCTCGGGAACAATTTCATTCGGAACTGAAGTGCTCGACAGGGGAACTATTATTGCTGACATCGGGGATGTGAGGGATGCTCTCGACATGCCCGATGCCTCAGGAGAGATCCTTGGATTCTTGAAAACCGGTTTCTATAATGAAGAAGCTGCCCTGCTGGATGCTGAAAAATTCAATGCCTCCCACAGACCCGGCACAGACGAATTTGCCCCGGTAATGAATACACTGAGTGAGCAGGGAAGCATGGGTCAGTATGTTAATCTTTCGAATAACCTGGCAAACTATATCGCAGCAGTATTTGTCTTCGCAATGTCACTTGTGCTATGGAATGCCGGATTGCTCGGAGGGCTACGCCGGTATGGAGAGGTTGGTGTCAGGCTTGCTATGGGGGAAGAGAAGAGGCATGTATACATGACGTTGATATATGAGTCGGTGATGATCGGTCTTGCCGGTTCTGCCGCCGGCACAGTTTTTGGCCTCTTCTTTTCATGGCTTGTACAGAAATACGGTATTGATATATCTGGACTACTGAAAAGCACATCGATCATGATGCCGACTGTTCTGAGGACCCATATTACAAAGTTAGATTTTTACCTGGGATTCATTCCCGGGCTGCTATCCACAGTGATTGGAACTATGCTTTCCGGAATAGGAATTTATCGGAGACAGACGGCCAGGTTGTTCAAGGAACTGGAAGCATGAAAATATAAAGTCAGAAATGAAGAAAACCATTATTATACCGGCCTTGGTTATAACCACTGCTTTTGTTTCACTCACAGTTTCCGGACAGGAAAATGCAGATGAGATACTGAAAAAGGTTGAGAAGAATATTTCTTCCGACAACAGGATATTTGAATCATCGATGACAATCCATGGGGCAAGGACGAGCAGGACTATAACATCCAAAACATATACCGAGGGCGATAAGGAATCGTTTACTGAGTATCTGTCGCCTGCCCGGGAGCAGGGTACAAAAATGCTGAAGCTCGAGAAGCAGCTTTGGATCTATTCACCATCAACTGACAGGACCATCCAGATCTCAGGGCATATGCTCAGGCAATCGGTAATGGGCTCGGACCTGTCATACGAAGACATGATGGATGATCGTAAGCTTACTGATGTCTATTCATCAAAAGTTGTCGGGAATGAAGTTATTGACAACAGAAAGACAGTCGTTCTGGAACTGACAGCAAAAGTTACGGATGTTGCCTATTATTCCAGGAAGGTATGGATTGATACAGAAAGATATGTGCCCCTGAAGGAGGAATTATATGCTAAAAGCGGGCAACTGCTGAAAAGGACCACCCTCTCCGATGTGAGGCTGATTGATGGCCGGTGGTTCCCCATGGTTGTGGTGTATAAAGATATTCTCAGGCAGGGTGGCGGTACCGAATTCAAAATAACCAGCATTCAGTTCAATCAGAAGATCCCTGAATATATTTTCACAAAAGCTGCCTTAAAGCAATAATAGCTCACCCTATCTTATCCCCCGTTCCCAGGGAGAGCGGGGGATGATTTAAGACCCCTCTTACTCCGGGAGAGGGGTACGGGGTGAGTTTACCCGGGGGAAAATAAAGAGATAAATTATTTTCATTAATTCCTTAAAGTCAATTATCTTTAATGGTGTTTCTTTAAAGAGGATGATGGGTTCATATATCCGGTTGGTTTATAATAATTTAACTAACAAATAAACTTCATTCCAAATGGCTGAAGATACCACAACCACCAAGCCATCAAGATGGGCGTCAACAGTAAAGAAGACAAGAAGGATCGTCAGGTGGATCATCACACTGGCCATAGTCTTCCTGATAACTTTTGTCTACTGGAAGTATTTTTACACCTACAGCGAAGGTTACCGTGCCGGTCTGTTACAGAAGTTCTCAAACAAGGGCACATTTTTCAAAACTTATGAAGGAGAAATGATCCTGAGCAGTGTAACAAGCAATTCCAATGTTGCACTTGCTTCTGAAAAGTTCGAATTTTCCGTCACCGACAAACATCTTGCTTCCAAGCTTGATACTCTGCAGGGGCAAAACGTGATTGTGCATTATATTCAAAAGAATGGGGCAGTCTTCTGGCGGGGAGACTCAGGATATCTTGTCGACAGTGTAAAGGTAAGACGCTGACCCTGTTTCCTTTTGATTTCCGGCATCCGGCCGAATATAATTTTCTGCTATGTCCTTGACTGCAAAAGAAAATATCAGGAGCATAATCTTTATCACTATAGGAATATTTTCTGCGAGCTTCGGGCTCAAAGGATTTCTGATACCAAATCATTTTATAGATGGTGGAGTAACCGGAATCTCCCTCCTTATTTCATTTTCATCTGAATTACCCCTGTCAGTCTGGATATTTATCATTAATGTCCCGTTCATAATACTTGCATTCAGTCAGATCTCAAGGCCATTCGCAATAAAAACTTTGATTGCAATAGCAGGCCTGTCGCTTGTTCTGGCTACTGTTAATTATCCGGTGATTACCCATGATAAACTGCTGATTGCGATTTTTGGAGGGCTGTTCCTGGGTGCGGGTGTGGGTTTTTCGGTCAGGGGTGGCGGAGTACTGGATGGAACAGAGATACTTGCATTGTACATATGGAGGAAGAGTGAAGCCACAATTGGAGATATGATACTGATTTTCAATGTCATTATTTTCAGTTGTGCAGTTTTCATTCTGGGTATTGAACCGGCATTATATTCAATCCTTACCTACATTGCTGCCTCCAGAACTATAGATTACCTGGTTGAAGGAGTCGAGGAATATACCGGGATTACAATAATATCGGAGAAGAGTTCGAAGGTCAAGCGAATCCTGATGATCAAATTCGGCCGCGGAATAACCATTTTCAAGGGTAAGCGCAGCATGATAGGGAAGAAAGCAGAACTGGAAGGGGTCGCAGACATGGATATGATTTTCACCATTGTTACCAAGCTTGAAATAAGCAAAGTAAAGAAGCTGGTAAATGAGGTGGATAAAAATGCATTTATCTATTGTGTACCAATCAGCAACACAAAAGGTGGCGTTCTCAAGAAGAGGCCGCTGAGTGAATGATCCCTACCTGATTACCTTCTTCATTATGCCAAGCACACCACGGATGAAGGTTGCACTTGTAAGAACTTTTACAACCGGGTTTCTGAGAACGTTCCCGCTTCTGCCTGAAGGACGATATGTAGTCCTCTCCTTATCTCCCATTTTCTCCCATTCCTTCCTTTGTGCCTCATCCTGAGCCTGCTTCTGAATATTCTCCACTTTTGCCGTAAGTATTTCATAGGCACTCTCCCTGTCTATAACCTCGCTGTATTTCCTGACCAGGTCAGAATTCCTGTTGATTGAATCCAACTCACTCTGGGTCAGGATATCCATCCGGCTTGAGGGTGCCCTCATCATTGTTGCTGCAAGTGGTGTCGGAATTCCTTTCTCATTCAGAGCTGTTACCAGCGCTTCGCCGATACCAAGGCTTGTAAGTGCTTCATCAGTTTTATAATAATCCGACAACGGGAAGTTTTCAGCCGTCAGCTTAATGGCTTTTCTGTCAATGGCGGTAAATGCCCTCAGTGCATGCTGTACTTTCAGCCCAAGTTGCGCCAGAACCTCATTCGGTACATCCATCGGATTTTGTGTTACGAAGAAGACACCGATCCCCTTTGAACGGATAAGCTTTACAATGTTCTCAATCTCATCAAGAAGAGCTTTGCTGGCCTGGTTGAAAATCAGGTGAGCTTCATCGATGAATATTACAAGCTCAGGCTTATCCACATCTCCCCTTTCAGGCATCACATCATATACTTCGGCCAGCAGGCACAACATGAATGTCGAGAAAAGCTTTGGTCTGTCCTGGATATCTGTCAGACGAATAATATTGACGTAACCGTTGCCGTTCCTGTCGTGCCTCATAAGATCTCTGATATCAAACGAGATTTCTCCGAAAAACAGGTCGGCTTCCTGTTGCTCGAGTTCCATGACCTTCCGAAGAATTATTCCTGTGGTCGCCGGAGAGATAGTGCCATAACTCTTTTGAATTTCTTCCTTACCCTCTTCAGTTACATATTGAATTGTTTTTTTCAGGTCTTTCAGATCAAGCAAAGGGAGACGATTATCGTCACAATATTTGAATATTACAGCCAGAACGCCGCTCTGGGTATCGTTAAGGTCGAGTATCCTTGACAGGAGCACCGGACCGAATTCCGATACAGTAGCGCGAAGTCTTACACCATCCTGCTTTGAAATTGTAAGCAGCTCAACCGGACAGCCTTTCACGGAGTATGGCAATCCGATCTTTGCGTGCCTTTCGGTAATGAACGGTTTCTCCTCGCCCGGCATTGCTATTCCACTCAGGTCCCCCTTGACATCCATAAGTAAAACCGGAACACCTTTCTCAGAGAGCTGTTCGGATATTACCTGCAATGTTTTTGTTTTTCCGGTCCCGGTTGCCCCGGCAATCAGACCATGCCTGTTCATTGTCTTAAGCGGTACCTTTACCAGCGTATTGGCCAGAGGTGTACCGTCGAGCATAGCACCCCCGAGAATTATAGTATCACCCTTACAGTCATAACCTGCATTAATATAATCCGAAAAAGCCTCTTTTCTAGCCATAATTTTAGATTTTAGTACTGGTATATTCAAGTGATGCAATTTAACAGTTTAGATAAAATAAAACAAAAAGCTCATGGCTATAGCTAAAATTTTTAAAAATATTATATTTGGAATTATAACATCAGGAAAAAACTGTACTGCCGGCATCAACAAGTTTAACGGCTTTGGAAATTCTCTTTTCAATAATGTTTCTATAACCTAAAATTATCTTAAATGGCTAAATTTGAAGTTTATCAGAGCGGCAAGAAAAATGAATTCCGCTTTCGTCTGAAGGCCGATAATGGCCAGACGATCCTGAGCAGTGAAGGTTACACCAGCAAGGCAGCCTGCCTTAACGGTATCGAATCAGTCAAAAAGAACGCTGCTGATCCGAAGAGATTCGCAAAGACACAAACCCCGTCAAAAATGTTCCGTTTTTCAATTACTGCAGCCAACAGCCAGATTATCGGAACAAGCCAGAATTATAAAACTGAAAGCGGTCGCGATAATGGCATTGAATCTGTAAAAAGGAATGCCGGCAAAGCTGATGTTAAGGACGTAAGAAAGTAGTTCCGGCAAGGGTTGCTTTGAAGCGGAGACCGCAGAGAGCGCAAAGTCAGCTGTTAGACTCTGGGGTCTTTGCGGTTTATGTTTGATTTGATTCTATGGATCCCGCGAAAGGATATGAGTGGATATTTAGAAAAATTGGTATGAAGACTAAATCATTATCAACCGTATTGTTATTTCTGCTGCTGGGTTATGTCTCATTCGGTCAGGTTACTGAAGTGGAGAAAAAGCTGAGGGAAGTAAAGGCCGATACCATAATGGGATGGAAGAAAGGTGGTGTTGTCGCTTTAAATTTTGCCCAGACCTCACTTACAAACTGGGCTGCAGGAGGTCAGAACTCCCTGTCACTGAACGGACTGTTCAGCGGATTCGCCACTTATAAACAGGGAAAATCGTCCTGGGACAACCTGCTTGAAATTGGTTATGGCTTACTTAAGCAGGGTGATGAAGGCTATCGAAAAACCGACGACAAGATTGAATTAACCTCGAAATACGGGAGGGAGGCATTCAAAGATTTTAACTATGCTGCACTCCTCAATTTCAGGACACAGATGAGTCCCGGTTACAAATATCCTGATACTCAAAACAAAATATCTGATGCTTTTGCACCTGCCTACCTCATGCTTGCGCTTGGACTCGATTACAAGCCAAGTCCTTACATTAGTGCATTCATTGCACCAGTAGCAGCTAAATTTACTTTCGTTACAGACCCGGTTCTGTCTGACGCAGGGGCGTTTGGCGTAACTCCCGGAGAAACATCCAGGAGTGAATTCGGTGGATACCTGAGAGCAATTTATACAAGAAGTGATTTCAAAGGTGAATTTCTGAAAAATGTAGCTTTCACCACAAAGCTTGACCTTTTCTCAAACTACCGTGACAATCCCCAGAATATCGATATAAACTGGGAAACGCTTATTGCTCTGAAAGTGAATAAATTCATTTCGGTCAGCTTCAACATAAATCTTTTATATGATGATAACGTTAAGGTCCCTGTTGACAGGAACGGTAATGGTATATTTGAACCAACCGAAACCCCTGGTCCCAGGACGCAATTCAAAGAGATCCTCGGAGTCGGATTTTCCTATAAGTTCTGATATTGTTAACCAAAACCTGAAAAAATGAAGTTCTTAGACGAATTCAAAAAGTTTGCAATGAAGGGTAATATGGTCGATATGGCCGTAGGTATCATCATTGGCGCAGCATTCGGGAAGATCGTTTCTTCCCTTGTTAATGACATCATCATGCCCCCGATCGGGTTGCTGCTTGGCGGTATCAACTTCACGGACTTTAAGCTTGTGATGAAGGCTGCAACAGAAGCAAAGCCTGCTGTTACCTGGAATTACGGAACTTTTATCCAGACCGCAATTGATTTCCTGATTGTTGCCTTGTCCATCTTTCTGATCGTCAAGGCAATTAATGCGGCCAAGAAGAAGGAGGAAGAAGCTCCGGCCGCTCCCCCTGCTCCGACTAAGGATCAGGTTCTTCTTACAGAGATCCGCGATCTGCTCAGGAAATAATTGAAATTGACTGTCAAAGTACAAATGCCTGAATTGAAGAGATTCAAATCAATGGTAGAGACGCCCGGATCGGGCGTCTCTACATTTTTAGTTCTGATGCTTCTCAGCATTAATATTGCAGCGCAGAAACCTCAGAGCGGACTGAAAATCTGGTTCAATAAACCTGCAGAAACCTGGAATGAAGCCCTTCCTATAGGAAACGGCAGGCTTGGTGCAATGATATTCGGAGGGATCGGGAAAGAGAGGCTCCAGCTTAATGAGGAGTCTGTATGGACTGGCCAGCCGCGATGGGATGCCAATCCCGAAGCGATGAAAAACCTGCCGGTGGTCCGTAAGCTTCTTTTAGAAGGAAATTACCGCGAAGCTGAGCAGCTTGCACAAAGCAAGATCCTTGGCAGCTTCCGAAGAGACAATGCCTCAAGCTACCAGACACTTGGCGATCTGACATTGAATTTCGGAAAACTCCGTGGTGTTTCAGACTACCGGCGCGAACTTGATATCGAAGATGCAATCGCGAAGGTAACCTTTAATGCAAACCAGGTCAGGTATACACGTGAGATCCTTTCAAGCTTCCCTGATCAGGCTCTTGTTATCAGACTGACTGCCGATAAGCCGGGAGCCCTTACTTTCACGGCAAGGCTATCCCGTCCTGGCAATAAAGCAGCGATCAAAGCCAGTGATAATGAAATCGTCATGAATGAACATGTAGGGGATGGCATTGGAGTAATGATGGAAGCTCATCTTAAGGTTATTGCCGAAGGAGGGATTCTTGCATCCGGTGGCGATTCCATACTGGTTGAAAAGGCCAGTTCCGTGACGATATTCCTTACTGCGGCTACAGATTATTTCGGGAAGGATCCGTCGGTTGTTTCATCCGGACAGATGAAGGCGGTTTCAGATCGTCCCTATACGGAAATCAGAAAGGATCATATAGCTGATTATCAATCATTGTTTAAAAGAGTTTCAATCGATCTGGGGTCCGGCGACGGGAATTATTTCACAACTGATGCCAGGATAGCTGCAATGCAAAACGGCTATGAAGATCCCGATCTCATCGAACTTTATTTTCAATTCGGAAGATATCTGCTGATCAGCAGTTCCAGGCCGGGCGATCTTCCTGCAAACCTTCAGGGAATCTGGGCCGACGGATTGAATCCGCCATGGAGCGCTGATTATCATATTAATATAAATATCCAGATGAATTACTGGCCTTCGGAAGTGACCAACCTGGGCGAATTGCAGCTGCCTTTTGTGGATTTCATCGATGCAATGCGGCCCGATGCCCGGCGGACTGCCAGAGAAGTTTATGGCATGAGGGGGATAGTAGCTCATTACACTACTGATGTCTGGCATTATACTGAACCTCTTGGAGCTATAGGCTATGGAATGTGGCCGATGGGTATAGTCTGGAGCTGCCAGAACATATGGGATCATTACCAGTTTGGTGGTGATCTGGATTATCTCAGGAATAAAGCTTATCCAATTATGAAGGAGGCAGCTGAATTCTGTCTGGACTGGCTTGTGGTCAATCCTAAAACAGGTTACCTTGTGTCGGGACCGTCAATTTCGCCTGAAAACAGTTTCAGGATACC
>JAUZNW010000012.1 GCA_030706785.1 Bacteroidota bacterium | reverse complement strand
TCCCTGGCAAACCGGATCACTGTCTCTGAGCTGATACCGGTGTATGACTCCTGCCATGCAGGTGTATAAGCTGCCGTGGTATCGTCATATGAGATTGGATACCCTCCTTCAAGACCCCGGTCGACACCAAACTGTGCCATTAGCAGGTCATAAACGGTAGTAAAAGCAATTTCGCCTGAGGGCGTCTTGAGGTATTTTACCGGTACACCCCGTCTTATAGTCCTGTTTTGTGAAAACTCGGTGAAATCAACCTGAATGATTTTGTCACATCTGTCGATCAGGGTAAGGACAGGAGTGTATTCCATATCGTCTTCACCATCCTGATTCTTCAGATTCCATTTGCCCTTCTTCTTCTGCCACCTGTGCCCTGAACTGCCTGATGGACAAATAAAATCACCGGTTTTTTCATCAAGATTCAGAAATTTCCAGTCGCTGTTTTCCGCAGAGCGGTATTTCTCGACAGCTGATGCCCGAAGCAACCGGCCGGGAGTATTGTGCCCATGTACATTATTGATCCCGACCAGGAAAGGGGCATCTGTATATTTCCTTGAATAATCGAGGAAATACTCAACCTTGTTCCTGAAATGCGCTTCAGTCAGGATGACGTGGACCACTGCCATCCAGAAAGCGCCGTCCTGTCCCGCATTAACAGGGATCCACTGGTCGGCATATTTCGATACCATGCTGAAATCGGGAGAGAAAACGACTGTCTTGGTACCGTTATAACGCGATTCGGAAAAGAAATGAACGTCCGGGGTCCTTGTCATGCCGAGGTTTGCACCCATCACCGCCACGAACCTGGCATTGTACCAGTCTGCGCTTTCGCACACATCTGTCTGCTCCCCCCATATTTCAGGGAAAGCGTTCGGCAGATCAGCATACCAGTCGTAAAAGCTCAGGAAGGTTCCTCCGAAAAGCTGAAGGAACCTCGATCCTGAGGCAAAACTTATCATCGACATTGCCGGGATCGGAGAAAAACCAACGACACGGTCTGATCCAAATTTCTTTGCGGTATAGATATTTGCAGCGCCGATTATTTCAAGGACATCATCCCATGCTATCCTCCTGAATCCACCCTTGCCCCTGGCCTTCTGGTATCTTATTCTTTTTTCAGGATCCGACTGCAGATTCTGCCAGGCAAGAAAGGCATCGCCTGTCTTTGCCCTTTCTTCAAGATAAAGATCAAGCAGGGCACCCCGGATAAGAGGATACTTCACCCTTACAGGACTATACAGATACCATGATGTTGAGATACCTCTCTGGCAGCCTCGCGGCTCATACGGAGGGAGACTTTTCTCAAGGGACGGGTAATCGAGCGCCTGTGTCTCCCATACCACAATGCCTTCCTTTACATATACATTCCAGCTGCAGCCACCAGTGCAATTAACACCATGGGTGGAACGGACAACCTTATCATGCTGCCATCGGTTACGGTAGAATTCTTCCCATTGCCTCGTACCTGGAGAGATTATGTCCTTGATCCAGCTCATGTCGGTTTCATTAGTCAGGTGATTTTTCTGTTATCATATGCCATATAGATGAATGCAAGTATGAATATTGCACAAAGGAAACTGACAGCGAAAAAATAAAGACCGGTCGATTTGGGAACCTTGTTGTATGCAGGCATGTCCGATACAGATTTCAATAACGAAATGATATCTGTCTTTTCTTCTTCACTCAACTCATGTCCGCGAAAAGCACGCTGCATTACAGGGAAAGGAGGATTGGTCAGAATGGCGTTTATACCGGCGGGACCGAGTCTTCCGTACGAATCTGAAAGGTCTTTGGCTAGTTTTCCGCCTCCGAGCAGATAGACATCACTGATATTATGGCAGCCTGAACAGGGGCTGGCACTGTTCATGAATCCCGTATAGCCATAAAAGAGAGATCGGCCTGCCGGAACGGCCTCACTGGTATAATGTAATCCCAGGGTATCAGCAGGAGGTTGAGCTGCCTGTAGTAGTGCCTCGGATTGTTTCGGTTTTTGGATCTCTCCTGGTGCCTGTTGCGCCTGAGCCTTGGCAGTTTCGGAGATGATCAGGTCCGTCTCCCTTATAAAATTGATAACGCTGTTTATCTGATCATCAGTCAGATTATTGTCAGGCATTGGAATATGGTTGAACTCATTATATATCGCAACAGCATCGGGTTCACCCGATTTAACCATTTTCTGTGATGATTTTATGAAACTATGCAGCCATTCGTTTGTCCTTATATTATAAATGCCTGCAAGATCAGGCCCGATAAGTTTACCTTTACCAACTGTGTGACAGGCTGAGCATATGCTTTTAAATACCTCTTCACCTGAATTCTGTCCCTTCAGGCCGATCTCAAGGGAAAATAGAAGTATTACCAGGGGCATTATGCTAAGTCTCATAGGTTTACAGTCAAGATATTTTATCACTACGGCTCAGGTAATAAACTCTAATAAAACACTCAGACTTCTTCTAATTACGTAGACATTTAAAAATCGAAATAGTTGTTGACAATAAATCACAAAGTAATTAAACAGAATATTTCATGCGGCGAATCCGGTCCTTTTAAGCTCAAAGGTTCTTCATTAAGAGGGCTTGCCGGAACAACAATCGGTTTCTTTGTCGGATTTGCATCAGTTGCGTTGTACGGACCCACAGCGGTCAAATTCAGGGAAGCCATGGATCTCAGCCCCTTCCTGGTTGGTCTGCTGGTCGCATTCCCATCGCTTTCAGGATCTTTGTTGCGAATTCCATTCGGAGCCTGGGTAGATACTTCGGGAGGAAGAAAACCATTTCTTGTATTACTTGTCCTATCGCTGCTCGGTCTCGGGGGAGTGACCATGCTTCTGAACCTGACATATCCGGATAATATGCATGGGTTATACTGGCTTGTACTTTTATCAGGGCTTCTCAGCGGTTGCGGTATAGCTACATTCTCAGCAGGAATCGCCCAGACATCATACTGGTTCCCGCGCAAAAAACAGGGTTTTGCGCTTGGGGCGTATGCAGGACTCGGAAATCTTGCGCCTGGACTCTTTTCCCTGATACTTCCGTTTTACCTTCAGCGCTTCGGATTCATCTCGGCTTATTTTGCCTGGTTCCTCTTCCTTTTAACCGGTACGGTGTTGTATGCGGTTATTGGGATTAATTCTTATTATTTTCAGCTTAGAAAAGCTGGAAAAACCGAACAGCAAAGCCGTGCAGAAGCCTTTCGTATGGGACAGGAATTGTTTCCTTCAGGAAATGTCAGAGCCAGCCTGCTAAATTCAGCAAGGTCAGGAAATACCTGGTCATTGATGGCTGTTTATTTCACAACGTTCGGCGGTTTTATTGCCCTTACTGCCTGGTTCCCGACGTACTGGAACGAGCTTCATGGATTTGTTGCGGTGAAGGCCGGAATATATACGGCTGTGTTCTCCCTGCTGGCTTCATTATTCCGTGTTATCGGAGGTAAACTGTCTGATAAATATGAAGGTGAACCTGCCAGCCTTGTTTCTCTGGTTATTGTCCTTATTTCTTCCTGCATACTTACCTTTTCAGGTTCACCCGCATTTTGCATGACTGCGGTCATATTACTGGCAATCGGAATGGGAGTAACCAACGCCGCAGTATTCAAGCTTGTACCGTATTACATCCCGGATGCCGTGGGCGGAGCTGCCGGGTGGATTGGCGGTCTTGGTGCATTTGGCGGATTTATTATCCCTCCCGTTATGGGTATCATTGCGGATAAATTTGGGAAAGCAGGTTATTCAGCCGGTTTTGCTGTGTTTATATTCCTCTCGGTAATAAACATATTTATAGTTTATAAACTGTACATGACCAAAAAAGAATCCGTGAAGGGCAGTAACGGACAAGTCCTCGTCTCAGAACCTGAAAATCTGTAAGTTACTATTGTTAATTCCTGCTACCAGATAAGTTTTACCCTGGATAGTTATAGTCCGTAATTTTCTTGCATCACCTTTTATTATCAGTCCGCTCTCTACCGGCATCAACGGTTTGAATTGCACGGTCCCGTCTGCAATCAGACACCAGCCGTAGGTCGCATCATACCGACCCAGGGATGGACGAACCAGATAATTGTTTCCGGCAAGAACAAGATCCGGCCTGCCATCCTGATTCAGATCACGAACAAGGATATTCCGGATATCAAGGAGACCATCATTGTTGAAATCTCCAACATCATTGCCCATTGACGAACGACATGTATGCGCAATAAAATCTGTAAGCCGCTCCGAAAAGGTCCCGTTGCCATTATTTATGTACAGGTAATCATTTTCATGGAAATCATTTGAAAAATAAATGCCGGGAAATCCATCATTATTAATATCACAGATGCTTACACTCAGACCGTAACCTATCTGGCTGCTGTAAATTCCGGCTTTACCGGTAACATCACGGAAGATCCTCTTTCCGTCTGATTCATCATTCCTGTAAAGCCTGTCACCTGCCGTTTATACTGAAAACCTGCAACGGGCCATTGCTTTTTGCAACAACTATTATTTCCCCTTTTGGGGTTGATAACTGCAATATGTCCCGAACCTCTCCTTTAAGACGGAATCCTGATTGCCAGGCCGGTAAGGTGGTAAATCCTCCTTTGCCGTCACCTGCCAGGAACAGTCCGTAGCTTGCATCATAACGGCCTGTTTCCGGCTTAGAGTTATATAGGTTGCCGCCAAGCAGAATGTCAGGATTCCCATCATTGTTGAAATCACCTGTATATAGTGCGTATACTGGTGAGAGCTGGGCTTCAGCAGGCAGCGGCCTTCTGATAAAGTGTCCCGATCCGTCATTTTCAAACAGGGATGATTCCATCATATATGAATAGAGGTGAAGCGAATTTTTCAATTGTTCGGCAGAAAAGATATCTGTTATCTGCTGGTCTTTATACATTTCGTACTTCGGATATTTTGCTGCCAGACCCGGGATCTGCCTCACAAGGTCGTGTTTCAGTGCAAGCGGATATGATTTATCTCCGTCATAAGTGCAAATAACCTGATCAACCGTACCATTCATGTCAAAATCACTTACATACATTTCAACAGGCTTTTCAGGAGTTGCCCTGAACACTGAATTCAAGCCGTGATTGCCCGCCACAAAATCGATTTTCCCGTCTTTGTTAAAGTCTCCTGCTGCAAGACAGTTCCACCAGCCATCAGTCTTCTCGCCTCTGAAGGCATCTTTCAACTCTTCAAATTTTCCATCGCTGTTGATGAATACTTTAAGAGACATCCAGTCGCCGGTAAATATTATATCATCATCTCCGTCACCATCAACATCGGCCCAGACCATATCGCGGATCATACCCACATTCAAAAGCTGGGGAGCAACAGAAGCCGTCACATCCCTGAAGTTTCCCTTACCGTCATTTTCAAGTATATAACCGTTAACCGGTACGCCATAGTAAAATGGCTTAAGGCGAAGTCCGACAAAAAGCTCTATGACCCCGTCGTGATTAAAATCATCAGGTCTTACACATGCAGAACTTTCATATTTACCTGCCGGCAAAACCTGCGGGGATTTTACAAAACTGCCTTTCCCGTTGTTAATATAGAGCCTGCTGGCGAGTGCTGATGAGCTTTCAGGGAATTCATTGCTCCCGCTTGCCACGTACAGGTCAAGATCACCATCACCATCTGCATCAAACATAGCGCAATCGGTATCCTCTGAAATCCTGTCAGCCTCAAACAATGGTTTATCAACCGACTCAAAAGTGCCATCATGATGTTGAACCATCAATACACCGGCCTGGCCTTTTGCTCCGCATATATATACATCCTCCAGTCCATCACCGTTGACATCACCCTTGCACATATGCGGTCCCTCGGTAGAGATCATATTGTAAAGGAGTCTGTCCCTTTCAAAATCATTAAAATCATCCTCTACGTGAGTGAAGCTGATTCTCTTTTCATCGGTAATTTCCGTGAAATACCGGTTTTCTTCCCGCCTGAATCCGGCATGCATTTTTGTGGCAATGGTCGCATCCTTCTGGTTTAATGAGAGTATCTGATCTGTTTTTACGGCTGTAAGAATCGTGGTCATTTCATTTGGCCATTCAACAATCAGGGAATCAATCATGGTCAACGGACCAAGGCCCAGGTTAGGACGTGGATCGCTAGTGGAAAGGAATCCGCGCATTGGCATTTGTTCAAGATAAATAATCCTGCCGTCCTTCTTCGCAGTAACTTTTGCTCCGATTGCCTGAGTGTTTCCAGGTTCACCATTCAGGATCAACTTGAGGTAATGATTGTCTTTCAGCTTCCTGTCTGCCTCATTCCGGTAAATGAATACCGGCATGTTAACATTGTTCACTACAAGATCTAGATCGCCGTCATTATCAAGGTCGCCATATGCCGCGCCGTTTGAAAAGCTCGGAGTTCCCAGTCCCCATTGCGATGCAACGTTCCTGAATGTAAGATTTCCCATATTTTTGAAGGCATAGTTGGGGATCTTTACTGAGGGTAAAGCATCTATCAGGGTTTTGTAATCTACCTTGTTGCCTGAAACGATCGACATTATCATGTCGCGGTTGGAAAAATACTGCAGATAATCCTGATCAGTCAGGTCCTTATATATGCCGTTAGCGACGAAAAGATCCTTAAGTCCGTCATTGTCGAGATCCATTATCAATGCACCCCACGACCAGTCAGTTGCATTTACTCCTGCAAACCTGCCTATCTCGCTGAATGTCCCATCGGTGTTATTCAGCTGAAGCATATTCCTTGTAAACTGGTAATAGTAACCATTGTCGGCATTCGACTTATAGTTTTCCCAGCTGTCAAATGTTGTCTTTGTTTTCAGACGGTCATGGTGCTCAGGGACCATATCTGTCGCAAATATTTCAGGATAGTGGTCATTATTAATATCGGCAATATCAGCGCCCATGGAAGCTGCTGAAATTGAGGGTATCATTTCAGTCAGTTTCTCACTGAAAGTGCCGTCGTGATTATTTAAATAAAGGTAATCCCTTTCGAAAAAATCATTCGATACATAAATATCAGGCCATCCGTCCTGATTGATATCTGCAACAGAAACACCAAGACCAAAGCCGATGACACTACCATAAATGCCAGCTTTTTCGCTGACATCAATAAATTTATTGCTGTCATTCCTGAAGAGTTTGTCACCGCCCAGAGAATCACGAATTGCTCTCTGATTGTTTTTAAGGTTGAAGCTCCCTATCGCCCTTGAGGAGTTATTAAGAAGATACATATCGAGATCCCCGTCCCTGTCATAATCGAAGAAGACCGCATGTGTCGAAAAGCCGTTGTCATCGAGTCCGTATTCCTTAGCCCGTTCAGTGAAAGTAAGATCTCCGTTGTTAATGTATAATTCATTTCGCCTGTCGTCTCCTGCTACATTTCCAGAGTTGCAGACATATATATCCAGCCAGCCATCCCCGTTAACATCAGCGAATGCCACACCGGTAGACCAATGTCCTTTTCCCTGAATCCCTGCTCTTTCTGAAATATCCTCAAACCTGAAATTCCCTTTATTAAGGTATAATGTGTTTGTACCCATATTTGCCGAAAGGAAAATATCGATAAGACCATCATTATTTATATCGCCCAGGGCCACTCCACCACCATTGTAAAAATTACGATAGGTGTAAATATTGAATTTGTTTCTCAGCTGAAAATCATAGTCGAGATGGTTTACAAAAGTAGCGTGGGTAAACGAAGCAGGCAGGAGCGCGAACAGCTGATTATCAGAATTTTTACTTCTAATCCTGCCACATGCGCTCATTATCACTGCAAGCAATGTCCAGGCAAATGTCCTTAGCTGTCTTTGAGCTTTTTTGGTTTCAGCCATTCTGAAAGCTCATCTATTTGGTTGTATCTGAGGGGAGTGCCACCTCTCCGGCATCAAAGCTCTTCCAGTCCTTTTTAACAAGCATATCCGTAAAGACCGCCCAGACAAGCATATCATTCTGCTTGAAGATTGTAATACGCCGGTTTCCATCAATTCTTACAAAAGCAGAACCTCTCTTCGGATGCTTAACTTCAATGAATCCTTTTCCGTAGATTGATTCATACCATTTCAATACCTCGGACTGGAGATTATCGGAACTGAGGTTTTTATTCCATGGTGCCCATCCGACATACTTAAACCTTACAGGTATCTCATAGATCTTTCCTTCCGTGAACCGTGGATAGAAATCCATCGTTGCAGGATATTTCAGTTCATCCTTCAAATGGCACAGTACGGTATTGTTGGTTTCTCCCTGCCGGGCAAGACCTTTTTGGTTCATCTTCCAGCAATGGAGGTAAAACTCCTTTTCCGGCATTCCGAAATAAAATCCCATAAAAAGTGAATCATATCTTACCCCTTTAGCCAGTTCAAGCCTGAGCCTGTGCTCGTACCTTGATTTGGGTGAACATCCTGAATAAATGACGACGGATGTAAGAAGCATTATGAGCCAAATAAAACGTTTTTTCATAATCTGTTATCAGAATTTATAGAACTGTAAATTATCATTATTTCTAGCAACAACAATGACCCTGCTGTTTTTTACATTCATTATTTCCAGGTCCCTGATCTCTCCTTTTATAAAGAAGCCTGAAGCAGTATACGGGACAATCTTCCAGACAGACCCGGGATATCCTTTCAGAAAAAGACCATACATTGCATCGTAAATCCCTGTCTGGGGCTTTGCCCTGTACTGATTACCTCCAAGAACAATGTCACAATTTCCGTCGAGGTCAAAGTCATCAGCAGCAATCGCATAGACCGGCGAAAACTGTGCTTCCTGCGGTAGCGGGATAAGATCAAAGGTCCCATTCCCTTTGTTTAACATCACGCTGCTTTCCATCGTACATGCCTCAAGTTTGATAGATTTCTGAAGTACTTCCGGCGGAAAGATATCGCTGATCTTCTGATCCTTGTAATCCTCATACTTCTTATATTTTGTCGCGAGGGAAGGAATCTGCCTGACTAGCTCATCCTTCATTGCCACAGGATACGATTCCTTACCCTTGTATGTACAGATGATCTGTTCAATATCCCCGTTCAGGTCAAAATCATTCACATACATGGTTACAGGTTTCTCCGGTGAGGCTTTGAAAAAAGAATTCAATCCATGGTTACCAAGAATGAAATCTGTAAATCCGTCCCCATTCAGGTCCCGGGCAATGATAGTATGCCACCACCCTTCAGTGTTATGCAAGCCTGATTGTCCTGAGGCGTCAGTAAAGTTTCCGTGATCATTTACAAATGTTTTAACAGGCATCCAGTCACCCACTATTACCATATCCTGATCCCCATCATTATCTATATCAGCCCAGGCCATATCAGTGATCATGCCAATCTTAATCAGACCCGGTGCTCTTTTTTTTGTAACGTCAGTAAAATTCCCACGGCCATCATTTTCAAGCAGGTAACCGTTAACGGGCACTCCGTATGCAAATGGCTGCAGACGGATTCCTACAAAAAGATCCATATCACCATCACCGTCAAAATCACCTGGCTTTACACATGATGTACTTTCATATTTGCCTGCAGGAAGTATCTGTCCATTCTTTGAGAAGTTCCCTTTCCCGTCATTTATATAGAGACGGTCTGTCAGGGCTGAGGAGCTGGACGGGAATTCATTACCCCCGCTGGCTACATACAGGTCCAGGTCACCATCTCTGTCTGCATCAAAAAACGCGCAATCAGTGTCTTCGCTTATCCTGTCCTTTTCAAACAGTTCCTGGTTGGTCTTTCTGAAATGGCCCTGACCGTCCTGTACATATAATGCACCGGGAGTATCTTTAGCCCCGCATAAATAAATATCATCAAGTTTATCGCCGTTAACATCACCTACGGCAACATGCGGACCCTCATTTGACAGCATCTGGAATAGAAGCCGCTCACGTTCAAAATCCACAAAATCGTTTTCCCTGTGCCTGTAATCAAGTCCATTTATCTTGTCCAGACGGCTAAATACCGTGGCTCCCGGCTTTTCGTTTATTGCGGAACGACAGATAACCGGATTATTCTCCTCAAGTGTAAGGAACTGGTCTGTTGCAACGTTGTACTTTACCGAGCAACCTCCGTCAGGCCAGTTAACCACCATTGAATCGATTGATGCAGCGGAGCCCAGGCCGAAATGAAGCCTGTTGTCCATGCTTGACTGGAACCCCCTTTGAGGCATAAGCTCCTGATAACTGATATTTCCGTTATAATAAAGTGTAACATTTACACCTATTGCAGAAGTATTGAGTCCGTTACCTCTGAAACCTAGTTCAAGGAAATTTGAACCGGAATGATTATTTGTTTTATTCCTGTAAATAAATGGATCCATATTCACATTATTCACAACGAGATCCAGGTCCCCGTCATTATCGAGATCACCGTATGCGGCCCCGTTTGAGAATGAAGGAGTATTCAGTCCCCATTTGTCAGAGAAGTTTGTGAAGGTAAGATCTCCATTATTGTGAAAAGTATAATTCGGTATCCTGACAGAAGGTATCATATCAATCACCTTCAGGATAGCTTTTTCCTCAGTTGATATCAAGGTCCTCATGATTGAAGGATTCGAATAGATATCGAGATAATCACGATCAAGGAGATCCTTGTAAATTCCGTTGGCCACGAAAATGTCTTTCCAGCCGTCGTTGTCAAGATCCATTATGAGTGCTCCCCAGCTCCAGTCGGTCGCACTGATGCCGCTGTATCTTCCTATCTCGCTGAAGGAATCGTTTTTGTTGTTAAGCTGCAGTACATTACGGGCAAACTGCCTGTAGTAGCCATTATCAACTTTTTTCTGATACGAATCCCAGCTTTCGAACAATGCTTTTGTTTTAAGGCGGGAATTATCTTCCGGAGTCATTTCAGTTGCAAAGATCTCCGGCCATCCGTCATTGTTGATGTCAGCCATATCTGCACCCATGGCCCCGAGGCTTATCTCGCGCATCTGATCCTCGAGCGATTCGGTGAAGGTGCCGTTTTTATTATTAATGTACAGGTAATCGCGCTCAAAAAAATCATTTGATACATAAATATCTGGCCACCCGTCACGGTTAACATCACCGACACTCACTCCAAGTCCGAATCCTATTTTGCTGCTATAAATCCCGGCTTCCCTGGTAACGTCTGTAAAATGGCCATTGTCATTTCGTAAAAGCTTGTTAGCACCCAGGGGATCAGGAATTTCCCTTTCACCGGGCTTCATATCAAACTCTGTCACTGATTGAAATGAATTGTTCAGAAGATAGCAATCAAGATCACCGTCCTTGTCGTAATCAAAAAAAGCAGCATGGTTTGACAACCCGACATTGGCCAGCCCGTACTCAGCTGCTTTCTCCGTGAAGGTCAGGTCATGATTATTGATAAAGAGCTCATTTGACCGATGCGGAACATCGGGAATTCCGGATTTACATACGTATATATCGGCCCAGCCGTCGCCATTTACATCTGCAATGCTTACGCCGGTCGACCATGAGCCAGTACATTCTACACCGGCCCTTTCGGTAACATCTTCGAATTCAAAATTGCCTTTGTTGACATAGAGCCTGTTGCCTGACTGGTTGCTGCAGAAATATATGTCCGGCAGACCGTCATTATTAAAATCTCCCAGTCCCACACCAGCACCGTTGTAGAAATTCCGGTAAGTATAGGTATTGAACTCTTCAGTATACTCAACCTTATTAATAAAATCTATGTGGGTGCGGCTTTTATCAAGAAGAGAAAACAAAGGACCATTGCTGGTAGTATTACGGTGGGAATTGCATGAACTTGCCAGAATTAAAATGAAGCTTATTATTATCTCCCGTTTTAATGATCCCTGAAAAAACATCAACAAGTCAGTTTAGGCTCAAAAACCTCACCCTAAATCCCTTCTAACAACCTCATCCCCCGGCCCCTTCCCCCGAAGTGGGAAGGGGAGTTAAGGAAATCAACATATTTTAGCCCCTCCCACCTGGGGGAGGGGTTGGGGAGAGGTAGTTAAAAAAGAGAGCAGGTAAATATACTCATTACCTGCTCTCATTATGGAAATTATTCAAAATTCCTAGTAACCCGGATTCTGAACGAGGTTCGGGTTAGCTGACAGTTTCGATCTGTTGATAGGGAACAATAACAGATATGCATCTGACTTAACCACATCACCAACGTTATGATGCGGAAGCGTCCATTTTGCATTCTGGCTCCAGAATCCCCAGCGGATCAGATCCTGACGCCTGTTATGTTCATAGAACATCTCGCGTCCCATTTCATTGAAAAGTTCACCGCCGTTAACGACCGGACCAGCAGGATCAAAACTGACTTTTCCGTCAAGTGAAGTAAGACCTGTCAGTCCTGCGCGTGCCCTGATCTGGTTAACAAGTGGTATAGCCTCGGAAGCCCTTCCCAGGCGGAACAGGGCTTCAGCCTTCATCAGAAGGACATCGGCATACCTGAATACCCCAAAGTCATTGCTCATATTACCCGGATCAGCTCCCATTCCAAATTCCCATTTACCGATCCTTATACCGGACTGTCTCCAGCACTGAGGTCCCAGCTCATTTATCGTGGGAACACCATCGCCTATATTACCGAAGTTCAGAGGTTTCCCATCAGGGTCAGTAGCATCAGCCCCATCGTCTATTACCAGCTTACCTCCGCTGGTCCACTGATAACCGGCCAGGAAACTCCCGCGTTTGGCCTGTGGTGCTGTCTGAGTACCAGCATCTCCCTTTCTCAGGTCAGAATTATCGTATGAATTGTAGAACTGTTCCAGTGTGCAGAATCCATTCCAGGGCTGCTGGGTCAGGTTATAAGTATATTGGCTTCCATAATGCAGGGTTTCGCAACCCAATGAAAATCCGGTAAAGAAGATCTGATCGTAAGGTATAGCAAATATGAATTCCTTTGATGCGGAATTATTCACATTGAAATTTGCAAAGAAATTGCTTTCAAGTGAATACTTGCCTGAGTTAATAATCTCATCGCAGGCTGTAATTACCTTGGCCCACTGTGCGGTTCCGGTATAAACTCCTGCGTTGAGGTATAACTTGGCAAGCAGCATCTCACCTGCATAATAGTTCATACGGCCATATGTAGTTCCGTCAACTGCTTTTGAAAGTTTGGGGACAGAGGCTTCAAGATCACCGACAAGAAAGTTGTACACTTCTGTCCTTTGTTTTGTCGGCGGAGCGGCATCACCGCTGGCAAAATCAGTCACAATAGGAACATTCCCATACATGTCAACGAGCTGCCAGTAAAAGAACCCGCGTACTGCCTGCAGTTCAGAAATATAAGCATCAGCTGCTGCCTGTTCTACCTGACCATTCTTTACGAGAGTCTGGAACTGATAAATAAGCCTGTTTGCTGTATTAACACCGCTAAAGCAGAAATCCCAGGGACCACCCATATTGTCATCTTCGAATTTCCAGGCATGCAGATGAAGTCTTCTCCAGGTACCGCCATCATCCCAGTCTGAACCCCTGGTGGGAACAGCTGCCTCGTCGGTCGTAACTTCCTGTACATGTGCTATATCGCCGTCTGCATAACCGCCAAACGTAGTATATGCAGCACCAAGAGCTGAGACAAACTCTGCATCTGATTTGAAGAAGTTGTCAGGCGTAACTGCATCATATAGCTTTTCATCAAGATTGGTGCAGGACTGCCCGAAGGCAATCGCAAACATCAACGTAATCATTGTAGCTCCAACCAGCTGAAATGATCTTTTCTTCTTATTTCTATCTTGTGTCTTCATATCTCATTCATTTTCAGGATTAAAAAACTACGTTTGCACCAATAGTAAAGGATCTCGTCCTGAACCATGTATTTCTCCTGTCTATCCCGGGATTAAGTGCGCTGCCAAGTTGCCCTAAATTCTCCTCATCCACGTACCTTACTTGTGGATCAACTCCCTTATATTTGGTAATATAGAACAGGTTGTTGCCGGCGAGGTAGACTCTTATTTTGTTGAACTGTCCGCCCTTTGGCAACCTGAAGTTATATCCAAGGCTTACGTTATCAAGACATACGTATGAGGCATTCTCAACATACTTGCTCGACAGAGTGCCTGAAGTGACATTCAGAAGTTGTCCTGCTGCATTTCTTATATCAGCAGTTGTCTTGGGCAGGTTGTATGAAGTTATGTAATTCGGTACTTCGTAAAATGCCCTGAATGAATTGATCAGATCATGCCCGAATACACCCCTGAAGAAGATATTCATATCAAAATTCTTGTATGTGAAGTCATTGCCCCATCCAAACAGGAAATTGGGCAAACCATGGCCTGTTACAGTACGGTCAGATGCGTCAATCTTACCGTCATTGTTCAGATCTTTAAAAACGAACTTCCCCTGATCGTCGATCTTGTCAAAAACATATGTCAGAATCTGACCGATCGGTTTACCTTCCTCGACCCTGATTAACGGAGTTCCATTCTGTCCGGGTGAACCCATATCATTTATGTCCTGGATCCCGTATTTCAGGTCTGCACCATTGTATGTTCCGGAAAGAGAAACAAGGATATTTGAGAGGCTGTATGAGGGTGTCAGGGTTAAGCTGTAAGAGAAGTCTCTCTTTGCTACAGCATGCCAGGTCAGGGTAAGTTCAAGCCCGCTGCTCCTCAGCTTGCCGATATTCATCCATGCCTGGTTATAGAGGTTTGGCGGAACAGGAACCTGATACTGCCACAGCAAATCGGTTGTTGTTCTGGTATAGTAGTCAAAAGCACCGGAAAGGGCCGATTTGAATAATGAAAAATCAAAGCCGGCATCAATTTCTCCCTTCTTTTCCCATTTAAGGTCTGGATTGGCATTGCTGACCGGTGCATAACCAGGTACAAAAGCACCGTTATAGAAGAAGTTCCCCTGAGGACCCAGGCGGAGCAATGACAGATAGCTGCTTGGAGGTTCATTTCCGGTAATTCCATAACTTGCTCTGAGCTTCAGGTTATCGAGAAAGCTGACATTGATAAGCTTGGCAATATCGACTCCCCCGCCGACAGCCGGGAACAAGCCCCATTTATGGGCAGAACCAAATCTGGACGAACCCTCGTACCTTGCACTGGCTGTCAGGAACCAGATACTGTTTATGTTAAGGTTGATACGTCCGAAAAATGCAATCAGCTTATTGGTGTCCTTATAGCTGGTTATTGTGCCTTTCCCATTCTTGAAATCCAGGGCAGCAGCCAGGTTATTGTAAGTAAAGTTGTCTGTAAGGAAATTGCCACCCTGGGCATAGAATCCTTCATACTCAAAATCCTGGAATGAATAACCACCCAGTGCAGTAAGATTTATACTCGGTGCAATATTTCCGGTCCAGTGTGCAGTCGATTCAAAAAGATGGTTGGTAGATGCATCCGTACTTCTTGATGCAAGACCGGTCCTGTTCATACCGCCCCAGTAGTCATTCTTGTCATAATAGGTTCCGTTAAGGCTCTCCGAACTCTGAGTGGCATAAAAGGCGTCAACTATCAGACCTTTAACAATCTCATAGCTGCCTTTTAAGGAAACATTTAACAACCTGTTTTTCCCGTCATTTGTGTTCAGTTCAAGCATTGCCACAGGATTGTAATAATCGAACAACACCTGCTGGAAATATCCGTCATAAATATCGTATTTCGGATCGGCGCTTCTTACCGGGGCAGTCGGGTTGTAAATACTAGCATACCTGAATGCAGCCGGAGTGCCGAATTGTGAACTCCTTTCTGTTGCTCCAAGGTTAAAATCAAACGTTAACTTGTTATTCAGCGCTTTTTGGGTGAGGTTGAGCCGCCCGTTCAGCTGGTTGAAACCCGTTTTGCGTTCAATCCCCTGGGCATTATGGTAATTTAAGGAGATACGGTAGGTTGTTTTATCAGCTCCTCCCGAGAGAGAAAGATTATGTACCTGTGTAAGGGCCGTCTGTTCAATTTCCTTGAACCAGTCTGTGCTCTGGCCGAAATCGGTACCTATTGTATTATTGTGGGTCTGATTGATTTCAGCTTTAAGAGCCCTCCATTCGGTTGCGTTCATCACTGGAGTGTTTTTTGCAACCATTTCGGCAGTACCATAAACATTGTATTCTACTGAAGCCACACCTTTTTTACCCTGCTTTGTTGTTACAAGGATGACCCCGCTTGAACCTCTGGTACCGTAAATAGCGGCTGCAGATCCGTCCTTAAGGACGCTCATTGCTTCAATATCGTTCGGATCAACGTTATCGAGCGTTCCTCCGATGACGCCGTCAATCACCACAAGAGGCTGGGTATTTGAACCGATGGTGGTCAAGCCTCTAAGACGGATATTATATCCTTCGTTAGGGTCGCCACCAGGTTTACTGATGGATAGTCCTGCAACCTTGCCAACAATAAGCTGTTCAGGAGCATTAAGGTTACCTTTATTAAACTCATCCGATTTTACACTTGAGATTGAACTTGTAATCTCCTGTTTCTTCTGAGTTCCATAACCTGTGACTACAATTTCACCCAGGGCAGTTACAGCCGGGACCAGAACAACATCAATAGTCGTCTGGTTACCGACCAGTATTTTCTGTGAATTGTAACCAATGTAGGTGTAAACCAGGACTGCCTGCGGACCAGGAACTGTGATACTGTAGGTCCCATCCATCCCTGTCTGGACTCCGGTCGTTGTTCCCTCAACTACAACGTATACCCCGAGCAGAGGTCCTTCTGTTTGAGAGGTCACTTTTCCTGTTATTGTCTTTTGCTGAGCCAAGGTCAGGGCTGTTGCAAAGGCAAACAGGAAAAGAGAAATTATGCCTTTCTTGCAAAAAAGCATAAATCGTAGAAAAGTACCCATAGTCAATTTTTTAAGGTTAGTTAAAATAGATCGATATTATTTTATTGAGTATTAAATTCTTAAAAAATGGGTTATCAACTTTTAATCCTATTTTAATCTCACTTAATAGTCGGACAATTAAAAGGACGTTTTGTTCTTAGGTCGTTTGTTAGATAAAATTAAAATATTTATTAATATCAAAATGATTTTTTTAATGATTTTTTAATGTCTGATCAATTATTTGTATTTCAATAATTTAATAATTAAATTCATTTGTATTCATGCTGAATTGAGCATGAATTCAGCTCTGCTGCCCTCCACAAACCTGCTTAATCTGCAGGAAAAAGAAGAAATTCCCCGCAGATCAGGCAGATTTTACAAAGGTATTTAGAGGATCAGAACGGCATTCAGATTTTCATCTCGCCCCATCCCTGCCGGTATTCCCGTTTTATGAACTGGTTGGCAGCCTCGAAATTGGTTATCTTCATATTGGCGCCGTCCCATTTGAATGTAATATAACGGCCGGGAGATACATACCCTTCCATCTCTCCGTACACAGGATCTTTTCTCCTGATTTTTTCCCTGATACTAAAACAGCGCAAAAGCAGATTACCCATAAGGACAGTTTCAGTCAGCGGGCCTGCATACCCGACAAACGGAGAATCGACCTGGGTATTGCCATAGCCTGCAATGCATGCATCAATCCACTGCCACCAGTGACCGTCCATGTCACCGTTCACACGGGGATATTTTTTAGGAATATTTATTTCCTTGTTCTTTGATAATGGCAGGAGTATCGGATTCCTTCCGCCCCATCCGCAGGCAGCTTTTCCTTTGGTTCCGATGAACAGGGTAGCTCCTTCATAATCGTTAAGACCAGGCCAGTCGCCCATTATATCATTCATGTTCTTGTCGGGATCCAGTTCATAAGGACGTTCAGGTGTTATTCCACCGTCCATCCAGTAAAGCTCAAGGTCCTTACCGTTCTTCAGCTTATACCTGAACCTTATTGAGCTTGATACAGGTCCGCTCTCAGGGTAAATACCTTCAACAAATATCCCGTTATAAACTGTACTTGCACTTCCCGAAACTTCAGTCGGATATCCGAGTTCCAGCAGCTTGAACGGGGGACCCATGATATGGCAACCCATATCACCAAGAGCTCCTGTCCCGAATTTCCACCACCCTCGCCAGTTAAACGGAACCAGGTTATCAATATAGTCAACATATGATTCGGTTCCAAGCCAGAGATCCCATTTCAGTTCTTTCGGTACTGCAGGATGCACGTTAGGCCATGGGATCCCCTGAGGCCATACAGGTCTGTCGGTCCAGCAATAGACTTTTTCAATCTGCCCCAGAATACCAGCCTCTATCCACTCCCTGAGGGTACGCATACCATCACACGATGCACCCTGGTCACCCATCTGGGTTACCACCTTGTACTTTTCTGCTGCCTGCGTCAAAATACGTGCTTCATAGATATCATGAGTAAGCGGTTTCTGAAGATAAAGGTGTTTCTTCATCTGCATGGCATGCAATCCAACGATGGCATGATTATGATCAGGGATTGCCACTGAAACGGCATCGAAATTATTAGTTTCCTTGTCGAACATCTCACGCCAGTCATAGTAAAACTTAGCCTTTGGAAATTGTTTTATCCTCGGTGCTGCCTGCCTGTCATCAACATCGCAAAGGAATGCAATTTCAGCATTTTTCTTCGGTGCAATTGCATAATGCCGGATATCGTCGGCTGCTTCACCGCCGCATCCGACTGCTGCAATCAATAACTTGTCGCTGGGAGCTACATGACCCAGACCGCTTACCGTGTAGTTAGGAAGAATGGTAATGGCAGCAGTACCTGTAGCGGCAGTTTTTACAAAATCGCGTCGTGAAAGGGGACTCGGTTTATTTGGTATTTTATTAGGTGCCTTCATTGTGGTCATTTTTTAGATTAGGATTATAAATAAAATGTTACTGGTTACTGGTTGCTTGTTGCAGGTTTATAATTATAAAACCAGCATCCAGCAACCAGCACCTAGCAACAATAAAACAAATGCACTATTTCTTGGTTACTTTGGGAAGCGGCCTCCAGGCTATTTCCTTGAAGTAAACCACATCCTGATCGCTATGGTTCTGGATACCCATATAGCCTGATTCAGGCCTTGGTCCGCGCTGAGGTTCAAAATCGAATTTCCGTTCGGGGACAGGATCACCTTCCTTAAAATCGGTGACCTTGACTCCATTGACATACACAATTGTCCTCGGGCCGTCCAGAGTGATTTCGGTTGTATTCCATTCCGGACCGGGCTTACCTGGTTTTGCGAGCGGCTTTGTAAGCGAATAGAGTGTCCCCGTGTAGTGGTATTCATCCTCCTTCGAGAGTTCAGGTTGATTGTCTATCTGAACTTCATAGCCGTAGTGAACCGGCATCCATTCCTCTCTGGGCTCAATCGGGATCCTGATGAATATACCGGAGTTGCTGTTAGTCTTTTCCATCTTCCACACAGCTTTGATCTGGCAGTTGCTGAATTTCTTCCCCTGGTAGTACAGGAGACCCATTCCTCCATGGCCCCTGATTAGTCCGTTTTCTACCGACATGGAACCCGGACCTACATGTTTCCAACCTGTAAGGTCTTTACCGTTAAATAGTTCTATCCATTTATCCTTATCCTGTGGACCTGCAGTAATCCATACCGCAGAAAGGAATAAAACGGACAATGTCAGACCCAAATACAGGAATACCCTTGACGGAATTAATCCGTAACGTATTCCTGATCCATTTAATAAATCCTTTTTCATGTGTCAATAATATTTAGTTTATAAAGATATATTCAACTTTCATATCTCAATAAGATCCAATAACTGTTATTGAGAAAAAACCTGTGAATTCATTGTTTTGTCTTTTTATTTTTATCAGAAGCTTTCAATTTGATCGTGGCATTCTTCACAATGGGTTTTGCCCAGAAACTAAGGCTGAGTATATATGCCATGGTCAGATAGAGCACCATCATCCCTGCCTGGAGGCCGATAAGGTCCTTGAGTCTGCCGATGATCAGCGAAACTATTGCACCTCCTGCTATACCAGTGCACAGAATCCCTGCGAATGAACCATGAGCTTTGGATACACTGTTAAGGGCAAGGGAGAAAATGATAGCATACATGACTGACAGGCAGAATCCGAGGGCGGGGAAGCCGAAAAGGGCAAATTTAACACTTCCGAAAAGGGTGAATGTAAGGATGATCAGGGCAGCTGCAGTAAAAATCCGGAGCACCACCTTGCTGTCGAGCACTTTCAGCAATACCAGGCCGAGAACACATCCTACGGTCATCATGCCCCAGAATAGTCCCACCGTCCTTGCGCCTTCAATTTCAGGGGTAAGCCCATGGTAGGTCCTCAGGAACTCTGAAATCCAGTTTGCGATACCCTGTTCGGTTCCAACGTAACAGAAGATCCCCAGGAAGAAAAGGATTACTTTCCACTGTTTGAAAAGTTCGACATGTGTTTCCCATGCACCAACAATCTCTTCCTCCTTTAATTCGACCTTGGGAAAACGTGTAAGGATAATAACAACCATCATAAAAAGACTGATGAATGTAAAGAGCAGGTAAATCGATACCCAGGGCAGCTTTTCAGGTGTCAGAGTTCCCATCAGGTTGATCAGGAAATCATGGTTTGCCTGCTTGTTGCCAAGGCCCAGAACAAGATAGGAATAAACAAATGGACTGAGGAAGGAAGCAGCTCCAAAAACAAGCTGCGCCACCACAGAATTAAAGGCAAAATGCTCCTCACCACCTGATACTCTTAATAGAGGATAAATTGCCACCTGCATGATTGCCATGCCGCAGCCAATAAGGAATAGCGAGAAAAGGAATACCGGGTAAACCGGGAAGAGAGAAAAAAGCAAAGCTCCGGAGAATGCCATTATCCATGAAGCTGTAAGACTTTTCTTTTCGGAATATTTCTGAATAATCATACCGGCAGGAATAGACATAAGGCCGTAGGCAATGAAGAATGAGAACGGCAGCATTCCGGTCATGGTTCCGCTCAGCTTGTAACTGTCGCTCACATTAGGATTTATTGACCCAAGGATATTTGTAAGAAAAGAAATCGCGAAAAAGATCAGATAAATGAGAGAGATAATGAAATAATTTCGTTTCATACCGGCTGATTGATTAATTCATGTCTGAGATTAAACTATGAATTATAAAAATAGCAATATTTGTAATACTCCCTTCTCAAACCTGATAAACAGTTTGAAACCGGAGATGTTTCTGAATAAACGCCTAATATCAAATCTGCAATGGGAAAAGAGAAAACGCACGAAAAAAAGGATATGCACAGCAAATATTTTTCTCTTGAGCTGCATAAGAGCAACAAGGTGACAAGAATCTTCGAGCTGGTATTCGGAATCGTCTGCCTCGGGGTCGCACTGGTCTGGCTTATCCTCAATTTCAGCTCTCTTGAATCCAATTTCAGCCTGTGGGCCACAATCATTTTCCTATCGGGTTTCGGTTATTTCCAGGTAATTTCAGGACTTGGCAGATCTGAAAAATTCATTGAGATCTCTGATTCGTCAATAAAAATTAAGAGGAATATGCTGCTGCCTTACCGGGAATTAAGGTCGGACGAAATCGAAAAGATCGAGATCCTGCCGCTGAATGTGATCTTTTACTTAAAATCGGGAAAATCACTTTTTTTAAGATTTGGCGCCACCTATACCGATACAATTGATCCTGTCAAGAAAGGCATCAAGGCTTTCTGCAGTTCAAACAATATAGACGTCAGGATTAAGATAGAAGAGATATAAGTCCTGTCAGAGGGCCAGGATCTTTCTCCATACTTGCTTATTAACAGGGATGCCGTCCTTTCGGTTTTGCTCCCGGATGCTGATAGTGTTTTCTCCGGGAAATCTGACAGGATTGTCCGGATCAACCGGAATCGATCCTTTTAAATCCCTTATTATGCCAACAATTGATTTTTCAATTCCGGGATAATTGGGAAGCTGTTTAATGCCAACAGCGATGAACACCTGTGAAAGTGCGTATTCAGCGCCAAGTACTGAGATCTGGCTTGTTGAAAGCCCTCCGGAAAGTATTGAAGCCAGAATATCGAGCAGGAGTGAAAGTCCGGATCCTTTCCAATACCCTGCGGGCAATGCACGTCTTGTTGCAAGTATCTCATCAGGAGAGTCAGTCAGGGTTCCGTTCCTGTCAAATCCTCCGGGATATGGAAGCCGTTTGCCCTCAAGACTGTACTGCTCGAGCTTACCATAAGAGTATTGTGACATGGCAAAATCAAGCACAATTGCTTCATTCCCGTATGGTATTGCAATTACAAGGGGATTATTCCCGATCCTGAAGTCTTTTGCTCCCCAGGCAGGCATATTGGCTTCAGTATTTGTCCAGGCAATGAGCACATATCCTTTTTTTGCAGCCATCCAGCCATAGATACCGCCTCGCATCCAGTGGTTTGTATTTCCTATCGCCACCATTCCCAGTCCATAATTCTTAGAAAGCTCCATTGACCTTTCTGCCGCAACAACTGCATTCAGAGGGCCTGGACCGAGATTCCCGTTCCATTGTTCCAGGGCACCTGCAGCCACAACAAGTGAAGGTTCTGCATCCGGATGAATGTATCCTTTATGAATGTTCTCAATAAATTTCGGGAACCTGTTTACTCCGTGGGAATAAACACCTTCCAGGCTGTTGGTGGTGAATATATCGGCACATTTTTCAGCTCTGGTTTTATTGAAACCGTTTTTTATCAGGATTCTGACAAATTCCGATTTCATCTGATCAGGAGGGATCCGAATAGAGTTTTGCATTGGCAGATGTTATTAATTATTCTGTATATTTCTGTAATTCAATATATTAAGTTTCCCCTTTTTTAAAGTTCATCTTTATACACATCTTCCAAATAAGCTCAAACTGACTCGGGAAATTCCTTTCTTTAACCTAATTTACTTTTATCTTAATGAAAAGGAGATCCCTCATTTCGCCGATCCTTCACAAGCCCAGGATCGTCTAATTCGGGATGACACAGACAGTTGGGGATTAATAGGGGAAGAAGCGGCGGGCAAATAAACAGAGTTAATCAATTTATAAATCGCGCAATGGCCCGCTGCTTCTTCCCCTTTTTAAATAAAAAAAAATAAAGTGTCATCCCGACGCGGAGCGAGGGATCTCCCTGAATTTGCAGAGGTTAAATTCATATTACCGGAAAGTAAATCTTACCATTCACAAATCACTCTTCCCAGCCTGTTTCAGTACCGTATCGCTGAAATCCATAAACCAGTTCCAGTCTTTCAGCAGCAGGTCATGAGCTCCGTCCCTCACATGATAGGCAACCCTCCCCCCTGTAACCGGCCGGTCAAGAGAAGGCATTTTTTCGGAAATTGAAGTCTTTTTATTATAGAGCCGGAAGACCGGAAGAGAATAATACAATGAAAGGTATGAACCACGTGGATCTGCCCACAGATCATCGCCTGCAGAAGCAACATATAAAGCCCGGGGAGCAATAAGCGCCATGAGCATATGCATGTCCACAGGCATGGCATCCTCATTATTGTTCCATTTCCGGTAGTTTAGGCAGAACCAGTGCGGGAATGAAGTGTTTATCCTTGCAACAGTCTCACCAAATCTCCTGCGTGCCAGGGCAGCCCCGCCGCAACCCGATTCATTGCTTACTACCATTGCAAACCGCTGGTCCTCGGCGCCAGCCCAGAGGGCTGTTTTCCCTCCCCTGGAATGACCTACAACTGCAACTTTTTTGCTGTTTATGTCCTTATCTGTTTCAAAATAATCCATGCACCGGCTTGCACCCCAGGCCCATGCGGCAATTGTGCCCCAGGAATCCGGCTTCCGCTGGCCTCTGTCAAGAATACCGTGTATCCCGTTCTTAAAATCATCAAAATTATCCGGATCAACATCAGAATTGGAAAATACAGAAATTGCATAACCTCTTGCAATTACCTCTTCCGCAGGCCAGAACTCGCTTTTTAACTTCCTGTCGGGATCGGTATTCTGGGGTCCCCTGTTATCAATCAGCAAATAGGCTGGCACAGGCTTTCTGATATTGTTCGGGACGAATAGCGTAAGGTGAATTACCAATGATTTCCCTTCACTCGTAATATCAATATCAATCATCTTAAGGGTGGCTGAGCCATTCATCGCATTCCGATCTTCCCGAACCAGTGTGAATGTCTTTGTATAAGGAGTCTCAGGTACCCGACCGTAGACATTCTCACGGAAAAGTTCAAGAATCTCATTCCTCCTGATTTTTTCCCACATACCTTTATCCTTTACGAACTGTCCTCCTGCTGTTGTCAGCAGGTCCGGCAATTTAAAGGCAGGGACCTTTTCTTCAATGTAATTGAATTCAGTCTGGCCTTTGGTCAACTTCTCAAGAGTCTCTTTCGAGGGCTGCCAGCTCTGCTCCTCCTGGGCAAAAACGTTTAGCTGCTGAAAAAGGAAAATAAGTGTACAAATTAAATTTATTAAAAAAAGTGGTTTCATCCCGCTATTATTTAATGGTTAGCTGATTATAAAATTAATCGTTTTTCGGACCCGTTCAGGGGAATTAAAGTAATTTTATGGGAATATATCAGACAAAGGATTATTCCACGGAGATTCCTCTCAAACGTTTTTAATGACAGATAGATATCAATTAAAAGTGAATTTGTTCAGGGGGATCCCTCATTCCGAGCGTTAGCGAGGAATCTCCCTGGAACAATCTGTAGTTTTTAGACATAAGTTATACATTATATTATATAATAACATTGAAGCCACTTTTTCTTCCATATGACAAATACACTGAATGCCGGCTTTGCCCGCACTTCTGTAAAATAGCTCCGGGAAGGAATGGTATTTGTGGTGTAAGAAAGAACAGCGGCGACAGGATAGAACTCGTTACATACGGTGTTATTTCAGGGTTTTCGCTTGACCCGGTCGAGAAAAAGCCGCTTTATCATTTTTTTCCCGGATATAACATACTCTCAATAGGATCATATGGATGCAACATGAGGTGCGACTTCTGTCAGAACTGGCAGATATCGCAGAAGAATGCCGGGAGTCTCGATATAAAAACAGATCCGGATAAAATTGTAGCTGAAGCAGAAAATACACGAAGAAACATCGGGCTTGCTTTCACTTATAATGAACCAATTGTCTGGTTCGAATTCATGAGGGATGTTGCAGTTAAAATAAAGGGAAAGGGATTGTTCACAGCGATGGTAAGTAATGGCTTTGTCAACAGGGATCCTCTTGACGAGATTATCGGTTTTATCGATGCTTTCAATATAGATCTTAAAGCATTCAATGAGGAGTTTTATAAAAGGCTGACAGGAGCGGAACTTGGACCCGTAAAGGAATCCCTGAAACAGATATCAAAAGCAGGCAGACACCTCGAGATAACAACTCTGGTCATTCCCGGAAGGAATGACTCAGAGCAGGAGATGGAGGCAGAAGCAAAATGGATAGCTCAGGAGACCGGGATTGAGACGCCTCTCCATCTCAGCCGGTATTTTCCGATGTATAAGAGGGATGATCCGGCAACCCCGCAGGAAACTCTTACACGTCTTTACAACATTGCCTCAAAGTACCTCAAGCATGTTTATATGGGGAACACCCTGTCAGAGAACGGCCAGGATACTGCTTGCAGTAAATGCGGTACCATCGTGACTAGACGGTCAGGATACAATACCAGGGTAATTAATCTTGATAATGAAGGAAGGTGTGCAAAATGTTCGAACCAGATCTACCGGTACTTTAACCTTTCTTCCCATGCAGAGCGCTGAGCCGTCCGAAAAGTTTGTCGGCCCCGACAACCAGATCTTTTTGCACAAGCCTGAAATGTGACCTGACTTCTTTGGGATTATCGCTTTTAAGCGGGTTGTTCACCCTCCTGATAAGATCATTTCTCAGTTCAACTGCATCTGAAATTATCCCGGTAACTTCTTCAGCCTTTTCGTCAGGATGCAGGCTTCCATAGTTGAAACAGTCTGATATTACTTCAAATATAAGATAATCAATATCTTTCTTTAACCTTCTTACAGTAGCCATATTGCTTTCATTAACCAGATTTCGGGTAAAGATAAAAAATAAATAAATCTGAGACTTTATTATTTATTACTTATTGCTCACGAATCGTTTGATACTCTCTTCTGCTTTAATGAGATACAGCTTCCTTAGATTTTCAATAAGCGGCATCCTGACATTGAAATAGATATCGCCAATACAATAGAATTGCAGTACCATCGGCGATGTCCCGGTCATAAAGGCCGCTTCATAATCACCTATTGAATTGACCGGTACACATCCGAATTTAACCTTGATCTTATTATCGCGGCAGATATCAAGTATGTATTTTCTTGTTATACCATTAAGAACTGTTTCGTCGGGAGCGGTAGTAAGAATATCGTCTTTCAGAAAAAAGATATTCGACCGGCTTCCTTCAGTGATGCAATTGTCCTCATTCACCAGGAGGGCTTCGTAGCCTCCCTCAAGGATCAGCTTATGATAGATTGATGATCTCAGTTTATGGTTTATCACCTTTGAAACAGGATCCTTTCTTTCGGCATAGAACAAAATTCCTTTGACTCCCTTTTTGTATTGTTCTTCAGAAGGATATATAGGTTCAATGAAATATACAAGGTAATTATCCGAACCACGGTTGTAGTTAAAAACGATCTTCAGGTTTATCTCTTTTCTGCGCTCATTCTTTACCAGCGCAATTATCTCTTTCCTCAGCATCGGAATATCGGCAAGGAGCTTTCTTCTCTGTATCCTGGCACTCGAAACAAGACGTTCCATATGATCGTGAAAGAAAACTGGATTGCCCCTGACCATACGGATCACCTCATAGATTGAATCTCCGTCATAGACATATGAATTATCAAACTGCTCGCAGGGAACCAGATCACCGTTGAGGATGAATTTTTTGCCAAAGCACTCGTTCATAACTGATACTTTTATGTACGGCAAAATTAAGAACAAATAAACCTTTCTGCCACCAATTCTGTATATATTAGCGGTTGGCGTCACTCACAGCTTTCAATTCATGTATGCGATCGTTGATATTGAGACCACAGGAGGAAGTTCAAGAATTGAAAAGATAACCGAAATAGCTATCTACCAGCACGATGGTGAAAAGATCACCGGTGAATTCGTATCCCTGGTCAATCCTGAAAGAAGCATTCCATATTTTATCACAAGCCTCACCGGCATCTCAAATGAAATGGTTGAGGATGCGCCAAAATTCTATGAGATAGCAAAAAAAGTAATTGAATTTACGGAGGGCCGTATACTGGTTGCCCACAATGCAAGGTTCGATTATTCATTTATCAGGCAGGAATTCAAGTCGCTGGGATATAATTTCAGGAGAAATCTCCTCGATACCGTCACACTCGGCAGAAAACTGATCCCCGGGTACAGATCATACAGTCTTGGAAATATCTGCAGGGAGCTCGAAATTGAAATTAACGGAAGGCACAGAGCTTCAGGTGATGCACTTGCAACCGTCAGGCTTTTTGAAAAGCTCATGGAAAAGGACAGGCAAATGAATCAGGGTTCATCAGGGCTCCTCCGGAACACAAGGATCTCAAAGCTGAATCCGAATCTGGATGTCGGTAAAATTGAGATGGTCCCTGAAGAACCTGGAGTTTATTACTTCTATAATGAGAAAGGCGATCTGATTTATATCGGTAAAAGCAGGAATCTCCAGCAAAGGATCAGGACCCATCTTTCAAACAATACTACAAACCGTGCAATGGAGATGCGTGACCTCATTGCCAACATCGACTGGGAAGTAACCGGAAGTGAATTGATCGCGCTTCTAAAGGAATCATCCGAGATTAAGAAGAACAAACCGGTGTACAACAGAGCGCAGAGGAGAACAGGTTTTCAGTGGGGGATATTCAGCAATACAGACATTAATGGATATATAAACTTCACCTACGGTCAGACAGACAGGGATGATTCGCCGGTCTCGGTATTCATCTCCAAGGAAAAGGCCAAATCCAGGCTACTTGCGCTTGTTGAAAAATATAACCTCTGTCAGAAGTTGACCGGGCTCTATGAAACCACTGGCCCATGTTTCCATTACCAGGTAGGTCTTTGCAGGGGAGCATGCTGTGGAAATGAATCACCCGACTCATACAATGAAAGGGCAAGAAAAGCTGCCGAGGAATTTATTTTTACCAGGAGAAATTTCTTTATCATCGACAGGGGAAGGTATGAAGAGGAACGGAGCGCGATAAAGATAATCAACGGGAAATTTGCTGGATTCGGATATTTCAATATAAACGAAATGGGATTTGGGCTTTCAGCAGTGCATGACTGCATCCAGTCATCGAAAGATAACAGTGACATACAGGTCATTCTGAAGCAGTACCTTAGAGGATACAAAATTGAAAAGATAATTGAATTCTGATTTCCATAACCTATATTTGTCCGCAGAACCTAATACCTGGTAAAATGGCGGTTTTTACGCGCACTACAAAAAATCTCATCTTGAAAATAGATGAGTTTTTCGATGATATCGACCTCGGATTGCTGGTGTTCAGGGAAGGAATAAAGGCTTATCTTGAGAAAGATATGGAAGCATTCAACAGGCATCTTCAGAAGGTGGAACAGCTTGAAAGCAATGCGGACAAGCTTCAAAGATCGATAGAGAATGAAATGATCACTCATTCAATCCTGCCCCAGCACCGGGCTGAAGTCAGCTCCCTTATCGATGTTCTTGATGAAATTATCGACACTATCAAAGCAACACTCAATGAATTCAGCATAGAACTGCCGGATATCCCATCCTCATTGAACAGTAATTTCATCAGTATAATGGAGGCATCGGTATGTGCAGGGGAAGAACTTATTCCTGCAGCAAGGGCTTACTTCAAGGCGCCTTATACGGTAAGGGAGAAACTGCTTAAAGTCTATTATTTTGAAAGCGAGACAGATAAAGTTTCAAGAAGCACGACCAGGATAATTTTCCAGGATATGAAGGATCTCGACCTTGCGCGTAAATCTCATCTGAGATATATAATTCATCATATTGAAAACATATCCGATAATGCGCAGAAAGCCGCTGACCTTCTTTCGGGAATGGCGATCAAGATCGTAATGTGAGAGAGATGCAAGGATCAGGATGCATGACACATGGCACAAGGTACATGATACAGGATGCAAGGTATTTAGAGGATTGTGCTCACGGCAAAGGGCAGGACTGGTCTTTTCCTTGCTCCCTGAACCTTGCGTCTTGTACCAGTAATCAGGTCCGCTTCGGCTTGAATCAGATATAAATGCTTAAGTATTTAAATTTTAAATGATAATCCTGTTTCTAGCCAGCGGCCTTTTCCTTGGCTGGTCCCTCGGAGCAAACGACGCTGCAAACGTTTTCGGCTCAGCAGTCGGATCAAGGATGATCAGCTTCAGAAAGGCGGCAATAATTGCATCAATATTCGTTATCCTTGGATCTGTAATTCAGGGCTCTGGGGCTTCACAGACACTTGGCAGGCTGGGCGCAGTCAATGCTATTGGAGGATCATTCACTGTATCACTGGCAGCTGCAATCACTGTATACACGATGACCAAATTTGCCTTGCCGGTATCTACAACCCAGGCTATTGTCGGTGCAATTATAGGCTGGAACCTTTTTACAGGAAACCACACTGACAATAAAACACTTACTCAGATAGTATCAACATGGATCTCCGGGCCCGTTCTCGGGGCAGTATTTGCAATCCTTCTTTATATGCTCCTGAAAGCCATCAAGAGGGGGATAAATTTGCACCTAATCCGATTTGAATCTTTTATAAGGAACGGCCTTATAGTTGCAGGGGCATTCGGTGCATACAGCCTGGGTGCCAACAACATAGCCAACGTTATGGGCGTTTTTATTCCTGCCTTCAATCTACAGGAGCTCCATTTAGGGATTTTCACGCTCACCTCTGCGCAGCAATTGTTCCTTATCGGGGGTCTCGCAATCGCAGCCGGCATTCTGACATACTCAAACAGAATAATGGAGGTAGTAGGTGGCAATATTGTGGAACTTTCGTCCGAAGCGGCTCTTGTGGTTGTCCTTGCCCAGGCGCTTGTACTGTTCATCTTTTCTTCATCCTGGCTTTCATCATTTTTTGTAAGGATGGGATTGCCTCCAATCCCGATGGTACCTGTATCGAGTACACAGGTTATTATCGGAAGTGTGATTGGGATCGGATTGTACAAAGGTGCAAGGAATATTAATTTCAGGATCCTTGGAGAGATAGGCATCGGATGGATAGTAACTCCTGTTGTTTCGGGATTACTTGGTTATTTTTCGTTGTTTTTTGTAAAAAATATCTTTGGCATTGATGTGGGGAAAAAAGCTGAAGCGGGTTATATGAATGCTCCGGTTGCTGCAGCTGATCCGCGCATTTCAGGAATTATGGAATATCTGATCCTGAGCCTTCTGGTAGCGGGAACGGCAGCAATATTGTTCTATTATTTTCTTGAAAGAAAGAAGAAGATAGAGCTTCAAAGGTCTGAAGAAAAATTCTGGAAGAATCTGAAATAGGATTACTCCCTGTACCCTAAAAGGGATTATATGAAGTTTTTTTTTAGTTTGAAAAATCCCTTTTAGTCCAGTCCTCTGAGCGAAGCCTCAGGTGGATTCACGGGTGGTCTTAAGAAAGGAAAAAGAACAATAAATACCTAACCATAAAAATCCATGAATAAACCTTACTACCTTGGTATTGATGTCGGGGGCACTAAATGTGCTGTTCTTGCAGGAACAGCGGATATGGAAGTACTGAAAAAGACCGGTTTTCCAACCGAAACCCAGCTCGGCCCTGGCCATGCAATAGGCCAGTTGCTCGGGAGATCATCAGAAATTGTTGAAAGCCTTGGCCATGAAAATCTTGTATCGATAGGAATCAGTTGCGGGGGTCCACTTGACAGCAAAAAAGGCGTGGTCCAGTCTCCTCCAAATCTGCCGGGCTGGAATAATATCCCGATCGTTAAATTGTTTAGTGAAAAATTCGGTGTGCAGGCATACCTTCAGAACGATGCAAATGCCTGTGCCCTGGCCGAATGGAAATTCGGTGCCGGCAAAGGAACCCGTAATATGGTATTCCTTACATTCGGGACTGGCATGGGCGGAGGAATAATTATAGAAGGCAGGCTCTATTCCGGAACAAATGACCTTGCAGGTGAGGTTGGACATCTCCGCCTTGCTGATGATGGACCGGAGGCTTATGGCAAGAGGGGATCTTTTGAAGGTTTCTGCAGCGGAACAGGAATTGCGCTACTGGCAAAAGAGATCGTCAGGGAGAAATTTGCCTTGAAACAAAAAGTCTCGTTTTGTAACAACATAAACAATATTACCAAGATTACAGCTAAAGATATAGCTGATGCAGCATTTGCAGGTGATAAAACCGCAATTAAGATACTTGAGATTTCCGGTGAGTATCTGGGGAAGGGACTGTCAATACTCATTGATATTCTGAATCCGGAAAAAATAGTCATAGGAAGTATGTACACACGCTGCAGGCAATTCATTGAACCTGCATGCTTTGAGGTGGTAAGACGTGAATGTCTTGCACCTGCTGGTGCTGTATGCGAGATAGTTCCTGCAGCTCTTGGCGAGGAAGTTGGTGATTATGCGAGCCTTAGCGTTGCAATGATGAATCTCTGAACCACAACAGAATGATTTTCGTTTAACCTAATCTCTTTTTGCGAATGAAATCTTCCCTTTCCCGGCGCAAATTTATAAACAGAACGGCTGCGGGCTCTGCTTTTGTCGCATTCGGGCCTGTAATTAAAATAGTGCCAAATGATCAGCAGGAAGAAATAAAATGGCCTGAGGATGCGCGCAAATACAGATTTCACCTGATCGGGCAGGCACATATTGATCCTGTATGGCTCTGGCCATGGTCAGAAGGCATTGCTGTTGTTCACAGCACATTCCGGTCAGCCCTCGACCGCATGAAAGAAACTCCGGACTTTGCTTTTACAGCGAGCTCGGCACAGTTCTACCAGTGGATCGCAGAAAACGATCCGGCAATGCTTGAGGAAATCCGCAAACGGGTTGAAGAAGGCAGATGGTGCATAGCAGGCGGCTGGTGGATTGAACCAGATGTAAATATTCCCTGCGGTGAATCGCTGGTACGCCAGGGTTTATACGGACAGATGACATTTGAACGTCTCCTGGGTCGAAGGGCGAAAGTTGCCTTTAACCCCGACTCCTTCGGGCACTCCGGAACACTGCCCCAGATAATCAAACTGCAGGGAATGGACAATTATGTCTTCATGAGGCCAGGCCCGAAAGAAAAAAGCATCCCTGCTGATCTTTTCTGGTGGGAAGGTCCTGACGGATCAACCGTACTCGTATACCGTATACCGATAAGTTACACCGACACCAGATCGGTGAGGAACCGGATCCGGCAGGTAATGGAACAGTTTAAGGGCCAGCCTTTCAGTACTTTCATGTCGTACTACGGTGCAGGTGATCATGGTGGAGGTGCAACCAAAGAAAATATTGCTTCAATAAAGGAGATTCAAATTGAGAAAGGCGGTCCTGAGTTGATTTTCAGCACTCCTGAAAAGTATTTTAAGGAAATCCGCAGTGATAAAAACCTGAAGCTTCCTTCTCTCAGTGACGATCTTCAGCATCATGCAGTTGGCTGCTATACTGCCGAATCGGAGATAAAGAAGGGAAACCGGTCAGCCGAAACAGTACTGATAACTGCTGAAAAAATAGCTGCTTTGGGCTCGGCGGTATGGGATTTCAAATATCCGAAGCTGGAATTTACATCCGCCTGGCAAAGAGTGCTTTTCCTTCAGTTCCATGACAGTCTGGCCGGAACCTCCGTCCCCGAGCATTCACAGACAGCACGCGATGGGTTCGGATCTGCACGCGATACAGCCAGTCAGGCTGCATACATGGCCATGCAAAAGCTTGAGTGGAGAATTCCGGCTGAAGATCCTGCTTCCCAGTACCTTTTAGCTTTCAATCCCCATTCATGGGAGATAACCGCGAATATTGAGTATGATTTCAACTGGGACCAGAAAAAGCAGTCAGTAGCTGAGGATGAAAAAGGGACTGCCCTGTTGCACCAGTGGACTGCCGGGACAACTGAAGCAGGGAGCCGGAGAAGGGTAATTGTTCGTACTTCTCTGCCCGCATTTGGTTACCGCCAGATAAGGATAAGGGAAGGAAACTCCTCAGGACCAACATCGACTATCAAAGCCACTGACAAATCGATTGAAAACGAGTTTCTTAAAGTAACCATTTCGTCAGAAGGCACAATCGGCATATTTGATAAAAAAGCCGGAAGGGAAGTTTTTGCAGGCGGAGCAACGGGATGCAGGGCAGTTATAATTGACGATCCGAGCGATACCTGGAGCCATGATATTAAATCGTTCTCTGACGAGATCGGTGCTTTTGGGAGCCCCGTAACCAGAATAATTGAGAATGGCCCATTGCGTTCCATGATCAGAGCCACTACAACTTACGGAAGTTCGAAGCTTACTGTCGACTGGATACTCTATTCGGCTCAGCGCAATCTTGAGGCAAGGTTCTCACTTGACTGGCATGAACATCTTAAAATGCTCAAGTTCTCTTTCCCTCTTAATGGTGAACAGCCTGCAGCTACCTATGAGGTTCCTTACGGTTTCATTTCCCGTTCAACAAACGGAGATGAGAATCCGGGTCAGAGATGGATAGATATTACAGGAATAGTGGAGAATAGAAATTACGGATTTGCTGTAATCAATGATGCAAAGTATGGTTACAGCGTGAATGGCAATGATCTCAGGATATCAGTAGCAAGATCGGCTGTTTATGCACACCATATCCCAAGGGTTCTCGATATGAATACTGAACATATATGGCAGGATCAGGGCATTCAGACATTCAGAATTATGATATTGCCACATGATTCTGCCTTGCAGGAAGCACATATACCAAGGATCGCTGAGGAATTCTCCGCACAGCCGGTACTAATTTACCAGGGTATCCATGGCGGCAAGCTTCCGAAAGCGGATTCCTTACTGGAAACCGATGCGGAAAACATTGTTATCTCTTCAGTTAAACTGGCTGAGGGAAATGAGGATATTATATTCCGCTGCGTTGAAACCGATAGAAAGCAAACATCCGCAAGGGTGAATCTTAAATTTGTCAAACTTAACTGGCAGGGTGTTTTCAGGCCGCTTGAAATCAAGACCCTGAGGCTGAACAGAAAGACAGGAAAAATTAATGAAGTGAATTTGCTAGAAGAATAGAAATATGGCCAATGTTATCGATTCCATCCGTCGTGAGCTGAAAGAGAAAGCAGACGAAAAGACAAGGATCTCGGGAGAAAGGTTTTTCAAGGAAGAAGTAAAAATCTATGGACTTAAATCTGCTGCAACAGAACAGATTGCGAAAGATTATTATAAAACCATCTCAGACAAAAGCAAGGATGTTGTCTTTGACCTATGCGAAGAGCTATGGAGATCAGGCTACCTGGAGGAATCAGGTATTGCCTGTATCTGGTCATTTAACGTTCACAGGCAGTATAAGTCGGGCGACATGAAGTTGTTTGAACGATGGGTTGATAAATATGTAAGAAACTGGGCCGCGTGTGACACCTTATGCAATCACTCCGTTGGCACGCTGGTAGAAATGTATCCTGATAAGATTGCTGATCTTAAAAGATGGGCAAAATCAAAAAACCTGTGGATGCGCAGGGCATCCGCAGTATCACTTATAATTCCGGCAAGGAAGGGATTATTCCCTGATGATATTTTTGAGATTGCGGAAACACTCCTTATGGATGAAGAGGATATGGTAAGGAAGGGTTATGGCTGGATGCTGAAAGCCGCAAGTCAGGCATATCAGCAGAAAGTTTTCGGTTTTGTCATGAGGCATAAAGCAGTAATGCCCAGGACCGCATTAAGATATGCCATCGAGAAAATGCCGAAAGATTTAAAGGCCGCAGCAATGACAAAATAGCTTCAGCTTTTTTAACTTTGTGCCTGCTTTAAACCTGAATATGATGGTGAGAAAAATATTTTCAGCATTTGCTATTGTTTTATTTCCGGTAATTCTGTCCGGGCAGGACAGGATAACAGGAAGGGATTTTGCAACACGCTCCGAAGTAATCGCCAGGAATGGGATGGCTGCCACGAGTCAGCCGCTGGCAACCCAGGTCGCACTTGATATTCTTAAAAAGGGTGGCACCGCAATAGATGCTGCGATCGCTGCAGATGCTGTGCTTGGTGTTGTTGAGCCCACCAGTTGTGGTGTTGGCGGGGATCTTTTTGCAATAATCTGGAGCGCTGATAAGGAAAAGCTCTATGGGCTGAATGCAAGCGGGAGATCACCAAGATCATTGAAACTTGAATATTTCAAAAACAATGGATACGAGTTCATCCCTTCAACCGGACCACTGCCTGTATCAGTTCCTGGATGTGTTGACGGCTGGTTCGAGATGCATGATATGTTCGGGCGCATTCCGATGAAGGATATTTTACAGCCTGCGATCACATATGCAAGGGACGGATTCCCGGTATCAGAGGTCATTGCGTATTACCTCGACAGAAATACCCTGGCATTAAAGAACTTCGCGAACATTAAGGAAACCTATATGCCTGGCGGAAAATCACCTGCCAAAGGCGAGATTTTTAAAAATCCCGGCCTCGCCAATACACTTGATAAGATTGCAAAAGGCGGAAGAAACGAGTTCTACAGAGGAAGCATCGCAAAAACCATAGCATCCTTTATGAGATCGCAGGGCGGATTTCTATCTTATGACGATCTTGCCCGCCATACATCTGAATGGGTTGAACCGGTAAGCTCTTCATACCGCGGTTATGATGTATGGGAATTGCCACCAAACGGTCAGGGTATTGCAACCCTGCAGATACTCAATATCCTTGAAGGTTTTAACATTGCGGCAATGGGCTTCGGGTCAGCAGAATACATTCATACTTTTACGGAAGCAAAAAAGCTCGCATTTGAGGACAGGGCAAAATATTATGCGGACCCGCGTTTCAGTACAGTTCCTGTAACACAGCTCATTTCAAAAAAATATGCGGCTGAGAGACGAAAACTGATCAATCCCGACTGGGCTGCGAAAATTTACGATCCGGGCAAAATTGAAGCCGGAAACACTATCTATCTGACTGTGGCTGACCAGTATGGCAACATGGTTTCTCTTATACAGAGCAATTACAGAGGCATGGGCTCCGGAATGTGTCCGCCCGGACTTGGGTTTGTCCTCCAGGACAGGGGTGAAATGTTCAGTCTTGATCCAGGACACGCAAATGCTTATGCTCCCGGAAAGAGACCATTCCACACCATCATTCCCGGCTTCATCACCAAGGATGGCAAGCCGTGGATCAGTTTCGGGGTAATGGGTGGAGACATGCAGCCTCAGGGGCAGGCACAGATCATAGTAAACCTTATCGATTTCAAAATGAACCTGCAGGAAGCTGGGGATGCTCCCAGGATATATCATACAGCTTCATCTGAGCCCACCGGCCAGAAAATGACTGACGGAGGCATACTACACCTTGAAAACGGATTCCGCTGGGAAGTGATCCAGAAACTGCTCTCAATGGGCCACAGGATAGAGTGGAACCTTGGTGGTTATGGAGGCTACCAGGCTATCATGTGGGATGACAAGAACAAGGTTTGGTACGGCGCATCCGAATCCAGAAAGGACGGACAGGCAGCAGGGTACTGAAAGCGAAGAGCGGAGAGCGGAGGGCTAAGAAATTCAATACTGATACTTCTTTCTGAAAAACCGGGTGCCTATCCAAAAATATAATATCGACAGGAGCAATATCCATGTAAGCTCGAATAAAACATCCGAAAAGCCGGCATCATAATTAAGTATTTTATTGAACGCCCGTGTTGCTGTTGCCGTCGGCAGAATATCATTCAGGTATAATTGATTTCCCGCAATGCTGAAAAGATTGATTTTCGGTAATGGCATGAAGCAGTCGGAAAAAAACATCAGGATGAAGAACGGGAAGCAGCCAAGTGTAAGTAGTCCGAACATTGTCCTGATGAAGCTTGCAGTTATTATGCTGATGCTGATGACCGAAAAACAGGTCAGGGCTCCTGCAACCAGCAATAGCGGTATCGAACCTGATGTCCTGTAACCTACCGAAAAAGCTGACAGAAGTGTGAGTAACAGGCATAATATCCCGATAATAACCTGATTCAGGCTTAGCGCAGCCATGAATTGCGATGATCTCAGGTACGACAGTGAAAGCCGTGTTATCGTATCTTTCTCAACTTCCCTCACAATGGAAGCCCCGGCAGAGAAAAGCATCATAATTATTGACAGCACCAGTAAAGCCGGAACGTAGAGGTCAAATTCGCTAAGAATCATGCTCCTTCCAGAGAACTCGTATTTAATATTTACCGGAACCCGGATACCGGTCCTGAGGCTTATATAGGAATAGGTCGTGTAATCGACAAATGATGCAGCAGAGATATATTTCACATTAGACCTGTCTCCATAGCTTGTAATGGGCGATATCAATCCATTACGGTTTGCAAGAAACCTGTCAAAAGAGTCAGAAAAATCATCTGGTATTGAAACGTATAAGTCTGCATCCTTATTCATTACCATCCGCTTGGCGGTTGTAGAATCGGAAACAACCTGTATTTCCAGTACAGGTTTACCATTTTCTGCATTAAGCGATCTCCATACTTTTATCAGTTCCCCGGCGTAGGGACCCTTTTCATCATTGTTAATTACGACAATCCTGTGAACCGAAGAGCGTTCCCCTCCCATATACATATACATCAGGTAAATAAAAAAGGGAGCAAACACAAGGACAAGTATCAGTATTTTCCAGTCGCGGAGATTCTCTCTCAGAGTTTTTATAAAGCATGCAGTTGTTTTCATTCCCTTATGCTCCTTCCGGTCATGTTAATGAATATGTCCTCAAGGCTTGTTTTCCTGAGCTGCAGGCTGATTATCTTAAGATCCTGCTTTCTGACCGCTGCTAAAATTTCCATCAGCGCCGGCTGGGGATCCCTGACCCTGAATGAAACGATGTTGCCTGAGACAGACATATCTGAGATCAGTTCCGGCCGGAGAAAAGGCGCCAGCTCCCTGGAAACATCGCACAACACCTCAATTTCGATCACATCCTCGTATCCTGACATCCGTTTCAGTTCATCCCTGGTGCCGGTAACCAGAAGTTTACCTTTATCGATAATACATATCCTGTCGGATAACTTTTCGGCCTCCTCCATATCGTGAGTTGTCAGAACTACAGTAGTTTTTTCCTTTATCGACCTTATGTAGTCACGGACCATTACCCTGCTCTGTGGATCGAGCCCTGCCTGGGGCTCATCGAGGAATACTATTTCGGGTGAGTGGATCAGGGCCAGAGCGATATTCAGCCTTCTCTGCATCCCGCCCGATAATTTTTTTGCAAGCCTGTTCCTCGCACCTGTTAACCCAAGGACCTCAAGCAGCTCCTCTCCTTTCACTTTTATACTGGCAGGCTTCATATTATACATTTTCCCCATGAACCTGATCTGTTCAAGGCAGGTCAGGTTTTCCCAGATCACAATGTGCTGCGGACAGATGCCTATTGATTTACCATGATTTTCGCAATTGATAATGATTTTCCCGTTATCAGGTTTAAGAAGACCGCTCATCATCTTTATTGTTGTGGTCTTGCCGGCCCCGTTGGGGCCCAGGAATCCAAAAATCTCACCCCGGTGAATCTCGAAGGAAATGTTATTGACGGCTGTAACGTCACCATACCTCTTTAGAAGGGATACTGCTTTCAGAATTGGTTCCACGTGTCTCTGTTCAGCTTATGAACAATTTAAAGATAATTATTTTTGGTTAACTGGTTTACTGGTTAGTTGATTGGGTGGTAAGGTATTTAATCAAAGAACTGTTTCCTTTTATTAACCGTTGAGCTTTGATCCTTCGCTAAATACCCAATTCTTCAAAATTCCTGATTGTTTTCATTTTAGCACGATTTAATTGTCAAACATAGAATATTCCGCTAATGAATTAACAACTATTTTAATTAGTGTCCACTTAAATATAATTGATTTTCAACTATATATAATCCAGTTCTTTGACCTCCTGGTAATCCTGGATTGTAATTAGCTCTTTTAGACAAGCTTAGACAGGAAGTAATGCACTCAAAATCTGTAATATTTAT
>JAUZNW010000119.1 GCA_030706785.1 Bacteroidota bacterium | reverse complement strand
TGGCCTTTGCAAAGTTAACTTGCAGAACCTGACAATAATGCTTAACCCGGATCTTCACCATAGTCATCACAGCATTATAACCTGGATCTTCGATTTAGCTTCAATATAACTGCAAAACCGCATAACATTTTATGTCAGATCCCGGAAGAGATAACAAGGATGAGGCTGCCTTTTTCAGGAAGAAGATCCTGCTCAGCATGATGATCCCCGGAATCTTTGTATTTATTATGTGGCTGGTAAAAATAGTCGAGGTCTTATTTAACCTGGATTTATCAGGATATGGAATATTCCCGCTTACTGTCAGGGGACTCCCGGGAATTATTTTTTCGCCGCTCATTCACTCGGGATTCGGTCATCTTTTCAATAATTCACTTCCGCTCTTTTTCCTGGGCACTGCACTTTTCTACTTTTATTCCGAAATAGCAGTTAAAGTCTCTTTGTGGACTTATTTTCTGACAGGCCTCTTTGTATGGATAGCAGGCAGGCAAGCCTGGCATATCGGAGCAAGCGGGCTTGTTTACGGACTTACTTCATTTCTTTTCTTCAGCGGGATAATCAGGAGGTATTACAGGCTGGTTGCACTTTCACTCCTTATCGTTTTCCTGTACGGTTCGATGGTCTGGGGCCTGTTCCCGGGGGTTTATAAGAACGTATCATGGGAATCACACATGCTTGGTTTTATTTCAGGGATTATTCTGGCTATCTGGTACAGGAATGAGGGACCACAGGAGCCTGTGTATGAATGGATGGACGAGGAAGAAGAAGAAAATGTTGAAGGAGTTGAATAGGTTGAAAAGGTTGAATAAGTTGAAAAAGATTGTGATGATAAATGACTGATATTTCAGTAATTATAGTCAGTTACAAGGGATGGGACAGGCTTATCAAATGTCTCGATTCGTTGAGTTCTTTTGCAGGAAAAAGATTCAGTTATGAAGTGATAGTAGTTGACAACAATTCAGGTAATGGCAGGATTGATGAGATTGAGGATCGATTCAAAGGATTCAGCTTCATTCATAATCAGGTCAACGGGGGTTTTGCAAACGGAAATAACCTTGGAAGCAAATACGCAAAGGGAGAATATCTCCTGTTATTAAATCCCGACACTATTGTAACTGAAGAGGCTGTTGAAAGACTACTGGAATCTGAACGCAAGAATCCAGAATACTCAATAATTTCCTGCAGGCAGGTAAATGAAGCCGGAAAGGAAATGAAAGCAACAGGGCAGTTTCCGAATCTTCTAAATCTTACCGGCTTCCAGCGATCAGCCCTCAGAATCTTCAGCACTGGATCAGCAGGACACTTTGGTGATTCTCCGGTTACATTCCCTGACTGGGTTTCCGGATCAGTGATGCTGATAAAAAAAGAACTTTACGAAAAGGCTGGTGGATTCTATGAGGGATACTGGATGTACTTCGAGGATGTTGACCTGTGCAGGAGAATTACAAATGCCGGTGGGAAAATTGCATTTATTAAAGATGTAACGATTGAACACAGTCATGGCGGCAGTTCAAGGATCGACAATAAAACCTCGTCTCTTACCAAAACCGAAGTCAATATTTCCAGACATGTCTATATTTCCAGATATTTTAATGGGATCAAACGCATTTCAGCACAGATTTTCCTGGTGATCAATAATCTGATTACAGGCGCTTTAACAGCGATAATCGGAATAATACTTTTCTTTATCCCGAAAATGCTGGTAAAAACATTAATTTTTGCCAGGCTTGCGAACTACTATTTTAATGCCTTGTTGAGGCATACCTGGATTAGCCCGAGAGCGGTAATATAGTTTTTATGCACGAACGGTTCAAATACAAAACATTTCAGGACCTGATCCGTAAGTCGAAAGATCTTGGTCTTGACCTGCCATTAAGCGAAGATATAAGTCCTCTGCTGGAGCCTTTATCTCTGGCAGGTTTCAGGATCCAGAACAGGCTCGTGGTCCAGCCCATGGAAGGATATGATGCGGAATACAACGGATCACCGTCGGAGATGACGGAACGCAGGTATCTCAGGTATGCTACCGGTGGCAGCGGAATGATCTGGTATGAAGCTGTTGCTGTCACTGGGAACGGCAGGTCAAATCCCAGGCAGCTGTGGATAACCAAGAATAATTCAGATAAATTCTCATTTTTAAATGATAAGGTGAGGAGAACAGCTGCCAGAAATGGTTTTAATCCCCTCCTTGTGGTTCAGCTTACACATTCAGGCCGTTACAGCAGGCCAGAAGGAAAACCAAAGCCACAGGTTGCTGCTATTAATCCGGTTCTTGATAAAACTCTCCCTTATGTTCTCACAGACGATGATCTGAAGAGGATACAGGAACAGTTTGTAAATGCATCCAGGTTAGCAGCCCGCTCAGGTTTCAATGCAATTGACCTTAAAGCCTGTCACGGGTATCTGATTGTTGACCTGCTTGCTTCGAAGGAAAGAAAAGAAAGTGTATTCGGAGGAGAGGAAACATCTAAAAGGTTCAGGTTTTTGCTGGAAACCATTGACTGGATTAGAGACGAAGTGCCCGGTATGCTCATAACCACGCGGCTGAATATTTCTGATCTCTACAAAGGAGGTTTCGGAGTTGATGGAAACGGCCTTGTTGATCTTACGGAGCCGAGAATGCTTACAGAGCAGCTTAAACTGAAGGAAATGGAATTGATAAACCTTACTATGGGAAGTCCATATTTCAATCCGTATGTAACAAGGCCCTTCGATGTGCCCGTGCCCGGTCAGAAGGTTCCGGAAGAGCATCCTCTTGAGGGAGTTGCAAGAATGATAAGCCAGACATCAATTATGCAGAAGGAATTCCCGGAAGTAATGGTCGTTAGCTCAGCATGGTCATATCTCAGGCAATTTGCCCCCAACGTAGCTGCTGCAGTCGTAAAGAACGGCGGAGCTTCATTCATTGGCTTCGGCAGAAGCTCCTTTGCCTATCCTGACATGCCGGCTGACCTTATGAATAACGGAAAAGCTGATCCGGGAAAAGTATGCATCTCATGTTCGGGGTGTTCCAGGCTTTCAATTAATATGAGGCCGACAGGATGCGTTATCAGGGACAAGCGAGTATACGGAAATGAACTGAAAAAACTGATTGCGGATGGAAAGTAAAAAGATCAGGATCGGTAATTATGATATTTCATACTATTGCATAAATACGCTGGTGATAGGCAGTGGCGCAGCATCACTCAATGCGGCTGCCTCTCTTCATTCAATGGGTCAGGATAATATTCTGATTGCTACGGCAGAATTCGGGGGAGGCACATCAAACAATGCGGGATCGGATAAACAGACCTACTACAAATTGTCCCTTGCAGGGGATGAGCCTGATTCAACGCTGGAAATGGCAAAGGATCTTTTCAGCGGTCATTGCATGCACGGGGATATAGCACTGTGTGAAGCACAGGGATCTGTAAGAGCGTTCATGAACCTTGTGAATCTGGGAGTCCCCTTTCCTCATAATGATTATGGCGCTTTCCCCGGTTATAAGACCGATCATGATCCGCGAGCCAGGGGTACCTCGGCCGGACCTTATACCTCTAAACTGATGTTCAGCAAGCTTGCAGATGAGGTCAGACGGAGAGGGATCAGGATCCTCGACAGACACCAGGTGGTTACACTCTTTACTGACAAGACAGGATCGAAAGTTACAGGAGCCCTTGCAATCAATACAGAAGAAAAGGATGCCACTCAGGCATTTGTTCTTATAAATGCTGTGAATATTATTCTCGGCACAGGAGGTCCCGGTGGGATCTACGAGTCCAGTGTATATCCGGAAACCCAGAAAGGATCGACAGGAATGGCTTTCAGGGCGGGAGCGACAGGACATAACCTTACGGAATCCCAATTCGGTATCGCTTCACTTAAATTCAGATGGAATCTCTCGGGAAGCTATCAGCAGGTGGTCCCGGGGTATTTTTCGACAGACAGGGAGGGCCGGAATAAAAGGGATTTTTTAAATGAGTCTTTCCCAGATTATACAAGCCTTACCAGGGCAATATTCCTTAAAGGATATCAGTGGCCATTCGATTCACAAAAGATTAAAGACCACGGTTCTTCACTTATCGACTTACTGGTTTTCAGGGAGACAGTTGAAAGAGGGCGAAGAGTCTATGTAGATTACAGGAATAATCCCGGATGGGAATCTGCTTATATTTTCAGGCCGGAATTGCTTGATCCTGTTGTCAGGGAATACCTTGAAAAATCGGGTGCCATGAAACTGACTCCACTTGAGAGGCTGGAAGCGATGAACAAGCCTGCCCTTCAGCTTTTCCAGGAGCATGGAATCGATCTTGCGAAAGAGCCTCTCGAAGTTGCTGTTTGTGTCCAGCACAACAACGGCGGGCTGAAAGGAAATATCTGGTGGGAATCCGACCTCAGGAATCTTTTCCCTGTCGGCGAGGTTAATGGCGCACATGGTGTATATCGCCCGGGAGGATCAGCTCTTAACTCCGGGCAGGTCGGCAGTTTCAGGGCTGCACAGTATATTGCTGCAAGGCACAGGGCGCAGGACGCAGGGAACCAGGATTTCCTGAATGAAGTCAGCTTCCTATTAAATGAAGAGCTTAAGCTTGCTGATAAATGGCTTACTTCAGGAAAATCGGGGCAGAATGAAAGGTTTCTTTCCGATATCAGAAAAAGAATGTCCTGGGCAGCCAATATTATCAGGAACCTGAAGAGATCAGAACAGGCTGCTTCCGAAGCATATGATCTGCTCCTGAGGCTGAACGATCATATTGGTGCCGGATCAGTGAAAGAGCTGGCAGATTGCTTTATACTCAGGGATCACTGTTTCACTCATTATATCTACCTTAAAGCTGTTGAAACCTATATCCGCGAGGGAGGGAGGAGCAGGGGGTCATATATTGTTACCTGTGCAGAAATCTCAGACATGGATTTTGAATTGTGCAATTATGACAGGGATATTGAGAAAGATATACTCGAGATCAGATATACTGAAGGTGAGGTTAAAACCAACCTTATGAAAGTCAGGGAAATACCTTTGCAGAACCTTTGGTTTGAGGAGGTCTGGAAAGATTATATCAAAGATAATCTGCCCGGGAGTTGACCGTATCACACAAATTATTACCTTTACCGCCACTAACAAACCTGAAACTACTCTTTTCTCATGAACGGGAAACCTGTTGCTGTCATAACCGGGGCCAGCAGAGGGATAGGAAGGTCGGTTGCGGTTGCACTGGCAGGTGAGGGTTATGATATTGCTGCAATAGCACGTTCGGTTGACAGCGAAGGTATGGAGATCCTCGGACCGGAAGTAGAGAAAAAGGGTGCCCAGTTTTTTCCGATAGGCCTTGATGTGGCATGTGCTAAATGTCACGGTGAAGTTGTATCCGATATCCTTGAAAGATACGGCCGTATTGATTTCCTTGTTAATAATGCCGGCGTTGCCCCGCTCCAGAAGAACGATCTTCTTGAGATGACTGAAGAGAGCTATGACAGAGTCCTTAATATCAACCTGAAAGGTCCCATATTTCTCGCCCAGAAAATCGCCAGGGAAATGATTTGGATGAAGGACCAGATTTCTCCCTACAGACCTGTTATCGTTTTTATAACATCAGTTTCAGCTGTCCTGTCCTCGGTAAACCGTGCTGAATACTGCGTCTCAAAAGCCGGATTGAGCATGGCATCGACAATTTTTGCCGACAGGCTGTCGAAGGAAGGCATCCTTGTTTGCGAGGTGCGCCCCGGGATCATCAAGACTGACATGACCCTGAAGGTTAAGGACAAGTACAACAAAATGATAAATGAGGGGTTTGTCCCCCAGAGCAGGTGGGGATTGCCTGATGATATCGGAAAGGCTGTGGCATCTGTTGCGCGCGGGGACTGGGATTTTTCAACAGGAATGGTCTTCGAGATCAGCGGTGGTCTCAATATCCATAAATTGTAGCCAGATTCTCAGGTATTCCGATACTATCGTTAAAATCATTAATTGGCATTGTATTGTATTGCCTAAACAATAGCTGTGTATGAACAATGGTCCGCTTTCTGAAGATAACAAACAAAAATTTGTATATCAGGGATTTCTGATCCCGTTTATCCTTGTAACGAGCCTCTTCTTTCTATGGGGCTTTGCACACGGATGCATTGACGTGCTGAACAAGCACTTTCAGGAATTGCTTAATATGTCTAAAGCAAAATCAGCTTTACTTCAATTCGTCTTTTATGGCGGTTATTTTCTGATGGCGCTTCCTGCAGGATTGCTTATGCAAAAGGTAGGCTACAAAAAAGGTATAATCTTCGGGCTTCTTCTATTTGCAGGCGGAGCTTTCCTTATGTTCCCCGCTACCTTCATCCAGACCTTCGGCAGCTTCCTTCTCTGCCTTTTTGTCATTGCCTGCGGATTGACATGCCTGGAAACCGCAGCAAATCCATACACCACTGTGCTGGGTCCGCCCGAATCGGGTGCCAGAAGGATAAATTTCTCTCAGTCCTTTAATGGACTTGGCTGGATCGCAGGCCCGCTGGTTGGCGGAGTGCTGATATTTTCAGGAAAAGATAACGGGAACAGGTTTGCTTCAATAGCCCTTCCCTATATGCTGATAGGCACACTGGTACTGGTCGTTGCCATAATGTTCTGGAGGACTACTTTCCCGCCGGTTAAAGAGGAGATTGCTGAAAAAGAGAATGGCGCATCAGAAAATACCGGTAGTCTCAGGGATCTTCTGAAATATCCCCATTTTGTTCTTGCAGTGATAGCTCAGTTCCTTTACGTCGCTGCCCAGACCGGCATTAACAGCTTTTTTATAAATTATGTAACTGAGGAACTTCCCTCTATATCAAATCTTCAGGCTTCAAGGATACTTGCATTCGGAGGATTCGGATTGTTCTGGCTTGGCCGGTTTTCAGGGAGCACGATATTCATGCGTTTAGTTCGTCCAAACAGGCTTCTGGCATTTTATGCAATGATGAACGTTATCACCATGAGTCTTGTTGTTGCGGGTCTTGGACTGGTATCAGTCATTGCCCTTTTCACAACCTATTTTTTCGAATCTGTAATGTTCCCTACGATTTTCGCTCTTGGGATCAAGGATTTAGGTCTACTTACTAAAAAGGCATCTTCATTTCTTGTGATGGCTATTGTAGGTGGAGCCATTGTCCCGGTGATCATGGGGCGAATAGCAGACGTTTCAAGAATGGCGCTGGGTTTTATAGTACCTCTGATCTGCTTCGCCTTTATCGTCTATTATGGAATAAGCGGCTACAAGGCAGGAAGAAGTTCTAAGTCAGTAACGATTTTATAGATCCGGCAGAAGAATTCTTACTTTAGACTGTCTTCTGACCCTTGAACACTCCTGAACGGTTCAGTGTGTTAATATGGCCATTGTAAATGAGCTTACCGGGCCACATACCGGTTATTGTTGCCCTGGCATGGTTGTCAGCATCAACCGTCATCAGAACATCATACATTCCAAGTTCAGTCTGGATGTCGAAACGTATCGTGAAACTAAGGCTTTTGAAGTTTTTACTCACTTCCCACTTGCTCAAAGTTCCTTCAGCAGTTACACCTCCGACTCCGTTATAACCCAGGACCTGATTATTCCCCGTCTGCAGAACTCCGTTATTCTCATTTACCATAATAAAATTTATCATTGACGGGACGGGTACCTGGTCTCCGTATTTATCTTCAAGATAGTCAGCCTGCAGAACGAAAGTTCTTCTTTTCAGAAGGGAATCAAGGATGGCAAAATTCGCCTGAAGCTCAGCTTTTCTGGCTTCTTTCTTTTCCTGTCTCGTTAGTTGCTTTTCGGATATTTTCTTTTCCTGGGAATATCCGTTAAGAAAAATCAATAAGAATCCGAGTGCAAGGAACAGACCCTTTTTATTGTGTATATTAAATCTTTTCATAGCCTTCATTTTTATACTTTTAGATTGTACAAATAATATGCCACACAAAAGCTGTCATAAAGTTTTCAATTTTCTCTGATGATTCTGCTTATGCTCTTTTTAATTTCTGCAAATTTTCTGGCATTCATTCTTGCTCCGATATTCTCTATAACCTTCCCAGCCATAAGCGAACCGATCTTTCCGCATTTTTCAAGATTCAATCCCATCGCAAATCCATACAGGAAGCCTGCTGCATACAGGTCACCTGCACCGGTAGTATCTTTACATCTCACAGGAAGAGCGCTTACTTTAATTACTTCCTCTCCCTTCTTGAGTATCGAACCTTCGGGTCCCACCTTCAGAATGACAACTTCAGAAAAGGAAGACATATGCGTTAATGCCTGGTGCAGGTCAGTTCCCGTGAAAGCCCTGGCTTCAAGCTCATTAGCGAAAAGAATATCTACATAATTTTCAGCTATTTTCCTGAAATTGTCCAGATTGGCTTCAACAACATTATAGCTGGAAAGATCCATTGAGACCAGCATGCCTTTTTCTTTAGCCATTCTGCAGGCTGAATCGACCAGCCTGTAATCATTTATAAGATAACCCTCAAAATAAAGGATATCATAATCCTCAAACATCGCAGGCTTCAGATCATCTGCAGCGATTTCCACTGCGGCTCCAAGATGGGTTGCAAAGGTTCTTTCGGAATCAGGAGTGATAAGAGCTACCGCAGTTCCTGTGACTGAATCCCTTCTGATAAGGAATGTATTGACACCTGCGTCCTTCATCTCTTTTTCAAAGAAATCACCTGTTTCGTCCTTTCCGATTGATCCGATGAATCCGCTCTGAATCCCCAGCATTGATAATCCGTGTATGGTATTGGCTGCTGAACCCCCGGCGGTGAGGATCCTGCGGCAATGCAGAGTTCCTGATTTAACGAGATCAGATTTATCCCTGTCTACAAGCTGCATGCTGCCTTTGGGCAGGTCGAACTTCTTTAAAATCTCTTCACTGCCGACAATGGTCAATACATCTACAAGAGCGTTGCCGATCCCGAGAATCCTCATCATGCTCAATTTTTTATTTAAAGATATTGCTTAATTCATTAAAAGCAGTTACTTTTGGCACGCTAAAATAATCCGGATAAATTATAATTCCTCAGTAGCTCAGTTGGTCAGAGCATCTGACTGTTAATCAGAGGGTCGCTGGTTCGAGCCCAGCCTGGGGAGCAAAATAAGATCTCATTTTTTTCACAACCGCTTAAAATCAATGATTTCAGGCGGTTTCTTTTTTAACAGGTACTCAAAATCAACGCCGGAACTCCTGAAATATGACACTTTTTCGATACAATTAATTAAAGCCTAATTAAGTTTTGTGCCCGAATAAATGAGTACTAACGTGAAAAATTAATCGCGGTCTCTTTTTTCTTCAATGACATATCTATTGTTTAAATACTTCAAAATCAATGATATATACACTACTTATGGTTTTTGATTTTCGATTATCTTTGCATTACTATTAGTGATAAGGGATATAGATGAAGGATTTGTATGGTGGGCATACCAAATGTCTTCTTGTACAAACAAAATTTTCAGGATTTAGTTTCTGGAATTACCAGGAAGTATGTTACATGGTTGGAGCAAAATACCCGGCTGCCCCTCTTGGATTGCTGACGGTAGCTGCACTTCTTCCCCAACATTGGATACTCAGGTTGATTGACGAGAACGTTGAACCTTTGCCAGATGACCATTTGAAATGGGCTGATATTGTCTGTACAGGGGGAATGCTTTCTCAACAGAAAAGTATGCTCAATTTTATCCGGCGGGCACATAATCTTGATCGCATTGTTGTGATTGGTGGTCCTGATCCGACTTCACAGCCAGAGGTTTACCTTGAGGCCGATTTTTTAGTCCTGGGTGAAGGTGAGATCACCATTCCCATGTTCTTGAAAGATTTACAGAAGGGGACAAAAAGCGGGAGATATTACTCTGAGGGGAAGGCCAATATGCTGAAAGCTGTCGTACCCAGATATGACCTGATCAATTTCCGGAATTATCTTATGATCGGACTTCAATTTACCAGGGGATGTCCCTTCAATTGCGAATTCTGCGATATCATTGAGCTATATGGCCGAATACCCAGATTTAAGTCTAACGGGCAGGTGATCAAAGAACTGCAATGCCTTTACGATTTAGGTTACCGTGGCCATATTGATATAGTCGATGATAACTTCATCGGTAATAAAAAGAAGGCTAAAGACCTCTTGCGTGAATTAAAAACATGGTCTCAAAACCACGGGTATCCGTTTTATTTTGCTACCGAAGCCTCTATTGACCTGACCGATGACGATGAATTGCTTCAGTTAATGAAAGATGTTGATTTCCGTTATGTGTTTCTTGGTATTGAAACACCGGAAAATGATACTCTAAAACTGAACAGGAAAATCCAGAATGTAAATAAACCAATCGAAGATGCTGTAAGAAAACTCTTATCGTATGGCATTGTGAGTAATGGAGGATATATTATTGGTTTCGACAGCGAAAGCAAACAGATTGCTGATAATATGATCGATTCTATCCAGAAATCCGGAATATGCATGGCAATGATTAGTCTCCTTTACGCACTGCCAAATACTCAATTAACCCGCCGTCTTGCATCTGAAGGCAGATTGTTTCATGAGGCGTCCCGATCAATAGGTGAAAGCGATATTGACCAGACAACGGGTGGTTTGAACTTCAAAACTTTAATTCCACGTAAGGAGATCTTTAAGAATTTTATTCGGATTATCAATGCCATTTACGAACCTTCGAATTATTATAAGCGGATTGTTTTTACCGGCTTGAATATCAGACCCAATTATAAACATACTCCAAATTTAAAGAGATGGCTTAATTATATGCGTTCATTTTTTAGGGTTTGTAATAAGGCAGGTTTTAACTCAATGACTGGATTTTATTATTGGAAGATGCTTATTACCGTGATCTTCAGAAACCTAAAAGGAACTGAAGTGGCAGTGAACTTAGCAGCAATGTTCATTCACTTCCAAAAACAGAAGGAGTATGCTGTTTCAACAATGAATCACACAATTGGTGAATTAGAAAGAACCGGGGAAGAAGCTTACTATGCAAAGATGATGGGAAATAATCAGAAACATGATTAGGATTGAAAATAAATGATTTTTTCTGCACATAAGTCGGCAGCCATACAATGCAGGGCAAGTCAGTTAGCAAAACCAATTATCTACATATTAATTGCACGTTAACTATTATCTTCATCATATTGACGATCAATTATATAACATATTGTAAATATCTTATTTAAGCCCATTCCCAGCCCTCCGGAACTATTATTTTTTATCCAATCCGCCCTCGCGTAAAGCTTGTGCCTCCGCTGAAGCTTCGGCGACACGCGGACGGCGGACGAGAAGCTAAGTTAAATTGGCTTCGCCGGGCTCACCGCCAGCAGGCGGTTCGGCCCCCGGTGCTTGCACCGTTTAAGAGTCCGGAACTTACTCTGGGATTCATACCAGTTGATTATGAACTTTGATCA
>JAUZNW010000118.1 GCA_030706785.1 Bacteroidota bacterium | reverse complement strand
GGATAAATATCTGAATACCAGTGAACTGAACAAAATTCTGAGAGAAGAGATAGTTTCACTTCTTGAAAAGGACAGTACAGCTCCAGCAGGTGATTTTTCCGATCCACTGGTTTCCACTCCCTACGTGATAATGGTAGTAGGTGTGAACGGTTCGGGTAAGACTACGACTATCGCTAAAATTGCGCACCAGTACAAGAATGCAGGCAGGAAGGTGCTGCTGGGCGCAGCTGATACCTTCAGGGCGGCAGCGATTGACCAGCTTCAGATATGGGCCGACAGGGCAGGGGTGCCGGTGGTAAAACAGCAGATGGGATCCGATCCCGCTTCAGTTGCCTTTGACTCGGTCAAATCCGCTGTTGCAGGAAAGTATGATGTCGTTATCATCGATACAGCTGGCAGGCTTCATAACAAAGCCAACCTGATGGCCGAGCTTTCGAAAATAAAGAGGGTAATTGAAAAGGTCATACCTGAGGCACCTCATGAGGTTCTGCTTGTTCTTGACGGCTCCACAGGGCAGAATGCCTTCGAACAGGCCAAACAGTTCACAGCCGCTACAAATGTCACATCCATCGCTGTCACAAAACTTGACGGCACAGCAAAAGGTGGCGTTGTAATCGGGATATCTGACCAGTTCAAAATACCAGTCAAATATATCGGTCTCGGGGAGAAACTGAACGATCTGCAAATCTTCAATCCCTATGAGTTTGTGGATTCTTTATTTACTGCTTAGAGCCTATGACTTTCCAAATACCTCACCCCCTCTTATCCCCCGCGCACTCAGGGAGCGGGGGAGGATTTAAAGCCCCTCTCTCACCCGGAGTGGGATTGGGGCGAGGCCGACGAAATAAAAAAATCAATATCGTCACTCTCGGCTGTTCCAAGAATACAGTTGATTCAGAAAAACTTCTGCATCAGATAGAGGCGGGGGGTTACTCTGTTGTCCACGATCATGGTGACTATAATGCCAACACTGTGATAATCAACACCTGCGGGTTTATCAATGATGCCAAGGAAGAGAGTATCGATACCATAATGCGCTTTATCAGAGCGAGCCGGTCAGGGAGTATTAAGAACCTTTATGTCATGGGATGCCTTTCCGAACGTTACATGGACGCACTCAAAAGTGAGATACCCGAGGTGAGCAGGTATTTCGGGGTCAACGACATAAATGAGATCCTCCTGGAACTTGGGATCAAGCCGGATAAAAGCCCTTCCAACAAAAGGGTCCTTACCGGTCCCGGACATTATGCTTATCTGAAGGTTTCCGAAGGCTGTGACCGGAGCTGCGCATTCTGTGCAATTCCCGGCATAAGAGGTAAATATATTTCACGACCTGTCGAAGATCTTGTATCCGAAGCAGACTATCTGGCAGACAGGGGAGTCAGGGAACTGATCCTGATCGCACAGGATCTATGCTATTATGGGATCGATCTTTACGGAAAGCAGATGCTGTGTGAACTTGTGTCCGAACTGCTGAAGATCAGTTCCCTTGAATGGATAAGGTTTCATTACCTGTACCCTGCCAATTTCCCGATGGATCTGATACCCCTGATCCGGGATAATACCAGGATCTGCAGTTATATTGACATTCCGATACAACATATCTCAGACAGGATATTAATCCTGATGAGGCGCTCTCACAACGGAAAGGAGACAAGGCAGATCCTTCAGACTCTCAGGGAAGAGATTCCCGGCGCGGCAATCCGGACAACTCTGATTGCGGGACATCCGGGTGAAACTTACAAGGAATACAGGGAACTCAGGGACTTTGTTTCTGAATTCAGGTTTGACAGGCTCGGGGTTTTTCCTTATTCTCATGAGGAGGGAACTTATTCCTGGGAGAATTACAGGGATAATGTTTCAGAAAGAGCCAAAGGAAAAAGGGTATCGGAGCTTATGGCAATCCAACAGGTGATCTCAGCTGAATTGAATGCCGCTAAAACCGGTAAAATAATGAAAGTCATTATCGACAGGAAGGAAGGGGATTTTTTTTCAGGGAGGAGTGAGTTTGACAGCCCTGAAGTTGACCAGGAGATCCTGGTAAGAGGAGAATATAAATTAAATCCCGGAAACTTCTATAATCTGTTGATCACAGAAGCCCGGGAATTTGATCTTTACGGCAGGCCTCTTTAACCGACTTCAGCCGGCGGCTGCTGCATAAGTTTCTTCTTGAGGATCTTTATCTTGATCTCTGACTTTACATTGTTTAAGGAGACATAAATTGTATCGCCATCTTTAAGATCAGCTTTTATCAGAACCTCAGCCATCGGATCTTCAAGATATTTCTGAATTGCCCGTTTAAGCGGCCTTGCGCCGTAGTTGGCATCAAACCCTCTTTCGGCTATGAAATCCCTTGCCTGATTTGAGATCTTGAGCTGATAGCCGAGTGATTTGACCCTGTCGTATAATCCCTTGAGCTCAAGATCGATGATCTTATTGATCTCTTCCTTGCCCAGAGAGTTGAACATTATCACATCGTCGATCCTGTTAAGGAATTCCGGTGCAAATGTTTTCTGAAGTGCTTTCTGGAGAATGCTCTTGGTCTGCTCATCCCTTGAAGCTTTCTTTGCATTTGTATCGAATCCGATCCCATGGCCGAACTCAGAAATCTGCCTTGTTCCGATATTCGATGTAAGTATGACGATCGTATTCCTGAAATCAACCCTTCTTCCGAGGCTGTCAGTCAGTTGTCCTTCATCAAGCACCTGGAGAAGTATATGGAATACATCAGGGTGTGCTTTTTCGATCTCATCGAGAAGAACGACTGAATATGGTTTTCTTCTTACCTTCTCGGTAAGCTGTCCGCCCTCCTCATAACCGACATATCCCGGAGGAGCTCCGACAAGCCTGGAGACAGAGAACTTCTCCATGTATTCGCTCATGTCAATCCTGACCAGATTATCTGTAGTGTCGAACAGGAATTTGGCCAGGACTTTCGCAAGCTGCGTTTTCCCGACACCTGTAGGACCAAGGAAAATGAATGTTCCGATAGGTTTATTGGGATCCTTGAGTCCGGCCCTGTTCCTCTGTATGGATTTAACCACTTTCTGGATCGCTTCATCCTGACCGACAACGCTTCCCTTCATCTCATCGGCCATCTTTAGAAGCCTTGTGCCTTCGGTCTGTGCGATCCTCTGAACAGGAACACCGGTCATCATGGCAACCACTTCGGCCACCTTATCGGCATCTACAGTCTCACGGTTCACAGCGAGCTCTTTTTCCCATTTTTTCTTTTCCAGCTCGATCATGTCCATGAGGTCTTTCTCCCTGTCGCGGAAGCTGGCAGCCTTTTCAAAGCTCTGATTCTTGACTGCCATCATCTTTTCCTTTTTTGTATCATCCAGCTGTTTTTCAAGTGATAGGATCTTCTCTGGAACGACTATGTTGGAGATGTGAACCCTTGATCCGGATTCATCGAGGGCATCTATGGCCTTGTCAGGCAGGTGCCTGTCAGATATATATCGGTTGGTAAGCTTAACGCATGCCTCGATTGCCTCATCTGTATAAATTACATTATGATGCTCTTCATATCTCTCCTTTATATTATGCAGGATATGAATGGTTTCCTCTATCGTTGTCGGCTCAACCAGGACTTTCTGGAACCTCCTTTCAAGCGCTCCGTCCTTTTCAATATGCTGGCGATACTCATCGAGTGTTGTGGCCCCAATGCACTGTATCTCGCCTCTTGCCAGAGCCGGTTTGAGCATGTTCGCAGCATCAAGTGATCCGGTTGCACCGCCTGCGCCTACAATAGTATGGATCTCATCGATGAACAGAATGATGTTGTCGTTCTTCGACAGTTCATTCAGTATGGCCTTCATCCTTTCCTCAAACTGTCCGCGGTACTTTGTCCCTGCAACAATTGAAGCGAGATCAAGCGCTACAACCCTTTTATTGAACAGCACCCGTGAAACGTTCTTTTTGGTTATGCGCAATGCAAGTCCCTCAGCAATAGCTGATTTCCCGACACCAGGTTCCCCTATGAGTACCGGATTATTCTTTTTCCTTCTTGAAAGGATCTGTGCAAGCCTTTCAATCTCCCTTTCTCGTCCCACGACCGGATCGAGGCGGCCTTCCTCAGCAGCTTTTGTAAGGTCGATCCCGAAATTATCGAGGACCGGGGTATCTGATGACGGCTTGGATGTGGAAGATGACTGGCCTTTGCCCGGACCGCTGCTGAACATCTGGCCTTCATCGTCCTCTTCCCTGGGAAAATCAGCCTTGGCACTTGGGGAACCAGCTTCTACAGCCTTCCTGACTGATTGATAGTCAACATCCAGTTCTGATAAGAACCTGGTTACTAAGGTGTTTTCATCCTTTAGGATTGCCAGAAGCAGGTGCTCTGAATCAATCGTATTGCTCTTTAAAGATTTTGCTTCAAGATAAACCAGCTTAAGTATTCTTTCAGTGCTTCTCAGCAACGGTATTACCTCATTATCAGCAACCGAAACAGGGCTGTCGACTCTGATGCTTTTTTCCAGTGATCCCTTAAGAACAAGAAGATCAATGCCCTGGTTCAGGAGGATTTCCACAGCAACGCCCTCACCATCCCTGAGTATTCCAAGAAACAGGTGTTCAGGACTTATATGACTGTTACCCAGCCGTATAGCCTCCTCCTTGCTGTATCCCAGAATATCTTTTACTCTTTGTGAAAATTGTGAATCCATTTTTTATTCTCCTGTTAATGTCTGAAAGCCAATCTGTCAGTATATTCGGACAAAAGGTCGTTTCAAAATAAAATCAAAGTTAAATTTATTACAACATTATATATGGCAATTTCCGTGCCCATTTATAAACAATTGGTGTTAAAAAGTACCCGACTTAAACTGCAAAATTAACATAATTATAACTAATTTCGCAATCGGATCATCAGAATACACATCAATCATATCTGTTTAATTCATAATTTTTTATGTCAGAGAGAGAAAGGGTTGTCCAGGTTAACATAGAGGAAGAAATGAAATCGGCATATATCGACTATTCAATGTCGGTAATTGTGTCGAGGGCACTGCCGGATGTCAGGGATGGACTGAAGCCCGTGCACCGGCGCGTACTTTATGGAATGTCGGAGCTGGGTGTTCTTTCTAACAGACCTTATAAGAAATCGGCTAGAATTGTAGGAGAGGTGCTTGGTAAGTATCATCCTCATGGTGATTCATCAGTTTACGAGGCAATGGTGAGAATGGCCCAGGAATGGTCCTTACGGTATCCGCTTGTCGATGGTCAGGGCAACTTTGGTTCAATCGATGGTGACAGCCCTGCCGCTATGAGGTACACAGAAGCAAGGCTCAGAAAGGTAGCTGAAGAGATGCTCTCCGATATTGAAAAAGAAACAGTCGATTTTCAGCCTAATTTCGATGATTCCCTTTCAGAACCTGTTGTTCTGCCAACAAGGATTCCGAACCTGCTTGTCAACGGAGCTTCCGGTATTGCCGTCGGGATGGCCACAAACATGCCCCCGCACAATCTTTCGGAAATAATAGATGCAACGGTTGCTTTAATTGACAACAGGGATATCACAACAGAAGAAATTCTTAATTACATAAAAGGTCCCGATTTCCCGACTGGGGGCATAATCTACGGGGAGCAGGGGATCAGGGATGCATGTGAAACAGGACGCGGCAGGATCGTTATCAGGGCCAAGACTGAGATTGAACTGACACATTCCGGCCGTGAATGCATCGTCGTTACCGAAATCCCCTACATGATAAACAAAGCCGAGATGATCCGCAAGATCGCCGACTTGATAAATGAGAAAAAGCTTGAAGGGATATCATATATCAATGATGAATCGGACCGCAATGGGATGCGTGTTGTGATCATCCTGAAGAAAGAGGCAAGTGCAAACGTTGTGCTCAATAATCTTTATAAGCTAACCCAGCTTCAGACCTCTTTCAACGTCAACAATATAGCGCTTGTAAAAGGTCGTCCGAAGACCCTGAGCACGAAGGACCTGATCGATCATTTTGTAAAGCATAGGCACCAGGTGGTGCTGAGAAGAACAAGATTTGACCTCAGCCAGGCCGAAAAAAGAGCTCATATACTTGAAGGACTGATAATTGCCAGTGACAATATCGATGAAGTGATCGCCATCATTAAAGCCTCAAAGAATCCTGACGAAGCCAGGGAGAGGCTTATGGAGCGGTTCAAGCTGTCGGATGCACAGGCGAGAGCCATTGTTGAAATGCGCCTGAGGCAGCTGACCGGCCTTGAACAGGAGAAGCTAAGGGATGAGTTCAGGGAAGTAACCGCGCAGATCGAGTTCCTTAAAAGCGTTCTTGCCGATGTTAATCTCCAGATGAAGATCATCAAGGATGAACTGATTGAAGTAAAGGAAAAATACGGAGATAAAAGACGCACTGAGATAGTTCCGAATGCGGAAGAATTCAATCCTGAGGATTTTTATGCAGATGAGGAAATGGTTATCACAATTTCCCATATGGGATATATTAAAAGAACACCGCTAACTGAATTCAGGAGGCAGAACAGGGGAGGGACTGGTGCAAAGGGAGGCGCAACGAGGGAAGAGGATTTTATTGAGCATCTGTATATTGCCACTATGCATAACACAATGCTCTTCTTCACTAGAAAGGGAAAGTGCTACTGGCTGAAAGTCTATAATATCCCGGAGGGTTCGAAGACGTCCAAGGGAAGGGCGATGCAGAACGTAATAAACATCGAGCCTGATGACAGTGTAAGAGCTTATATCAACGTGAAAAACCTGAACGACCAGGATTATATAAACAACAATTACATTGTCCTTTGCACTACAAAAGGTATAATAAAGAAGACATCGCTTGAAGCTTATTCGAGACCCCGTACCAATGGCGTGAATGCAATCACCGTGCGCGAGGGCGACGAGCTTCTTGAAGCAAGAATGACAAATGGCAAACATCATATCATGCTAGCAGTTAAATCAGGACGTGCAATCCGGTTCCCTGAAGCGGCAGTCAGGCCGATGGGAAGGACAGCATCGGGAGTCAGGGGGATAAGGCTGGCCGATGAAGCATCCGATGTGGTAATCGGCATGATCACAGTAGAGAATACTGAAAGTGAAATCCTTGTGGTCTCTGAAAAGGGATACGGCAAGCGATCGGACATCGGCAATTACCGTATCACCAACCGGGGAGGCAAGGGTGTGAAGACTATCAATATAACCGAGAAGACAGGATCGCTGATAGCGCTGAAGGATGTCACTGATAATCATGATCTTATGATTATAACCCAGTTTGGCAACATTTTGAGGAGCCCAGTATCGGCACTGAGGGTTATGGGAAGGGCCACACAGGGAGTAAGACTCATCAACCTCAGGGAAAATGATATTATAGCGTCAGTAGCAAGTGTTTATGTAAGTGAAGATGAGGAAGGTCCCGTAGAAGGCACAAATGGTCAAAATGACGAAACTGAAAAGGAAAATGGCAAAGAATTTGATGATTAACAAGTAATATTATAAATTTGAAAAATTATTAATGACATTTTAACCAGATTATAATTATGAAAAAGTTTTTTCTGCTAACAGCAGTGATTTTTATCTCTTTAGGTTCTTTCGCCCAAAAGGGAAAGGTTACCAGCGCACTGAGTTTTATTGATCAGGGAAACCTGGATAAGGCGAAGGAAGCACTTGATCAGGCCATGACAGATCCCAAATCATCAACATGGTTCAATACTTTTTTTGCAAAGGGTAAGCTATGCCAGGCTGTATTTAAATCCGACAACCCGAAGTTTAAAGCATACTATACCGATCCTCTTGGTGAAGCGTATGCAGCTTATGAAAAAGCAATGGAACTAGATCCAAAGGGTACCATTAAAAAGAGGATCATAACAGGAATGATCTATAATAACCTGGCTCTTGACTTGTACAACCAGGGCGGAGCACAATTTGAAGCCAAAAACTTCCAAGATGCACTGAAATCATTTGAAACCCAGATCAAGATCACTGAAAGTGACAAATATGTGGGAGTTACCGATACAGGAATGTATTATAATGCAGGTCTTGCTGCAATGAATGCGAAGAAATACCAGGAAGCCGTCAACTACTTTCAGAAATGTGCCGATATGAAATATCAGGGCGTTAGTCCGTATTATCAGATATCCCAGAGCTATATGGAGATGGGAGATACCCTGAAAGCTGAAGCTCTTCTGAAAAGCCTTCCAGATAAATTCCCCGGCGACAAGAACATTACACTGAACCTGATTGATCTTTATATCAAATCCGGAAAAAATGCAGAGGCGCTGAAATATCTCGATGTCGCAAAAGCCGATGATCCAGGCAACTACAGTCTGTGGTTTGCCGAGGGCATTATCTATCTGAATGAGAATAAATATGATCAGGCAATTACTGACCTGACAAAATCAATCGAGCTTAAATCTGATCTTTATGACAGCCAGTATGGTCTGGGGGCAGCCTATATAAATAAGGCATCCGACATGTTCACAAAGGCAAATGACATAATGGACGTTAACAAGTACAATGCCGCCATCGAGGAAGCTATGACTGTTTTTGCCAAGGCTCTGCCATACATGGAAAAAGCTAACGAGCTGAAGCCAGATGATATTTATGCACTCAGAAGCCTCAGGGAGCTGTATTACAGACTTAAAATGACCGATAAATATAATAACGTCAAAGCACTGCTTGACAAACTTGAGCAGAAGTAAACATTAAAACATAAGTTCATTATACTAAGATAAAAAGCCTTTCCGTTTAACCGGAGAGGCTTTTTTGACATATTTGAACCGGAGAGAAGTTAGTCTTGACCTATGCGACATTTACTTTTATCTTCCTTTGCAGTTTTGATTATTCTGACCACGGGATGTTCACGAGAATCAAATCCTGTACTTCCGGAAAAAGGGAAAGTGATAGTGCTGATGTACCACAGAATAACGGCAGGAGAGGCCGGAAATCTTTACGAAAGGAGTGTTGCTGATCTCGAAAACGACCTTAAATACCTGAAAGACAATAAGATTAAAGTACTGTCATTCAATGACATACAAGATATAGCCAATTCCGGTGAAATGCCCAATGGTAATGCCGCAATCCTGACATTTGATGACGGTGATCATTCATGGTACACACTTGTGAAGCCAGTGCTTGTGAAGTACAAAATGAAGGCAACTTTTTTCCTGTGGACCAATATGGTTGGCGAGAATTCTTTTATAACATGGCAGGAGGTTGAAGATATGAGCAACTATATATTACCCGGAGGAGAACATCCGTTTGTTTTCGGTTCACATACCTGTTCTCACGTGTATCTATACAGTACTAAAGGGAACTATACAAATGATGCAGAATACAACGCTTTCCTTGATTACCAGCTTGGAGTTTCCAGAGAGCAGATTGAAAGGCATACACCTGGAAGCGTAACAATTATGTCACTGCCTTTCGGTGACGGAGCAGGTGATCCCGAAATTATCGCTGCAGCGCACAGAAATGGATATAAATTCATCCGTACATCTGTCTGGGGGGCAATACAGAATTCGAGTTTCGATCTATATGCGATTCCGAGTCTGCCAATGCTCGATACAACCGAACCGGATCTGATAGGGTATTATCTTGGGCTTTAACCCACTCAGAATTCAAAATTCAAAAGAATAGGGGCCAGGATTTCAAAATTTAAGATCCTGGCATTTCAATAAGATATTTTCTATTTGACATAATATTAATTATAGGAAAATCATGAAGCAATAAAAAAGTAGAACGCGATCCACTAGCGGTCAAGACAGTTTTATAGTTGCTTATACCGCGATTGTTTACGTAGATAAATTCCCCTGAACGAGAAACCTCCGATCCATATAACAAGGTTATTTATAAAACACATAAATATATTCTTTTAAGGCAAAACGACGTGACAAATTGACTTTCAATTTTTTATTATTTATGATTCAAATAGTTTTCTGCTTCTTTCAGGATATTTCTTTCCCAGGGGAAGTTTGTTTTGATCTTTATGATTTCCGCATATAGGCCTTTTGCTTTTTCAGGCAATTCCTTCTGTTCATATAACTTAGCCAGAAAGTACTTGCTACTTATGTCATTAGGAAATGATTCTATGCCAAGTTCCAGAATTGCTCTTGCCTGATCAGATTTATTTTCAGAAATGAGTTTTCTTACCGCAAACTGAAGTTCCTGAAGGCTGAAATAAACCTTGTCAGGATTCTTCATTTGCAGCTTTTCAAATTCATCAACAGCTTCTTTAGTACCAGATTGTTCGCTTGTCTCAAGAAACCTATATACTAAGGAAATCCGCAGATCATTTAAACTTCCCTGTACTTCTTTTCTTTCATATCCGCCTGCTTTAATAATATCAATTGCCAACTCTAGAACCTTATCGTTACCTGACGAAATATCTTCTTTCGTATTAATTAGTCGCAGGTTAGGGGCAATTCCGATTCCCTCCCAGCAAAAGTCGTTTTGATCTGTGGCATAACTCCATGGCATACTGACTGTCCATCCGTTGATCAGTTTTTCCGGATAATAGGTTGCAAAACACCCTCCTGTAAATTCTCCTATCGACATTGCATTTGGAAGAACCCTGATTGCAAGTGCAAAGGCATCAGAACCGGATTCTGAAAATCTGTTCTGAAGAAGAACTACAGGACCTGTAAACTGGACTGGTCCCTTTGGTTGCATGTAGTGATACGTAATATTATTGTATTCCTTGCTGGCTCCGGTCCTATTGTAATTTTTCATGAACAGTCTCTGTTTGTCGGCAAAACGGCTGGCTATTGCTTCTACCCCTGATCCAGTGCCGCCTGGATTGCCTCTTACTTCAATAATAATGCCCCTCGCCTTCATCAAATCCTGTATGATTCCATCAAAATATTTGTCAACAACCTCATAGCCAGGAAATCGTCTGATACGTAAATAAGCTACATCGGTGTCTATCCAACCGTAATAAATCAGGCTGTCTGGACTCGATTTAAAGTTCCCTTTCAGATATTTATCCCTCACCAGCTTCCAACTAAAATCCTCCATCTTAAGACCACTTGTAGGACCTGAAGTGAATTGAACTTTTTCGTTAATGAGGTTAATATGCCCATTATTCAAATGTCCAAGCAACCTGCAAAGAATGCTAAATAGCTCATCATCTGTTGTTTGTGGAGTTATTTTTGCTCTATAAACTTTGTAAAGAGCTGACCAATCAATCCCCTGTTGTTCGAAGTAGGGGTAATTAGTGTTGAAGACCTGCCAAAGCTGCTCAAAAACCTCTACAGGGTTAATACTATCTTTCTGAGACAGACTGTTTAAAAGAATACTGTCATAACTATTTGATGCCTTACAATAGCTAATGCTTAAGAGTGATATTAATGAAAGCATCAAGAATTTTTTCGATAATAAGTTCTTTCCCATGACTTTTTTTATTAAAAGTTTTATAATAAGTTAATTCATATTTAAAGACTTATGTAAGTATTTCAATGATTCAAAAAAAAATGTATGATTTACAAATGGTATATTTTGATCAATAAACAGTTGGATTCTCAGTACAAACAACATGAAAATGTGCACCAGTTTCTGATTTTCC
>JAUZNW010000117.1 GCA_030706785.1 Bacteroidota bacterium | reverse complement strand
GAACAATAAAAGCTATGGAGTCGGACTTACCCTGAATGTACCTGTTCTCAACGGATGGAAGATTAACGAGGGAGTTTCCAACTCAAAGCTGGCTGTCGAGAACAGCCAGTATGTGCTCGAGGGTACGAAAAAGCAGCTTTATAAGGATATCCAGCAGGCATACACCGATGCTGTTGCCGCATTGAAAAAATATAACGCCAGCTCCAAGGCCGTCAGCTCATCCGAAGAGTCATTCAGGTATACCGAACAGAAATTCGATGTCGGCATGATCACACCGGTCGACTATAATGTTGCGAAGACACAACTCCTGAACGCACAGTCTGATATGTCTCAGGCAAAATATGAATTCATCTTCAAAATAAAAGTTCTGGATTTTTACAAAGGACTACCGCTAAATCTGAATAAATAAAAATTAAAACAGCTCTCAAATCATGAAAAGCAACAAGATACTCAAGATACTGTTACCAGTTGTAATTGTTTTAATAATCTTTGCCGTTGTGGGGAAAAAAGCCGGATGGTTCGGAAAAGCTGCTACGATAAAGGTTGCTGTCGAGAATGTCGAAAAGCGGGATATTACCGAAACGATAACCGCTAACGGTAAGATCCAGCCTGAAAAGGAGGTTAAGATCACTCCGGATGTCTCCGGGGAGATTGTTGAGCTTACCGTCAGGGAAGGAGACCCTGTTGAAAAAGGTCAGCTTCTGATCAAGATTAAGCCTGATATTTATATCTCCCAGCGTGACAGATCACTTGCAGCCATAAGTTCGGCAAGGGCCAGGCTGGTCCAGGCAGAAGCCCAGTTCCAGCAATCTGAGCTATCATTCAACAGGACAAAGCAGCTTTACCAGGAGCAGACCATTTCAAAGTCGGATTATGAACAGGCGGAAGCTTCGTATGCTGTGGCCAAGGCAGAGGCGGACGCCGCAAAGTATACTGTTGTAAGCGCAGAAGCTTCGCTGAAGGAAGCAAATGAGAACCTTGTTAAGACTTCAATCTATGCACCTATGACAGGTACTGTATCAATGCTCCTTGTTGAGCTTGGTGAAAGGGTCGCCGGGACAGGTATGATGGCCGGTACTGAAATGCTCCGCGTGGCCGATCTTTCGAGGATGGAGGCACAGGTTGACGTAAATGAAAATGATATCCCCCGTGTAAAACTTGGTGATACAGCCACTATTGAGGTGGATGCATGGCCGGATTATAAGTTCAAGGGTGTAGTTACGGAGATTGCCAGCTCTGCAAAGACAACAGGCGTGTCAGCAGATCAGGTCACAAACTTCGATGTCAAGATTCTTGTCAGTCCTCAAACCATCAAAGATCATCCGCTTCGTCCCGGAATGTCAACAACAGTCGATATAAGGACCGAATCAAAAGCGGGAGTGCTGGCTGTACCTATACAATCGGTCACAACACGTACTGATACCACTAAATTTGTTCAGAAAACTTCGGCTGAGGATATCCGTACGATTGTATTCACCACCGACGGACAACGGGCCTTTGCAAAAGACGTTAAAACGGGAATCCAGGACAACAGCTATATTGAGATCCTCTCAGGTATTACTGAAAGTGACAGGGTCATTTCCGCTCCTTTCAGCGCCATCAGCAAGAAACTTGCCGACAGTTCGCTGATAGAGATAGTAAAAAAGGAAAAGCTATTCTCTGTCAAATAAATCCTGAACATCCGTGAAGCATGATCATCTGTCTTGAAACTTCAACGGATCTCTGTTCGGTTGCTCTCTGCAACAGCGACGGAGTCGTTGCTCTTAAAGAAAGCACTGAAACCAAATCACATGCCGCTCAGCTTACGGTCTTCATTGAGGGTATCCTTTTGGACGCCGGCCTCAGGGCAGCAGACCTTGAGGCAGTTGCAGTGAGCAAGGGACCAGGATCTTACACTGGCCTCCGCATCGGGGTTTCAACAGCCAAGGGGATTGCATACGCGGCTTCTGTTCCTCTTATTGGGGTTGAAACGACTCTTTCAATGTTCCATGGAATAAATGCACCTTTGAGGAAGAAGTACGAAATTGACAGCACATCATTGTTTGTACCGATGATCGACGCAAAGCGCATGGAAGTTTATTTTTCAGTCCTGTCTTCGGATGGCAAGAAGGTCAGGGAGATAACCGCTGAAGTAATTGATGAAAATACTTTCAGTGATATTCCTGAATCTGTCAGGATTCTGATTTTCGGCACAGGAGCGGCTAAATGTCGCTATATAATCAGGAGGGGGAATGTCGCATTCGCTGAAGAGTTCAGGACATCGGCTGCTTGCATGTATGAACCTGCCTATAAAGCACTTAGAGACCAGAAATTTGAAGATATAGCATATTTTGAACCTTTTTATCTTAAAGATTTTATAACTTCGCGACCTAAAAAAAATATCCTTGGCAGGTAATTTGTCCGTCAAATCACAGGTTACACTCAATAAATCGATGAAGTCAGCAATGCCGATACTATGCGGCCTTCTGATGACGATAAATATATTAAGTCAGGAGTCAGCATACCTGCCAGGTGAAAAGGTTGAATATGTTGTACGGTACGGCGTCATTCAGGGTGGTGTGGCCTCGCTCGAGCTTAAGACTGATACACTTAATGGCGAAGAAGTCTGGCATTCAATATTCATTGGCAGGACCACCGGAGTTGCGGACGCCATATTCAAGGTAAAGGATGTTTATGAAAGCTTTATCAAAACTGATACTGAGCTGCCGGTTTTTTCAATCAGGAACATACAGGAAGGCCGTTACAGGAAATACAATGAGGTGGCTTTTGACCGCAATTCACGGCCTGATTCTGCAATACTGACTAGCGACTTGTCGGGTATTCACATCACCGAACCGGGTATACATGATATCCTTTCTTGTTTCTATTATTTCAGAAATCATTATCTCCCTGATCATGAAAATTTTAAAAGGGGTGATATGATCACCATAATGACATGGTTCACTGATGAGCTTTACCCCATTAGGATGCGATACATTGGAATGGATGAGATCAAAACCAAAGTGGGAAGGATCAAATGCCTTAAGTTCAACCCGGTGACCGAAACGGGAAGGCTGTTCAAGACCGAGGATGATGTATCGTTCTGGTTTTCCGCCGACAGGAATTTTCTTCCTGTTAAGGTGCGATTTGATATCTTTGTAGGAGCTTTTGTTGCAGAAATTTCGGATTACGAGGGGCTGAAGTACCCGCTGGAGATTGTAAGAAAGAAAGAACCAAAATAATAACGAGAAAAGAATAGTTTATGGCAAGTACTGCTGATTTCAGGAACGGAATGGTAATAGAGTTCAACAATGACCTTTACACAATCGTCCAGTTCCAGCATGTCAAACCCGGGAAGGGACCTGCATTTGTAAGGACAAAACTCAGGAATATCAAGACAGGAAGAGTTATCGACAATACCTTTTCATCCGGAACGAGGGTAAACATTGCAAGAGTTGAAAGGCGCCCGTATCAATATCTCTATCGTGATGATATGGGATATTATTTCATGCACATAGAGACATTCGACCAGATCCATGTTCCGGAGGAGATGATCGAAAGTCACGATTTCCTGAAGGAAGGACAGAACGTTGAGGTTGTTGTCCATGCCGATACCGAAACCATTCTTTCAGTCGACCTGCCTCAGTTTGTGGTGATGGAGGTTACCTATACAGAGCAGGGCTTAAAGGGTGATACTGCCACCAACGCACTCAAGCAGGCAAAAATTGAGACCGGAGCAACAGTCATGGTGCCGTTATTTATAAAAGTAGGAGACAGGATAAAGATAGATACCTACAACAGGACCTACCTTGAAAGGGCTAAGTCATAGCAGCGATGAGCGATAAAAAGTCTTCCATAGACAGATTGCGTATTTCCAAGTTCAAGCTGGATGCCCTGCTCGACATTACAATGTCGATCAATGCCAATCTGGCGGCAGAGGACCTTTTAACCAAATATGAACTCATCCTGCGCAACAACCTCGGCATCGGTAAAATCCTTATTTTCAAGCACGCTGACAAATGGGAATGCCTGCTTAACGGTGGTTTCCCAAAGGAACTCGAGACGACCACTGATGTGGAATCTCACCTTCTTAAATTCACTGAGATAGCTTACAGGAATGAAGACCTCGGAATTGAAGGTGTGGATATAATTATTCCGGTCTATAATAATTATATTCCGCTGGCATTTGTACTAATCGGCGATATAGAAGAGGAAGGCGAGGGAGTCAGCCCTGTAATAAAGCATTTGAATTTCATCCAGACTATCTCAACGGTAATTCTCGTTGCGATTGAGAATATGAGGCTGTTCAGGGAAAGCCTGCGCCAGGAAGCACTGAGGAAGGAGCTGGAACTGGCGGCCAGGATGCAGCAGAGGCTTATTCCTGACAACAAAACCATGCCACGGGATGAAGGCCTGCTGGTGAACGGATTTTATTACCCTCATTATGAGGTTGGGGGTGATTATTATGACTGTATAAAGCTTTCAGATACAAGGACAGCATTCTGTATTGCTGATGTCTCAGGAAAAGGAATATCAGCCGCTATCCTGATGTCAAATTTCCAGGCCAGCCTCCGGGCTCTCCTGACATGGGACATCGAACTTCCTCTCCTTGTGCAGAAACTGAACCATTTGATCATTGCAAATGCTTCAGGAGAAAAATTTATCACTTTTTTTATAGCCCGTTATGACAGGAATACAGGAGTCCTGGAGTATATAAATGCAGGACACAATCCGCCTGTATTATTCAACTCAGCGACAGGACAGGTAATGCACCTTCATTCAATGTGCGTGGGAATCGGTATGATCGACGAGATACCGTATGTAAAGGAGGAGATTATCAAAATCTCCAACTACTCAAAAATAGTCTGCTATACTGATGGACTGTCGGATCTTAAGGGAGACGACGGGAAAGAGATCCTGACAAAAGAAATCATCAGGCACATTACAAACAACCAGCCAGTCGAGAAAAATATAATTGAGATGCTCAGGAAACTGGGTATTCCTGGCGATAATCCATACCTGTTCGACGATGTTTCTATACTCGCTGTTGACCTGCTGAGGTAGATCTAGACCATCCTTAGAAGGAAATAGTTCTTCTTTCCCTTCTGAATAAGCAGATATCTGTTATTGAGCAGAGATCCGGTCCCGACGATCATTTCGGGATTATCCACTTTCTGCTTGTTAAGGCTCAATCCGCCTCCCTGTACCATCCTTCTCAGTTCACCCTTTGACGGGAATACCTTTGAGTGTTCTGTACAGAGGTCTGTAAGCGTCACTGGCTTATCAAAAACATCCCTTTTAATATCAAATACCGGTACTCCCTCAAAGACCGTAAGAAAAGTATTCTCGTTCATCTTCCTCAGAGATTCCGTGGTCCCTTTCCCGAACAGTATCTCTGATGCCTCCACAGCTGCATTGTATTCCTCCTGTGAATGAACCATTATGGTCACCTCTTCAGCCAGTTTTTTCTGAAGAATCCGTTCATGAGGAACCTGGATGTGAGCCAGGGTAAACGATTCAATCTCTTCACGGCCTAGCAGCGTGAATATCCTTATATATTTTGCAGCCTCCTCATCTGAAACATTCAGCCAGAACTGGTAGAACTGGTAAGGAGATGTTTTTTCAGGGTCGAGCCATACATTGCCTGCTTCAGTCTTGCCGAATTTCGAACCGTCCGACTTTGTTATAAGTGGACAGGTCAGGGCAAATGCCTCACCGCCTGTTTTGCGCCTTATGAGTTCGGTTCCGGTCACGATATTGCCCCACTGGTCGGAACCACCCATCTGAAGCTTGCATCCCAGTGTATTGTAAAGATGAAGGAAATCGGTTCCCTGCACCAGCTGGTATGAGAATTCAGTAAATGACATGCCTTCCTTTGCGTCAGCTCCAAGGCGCTTTTTCACCGAATCCTTAGCCATCATATAGTTGACCGTGATGTGCTTCCCGATCTCACGTATGAAGCGTAGGAAAGAGTATTCCCTCATCCAGTCGTAGTTGTTTACCATTATAGCCCTGTTCTTCCTGCCCTGGCTGAAATCAAGGAATTTTGAAAGTTGTTTTTTTAGACATGCCTCATTTTTTCTTAGTGTCTCCTCATCGAGGAGATTCCTTTCTTCTGATTTACCTGACGGATCGCCAATCATTCCTGTGGCGCCTCCGACAAGAGCTACAGGTATGTGTCCAGCCTTCTGGAAATGCACGAGCAGCATAACCTGGACCATGTGCCCTATATGGAGGGAATCGGCGGTTGGATCAAAGCCTATATAGCCTGTTGTAATTTCCCTTGCGAGCAATTCTTCCGTACCGGGCGTAATGTCATGGATCATGCCCCTCCATCTCAGTTCCTCAACAAAATTCATAGATCAAGTCTTGATAATGGACTGCAAATATAGCAAAGAGGGTCAAATAGGTTTCCCATCCTGATGTTTTTTGAACCTGTCAAAACTTTTATCAAACGATCCTTCCCCGATTATCGGGAAGATTGCCGGAGCGATATCTGCAATAGGGTTGTAGAATTTTGACTGTTCTATCTGGTTTCGAGGGAGAAAGTGATGTTTTGCATCGATAGCATTAAGTATGACGAATATTACGCTAAGGATCAGGGCTGTTTTGAAAACTCCGAAAACCAAGCCTAGCAGGCTGTTAAGAAAGCCAAGAGAAATTGTCTCAACAAATTTGTCAACGAGCAATCCGATAAAATGAATGATTATAACAATGACAATGAAAGTTATAAGGAATGCAAATATCCCGACGTACTGGCCGGTCATATCAAAGTAATCATAAAGTCTACCTGCAGTGTAAGTTGAGAATTTTATAGCACCCCATATTCCTAGAATGAGCGCCAGCAGGCTTGCAAGCTCCTTTACAAATCCATTGATGAAGCCCCGTGCAAGTCCGAATACAAGCAATACTATTATGATGAGGTCAATATAGTTCATAGGCGGCAGTTTTGCGTATGAAATTAGGAAAGATTGCCGAGGAATGCAAACCTTGTTGTACGGTTGTGCAGGTTGTGCTGTTATGCAGGGTCAGGTCAGGCAACCCGGCAAAACCGCATAACAGTGATACCTGAAAAACAACTTAACAACTATTCCTTAATGATCTTATATGATCTTCTTTTATCGGTCCCTATCTTTAGGATGTAAGTTCCCTGCGAAAGCCTTGACATATTTATCACAGTGTACTCTTCGGTCAGCTTTCCTTTTCTGACAAAGCTGCCGGTAACTGAATACAGCGAATACTCAACAGGCAAAAGTGATGCAAGGCTTCTTATCGTAATGAAATCATGGGCTGGAACAGGGGAAATAATGAAATTGTTCTCTTCGTCCGGATGCGGCAGGGGCAGTTTTAAATAATTGGCCAGGAATGGACTCATATCCAGGACGTTAAGCTGTTGCCGGACGTTGATTACCGGCTCCAGAGAAAAATGCTCATTTGAAATAAAGTATTTAACACCATTCCCGGAAGCAATTCCCTCAACCTGGTGATAAGGAAGAAGTATTTCAACCTTTCTTTTGTTCCCGCCGAAAAAATCATTTCCGTTAAAATCGTATAGAAGATAAATGAAGGGAGCCAGCCTATCACTGTAGCCAGACAGGACGATCAGTCTTTTTGATTCAAGATAAACCGATCCGGTAATCAGCCCGTTAACATTCCATGTTGATCTCAGCCTGGCAATATAATTACCCGGTAATTTAGAAAGAGAATATAAACTTGTCCTGTTGCTGATCCATTGCTTCGTAAAGAGGTAAATGCTATCCACTGTTATGATAAAGGCTTCGCAATCAAAATCTGTTTTATTAGCATTGGGAGTAAAGTCACCCTGATCCGGATATGAAAATCTAATAGAATCGACCAGTGGATTCCTGTTAAGCAAGGAATTCTTGGAAATCCTGAAAATACGCAGGTCTTTTCTGTCGCCTGAATTGTTCCCGAAGTCACCAATATAGATATAGTCATCGTCCTGTGAAATCTCCTCCCAGTCTTTGTTTTCGATCCCGCTCAGGGGAAAAGACTGGATTATCCTTCCGTTAATGGTGTCGAGGCGGTAGATATTGGTGTCAAGATTATCATTTTGTGTCCACAGGCTGCCATTCCAGAATATGAGACCCGATGTTTCCGAAATGATTGCGCTGAGATTTACACCGGCCAAAGGTTTGATATTGGCAGGATTATAGATACAGCTGCCATCATTTACTATTGCTGACGGATCGTAGTTGACAGCAACCGGATCTGTGCATCCGCGAATCTGGGCTTCAGCATCCTTAAGTGAATAGATGAAAGTTATTATAAAGATGAAGCACAGGATTCTCATTCGGGTGATTGAGTTGAATTACAAGATCGTAAAAATCTTGATAAAACAGGCTCAAATAGACAATTTAGTGTGTAAATTAATGGCATGCAATATTTTAAAATTTCAGTGAGAAACTTTAAGTATATGACATTAAGCGCTTACCTGTTTCTCGTTTGCATGAGTTTTTCATCTGCCCAAACTGTCAATAAATTTGATTTTAAAAGAATCGAAGACAATTCCTTTTTAATGGAGGAAGCCTATAATCAGGACCCAGGGGTAATTCAACACATTTCCTCATTTCAGTACTTCAGGGCAAAGACATGGTTATATACTTTTACTGATGAATGGCCGGTGGGCGGGCGGGAACATCAGCTTTCAGCAACAATCCCGTTGCTGAGTAATACCGGAAGCACCGGCATTGGAGATGTAGAAATAAACTATCGCTATCAGGCAATCTTTACTGATCGCATGGCTTTTTCTCCGAGATTCTCTCTGATATTGCCCACCGGGAATTTCAGAAAAGGATTAGGTTCCGGAGTCATAGGTTATCAGCTGAGCTTTCCTTTCAGTTACCTGCTTTCCCGGGCATTAGTCACTCATTATAATTTTGGTTTAACGGTCACACCATATTCAAAGAATATTGATGGATCAACATCCAATGTAACAATCATCAATTATGGCCTGAGTATAATTCAATTCTTTAATGAAAATTTCAATTTCATGCTTGAGGTTATCGGATTCACTACATTCACTAAAAACAGCAATACGGCAACACAGATTTCAAACTCTGTCACTGTAAATCCCGGATGCAGATTTGCAATAAATTTTAAATCAGGCCTGCAAATAGTTCCCGGTATTGCATTGCCTCTTGTGCTGGATAATTCAAAAGGTGTATTGGGATTATTTGGTTATTTATCCTTCGAGCATCCTTTGTGGAAACCAAAATAGTTGTAAAAGACTTACACAGGATTATAAAGGAGAACGCGAAGACGTCGGAAAGTATACAAAGTGAATCACTCAACTGGCAGTTTGTAATCCTGAAAAAAAGATATATTTTTACTCCCCATAATTTTGGGCCCCATAGTTCAATGGATAGAACGGAGGTTTCCTAAACCTTAAATTCAGGTTCGATTCCTGGTGGGGCTACGATAAAATTGAATATTAGCCTGTATATTAGACATATGCAGGTTTTTTTTATTTTGAAAAGAACTTTTAATTTTACAAGGACCGTCAGTTGCCAGTTGCTGCTTATTTGAAAACAAATGGCTTAACATTTTTGTCTTAATACATGTATTATTAAAATTATCCTTTGACACCAATTATCAGTAACAAGCCTTCAACCAGTAACTTCCCGGAGCAATCGATTCGTTAAATTATCCGATTATATGAAAAAGATCATTGTCACTGTATTCCTGTCGGCCTTTGCCCTTCTGTTCACATTAGGGCAGGAGACCAAAATGAATTCATTTGTCAGCAACCTGATGAAGCAGATGTCGGTTGACGAGAAGATCGGACAACTGAACCTCACAACTGCCGGCGGTTTTGTAACCGGTGCAGCCGTGAATGATAATGTACAGAAAAAGATACGTTCAGGTCAGGTAGGCGCTATCCTGAACAGTTTCTCTGTTCCCTATATGAAGGCAGTTCAGCAGATCGCCGTTAAGGAATCGCCGCATCATATCCCAATACTTTTCGGCATGGATGTGATCCACGGATTCAGGACTATCTTCCCGATACCGCTGGCAATGTCATGCTCATGGGACATGACCCGGATTGAACAGGCTGCGCGTATTGCAGCCCAGGAGGCTACTTCAAGCGGAATCTGCTGGACCTATTCACCAATGGTTGATATAGCCCGTGATCCCCGCTGGGGACGCATTGCCGAAGGTGCCGGTGAGGATCCTTATCTCGGATCACAGGTGGCAAAAGCACTTGTCCGGGGATATCAGGGCAATGACCTGACAAAAAACAATACTATGATGGCCTGTGTAAAGCACTTTGGCCTTTACGGGGCAGCTGAGGGCGGTCGGGATTATAACACCGTCGACATGAGCAGGATAAACATGTACAATTACTATCTCCCTCCCTACAAAGCTGCCGTGGATGCCGGAGCAGGAAGTTTCATGACCTCCTTTAATGTTGTTGACGGTGTCCCTGCCACGGGAAACAAATGGTTGCTTACCACACTGTTGAGGAATCAATGGGGCTTCAAAGGATTTGTAGTGACAGACTATACTGCCATAAATGAAATGATTATGCACGGGATGGGAAACCTCCAGGAAGTTTCAGCCCTTGCACTCAAGGCAGGCACAGATATGGACATGGTAGGGGAAGGCTTTCTGACCACATTAAAGAAATCCCTTGGAGAAGGAAAAGTTACTCAGCAGGAAATAGATCTGGCCTGCCGCCGGGTTCTTGAGGCAAAATACAAACTTGGCCTGTTTGATGATCCATTCAGGTACCTCGATGAAAACAGGGCAAAAACCGACATTCTAACACCTGAAAACATCAGGGCAGCCAGGGAGATGGCTGAAAGGTCAATGGTTCTTCTCAAGAACGACAGACAGGTTTTGCCCCTTAAAAAGACCGGAACAATTGCTGTCATCGGTCCGCTAGCTGATACCAAGCCAGATATGCTTGGAACATGGGCAATGGGGGGAGATCCAAAAACAATCACCTCTGTGGTGGAGGGAATCAAAAATGTGGGCGGAAGCAGTATAAATGTACTCTACGCAAAAGGATCACCTTTCTCGGATGATCCGGCAATGTCAAAGATAACCAGTCCGCTGGGCTTACCATCATCGCAGCAGCCAGGCGCAGCAGCTAAATCGAATGAGGAACTTCTTAAGGAGGCTGTTGAGACTGCCGTCAGGTCAGATGCCGTTGTAGTCGTCCTTGGTGAGCCCGCTGCATGGTCGGGAGAGGCTGCAAGCCGGTCAGACATCAGTGTTCCTGCAATCCAGCAAAACCTGCTGAAGTCCCTACTGGCAACCGGAAAGCCTGTTGTGCTTGTGCTTATAAACGGACGTCCCCTGACACTAACCTGGGAGGATGCCAATGTAAATGCAATCCTTGAAGCCTGGGCTGGCGGATCGGAAGCAGGCAATGCGGTTGCTGAAGTACTTTTCGGGGACTATAATCCTTCAGGGAAGCTGAGTGCCACCTTCCCGCGGAGTGTCGGACAGATCCCTCTGTACTACAATCATCTCAACACAGGAAGACCTATGGATCCAAAAAATAAATTCACCTCAAAGTATCTTG
>JAUZNW010000116.1 GCA_030706785.1 Bacteroidota bacterium | reverse complement strand
GAACCGTACCATCCTTACTTCATTGAAGATCCTTTTTCACCCGAAAACATGAAGTGGTTCAAACATTTAAGGAGTGCCACAACAGTTCCTATAGCAATGGGAGAACTGTTCAACAACGTAAATGAATTCAGGGATTACATGGTTGATCAATTGTTCGATTATATCAGGATCCATCTTTCGCAGATCGGTGGCATCACACCGGCAATGAAGGTGGCCCGCCTGGGTGAATGGTTCAACATCAAGACAGCATGGCATGGACCGGGTGATGTATCTCCCGTAGGACACGCGGCAAATGCTCATATTGACCTCGCAGTCTGGAATTTCGGAATCCAGGAATCACATTTCTGGAGTGAAAAGGCTCAGGCTGTGTTTCCCGGGTGCCAGACCTATAAGAACGGATACATGTATATCAACGAGGCACCCGGCCTCGGTGTCGATATTAATGAGAAAGAAGCTGCCAGATACCCGATAGGAACAAAGTCCAACTGGACTGTAAGGAAAAGAGACGGGACTATCATAAGACCATAGGAATTCCTTGTTGCTTGTTGCTTGTTACTTGTTGCTGTGTCCCAGCTGCCTTGAATTTACCCTGCAACTTAAACCCGGCCTACTGCTCCAATTTCTGGACGCTGAAGAACGAATCATCTATCTTCATCCCTTCATTGATTTTGCTGAAAAGGATTTCCGACTTACGGCTATTTGAGAGATTTGTGGCAAGCATATCCTTAATGAGGAATTTTCCTTCAGCAAGCGGAAGGATGCGTTTTATTTCAATTGTCTTAAACAGCACATTATCAAAATTATAAAACTCCATTTTCAATGGCTGGGTTTTATCCATGCTGATATAGGAGATTTTCCTCGAATAGCCGTAATCATCCGCAATATCGTCATCTGTCGGAGTGCTTTCAATGATCCACATATTATTCGTTCCGGATTTTTCAAGATGCCGGTAAGTAAAATCTGAAACAGGAGGGCTGCTGATATCTGCATTTGTGAACTCTGAACTCATAAAGCTCTTTCCTTTTTCAGACGACACTATCCTGCGTACTTTTTTCAATGCAGGCAGATAGATCCACATCTCATCCGCACTATTCTGATTATCGACAATAAGCATAGCTGTTCCCCTCACATCTGCAGGTTCAATGAATCTGATAAGTCTCTTTTCCTGACCTTTATCATAGCTTTTAGTTGTAATCGAGATAGTTCTGTTGCGGGTAGAGCCATTCTTTTCGGTTATTGTCAGGCTGACAGTTGCCTGCATCGACCCCGTAAGGGTAAGATCACGGGTTTTTTCCATTATCTGTGCTGCATCAGGCAGTTGCCCTTCCGCCAGAAAAAGATGTAGCAGGAACAGGGATAATATCACTGTCTTCTTCATGTTTTCTTTTTTTGATTGTTATTGTTTCGAACCCTATAAAGCGGGGGTGGAATTTCATCAGGAAAGCAGGAATTACGACCAGTGCACCTATCAGGCACGATCCTATCGAGATCACCACAAGGTATCCGAAGAACCTTATCGATGTGAATCCGGAAAAGACCAGAGCCGAGAATCCCGCCATAACGCTGATCGCATTAATGATAATGCTTCTCCCAATCGTATTCATTGCGGTAATTGTAGCTTCGGGCCAGGATAATCCGGATTTTATCTGCAGGTTAAAGCACCAGATGTACTGGATTGTAAAATCCACACCAACACCGATCATAATTGACGAGAGCAGAGCAGTTGCAGCATCAAGCGCGATACCTGCAAAACCCATGAAGCCGAAGAGGACCGGTATCGATGCAAAGAAGGGGATTGAGCCGATTAACCCCCCGGTAAACGATTTGAATATAATTGTCAGCAGGATCAGGACAGTGACAACGGCAAACAGAAGCGATGAAACCTGACCTCTGATTATCGAATGTGCAAAATCGGTCATTATCATTGCATATCCTCCCACAGTCAGCTGTGCCGGAAAATCCTTCGATTTTTCATTGATAACGCTCGTAATCCTGTTTATTACCCTTGTCTCAGGATCAGGCAACCTTACCAGGATATGCGCCTTTGAATTCTCTGAATTCATAAGCTGTTTGAAATCATCAGGATTCCCGCTCATATTATAAAGCTCAAACATCTGTGCTACAGCATCCCTCGTGTCAGGGATCCTGTCATATCCATCTTCAGTAATGCTGAAGATAGCCTTGCTCATTTCCCTCACTACCTGAGAAATGGAAAATACATTTCCTACTCCTTCCTGCTTTTCCAGGCTGCATGTGAGGTCATCAATAGCTTTCAGTATGACCGGATCTTTGATATCTCCTGTGACCATAACCGAAACCGTCTGTGATCCGCCGAATTTCGAGTTGATGAGTTCTGAAGCCTTTTTAACCGGATGGTTCCTGGAAAAGTAATCCTCCTGGTTTGTATCGATCCTGAGAAAAATAATGCCAGTCGAAATTGCCCCCACGCAGATTGCAGAAGCTGCCAGGATTCTTCCGGGATGACTGACCACCAGACCTGACAGATATGTAAGTATCCTGCCAGAGATACGGCTTTTGGTTTTTCTGCTGCCGGTGTAGATTTTACCAGGTCGGCCTACTGAAATCAGAGAGGGTACAAGAACCAGGCTCAATAAGAGTGCCAGTGAAACACCTGCTGCTGCAAGGACACCTACCTGTCTTGCAGGTATAATAGAATGGGTAAGAAGTCCCAGAATACCGGCAATTGTAGTAAATCCGCTGAAGAGTATAGGCATGTTCAGCGATTTGAAAAGGATACCTGTAAGTTCGCGTCTCGAAGCTCCGGGATGCTGTTCAGACAGCTCTTCGTATCGGGCGACCAGATAAATCCCATAGTTATTGGCAACAGCAATAAGGATAACGGGAAGGAGTACAGATATTATCGACAATTTCCATCCGGCCAGAGGCATCAAGGCCAGACTGAAAAAAGTCGACAGTACGACTACGCTGAATGGCTTCATCACGCTCTTCCATGACCGCAGATTAATCCTCAGAACAAAAAGCATGATCAGTAGCGCCATCGGAACAAGGAATCTGGCATCACTCGCGACATCCCTTATCAGGGTCTGTCGGATATAGGGCAGTCCGCCTTTATTTATTGTAGCCTTCCCGGGAAAAGAATTGATTACCGAGTCGATCTTTCCAAGAGTTACCTTCTCAGGGACAGATGTATTTATTGTCGCCGTTATTGATGCGGTTGTCATATCCTCAGAGATCACAACATTTTTTGCAAACCGGTTCCGAAGAATATCCTCTTTAAGCTGCTCTTCTTCCCGGCCTGCCGGAAGCTTCCTGATAAGAGGATCAACAACCATCATTCCCTGCTCACCTCTGATGCTTCTTACAGTAAAAGGAGATATCCTTGATGATACCCCACCAATCCTTGAGATAGATCGATCTATCTCTTTGATTTGAAATAAATTATCCTTTCTTAAAATATCGCTGTCGGAAAACAGTATCAAAGCCAGATCCTGGCCGCCGAATACATCTTCAATCTGGTCAGTGGCAACCTTTGATCTGATAGAAGAAGGTATATAGTTCCTGATGTCAGGATCGACTTTAATATGCAATAACAGGATTACCGATGCGGCACCTATAAGGATGCTTGAGATAAGAATAATCCACCTGTGCTTAATGACAAAGTCATTCATACTTTCAGAAATCAGCCCTCAGCGACAAAAAAACACCATCCATAAAGTCATCAATTAAGTCATACAGCGAACCCGAACGGCCGGAATAAATCTCCGCACCGAGCGAAATTGTAAGGCCATCTGAAGGTTTGACCTTTAATTCAGGCATAATGAGAAGATCGCGGGTAGTGAGATTAACCATAGTGAAAACTGAAGGAAGAAGCTTGCCGTTTGCCAGCTCTGCCTCAGCCCTTAAACCTGCGGAATGGTATGACCGCTTAAGCTGGTAGTTGTAAAGCCGGTTAAATGAGCTTACCTGCTGTCTTGCGTATTCGTGCAGGTCAAAGCCCGGCGTGGTAAATAATGCTGCAAGAGCTTCATAATCAATCCTGGTCTCCGCGAAGCTTCCTGCAAGCGCCTGAGTAAAATCAAATACATACTTCCCGCTGTATTCCCCTGTAAAACGCCATATGCCTGGAGCCCAGTCTAATCCTGCAGCATATTTCAATTCAGGAAGAGGAACATATTCGTTTGTCTTACTTGGGAGAAAGGGTATTGTCAACGCTGCCTCACCTCTTATTCCGAACGGACCTGCCGTCGTTTCAAAATCCATTCCAGCCATATGCAATTTATATGGCTTGATATCAAGACCTATATGAGGTACAGGTATTAGCTTGGTAGTATCAACAGTAAAAGCAGTAAGGGCTATACCAGGAAGGGGATCATATCCTTCGAACCATGATAGGCTCCAGTCAAACCTGTCCAGCCTGAACTCTGTCTTGAGTGCAAAGCTGAGCATTCCACTGCCTGTAAAGAGGGTCGCGGGCTGGCTGATGGTTACATTTGCAGGCAGAGGTATGGGTTCTGTGATCAGCACTGAAGGCCTGTAGTATGGCATTACTATGGCTGTTACCTTCATTGCGGACCAGGGATAGTAACTTGCTTCGGCGAGCAGGTTACCCATATCCATGTCTTCTTTATCAGGTGAACGCGAAAGCATGTTCTGCGGGCTCAGCTTTGAGGTCGGATTTGTGAAATCACAACGACCCCATTTTATGATCTTCTGGCCAACAGCCAGTTTCCACCGCTCTCCGCCCACAGTCAGATAAGCTTCGCGAAGATCGAATCTGCTTACAGCCTTTGAAAATTCGGTTCCGTACCTGAAACGAAGATCAGCAAATGCACTGAAATTATGAATGGTTCCAGTTTCAAGCCTGAGGCCGAGATCGGAAAAAGCGCTGGGGACGTTCAGTTTATTGTCTTTGCTGTCAGTCCATGAATAAAATCCACCCCTGACAAAACCATTGATAATTTTACTGTTTCCTGACTGATCACGGATTGAAAGACTATCCTGACTATATAGATATGCATCAAAGAATATCAAGGAAGAAATTATCAGGACCGGAAACCTCATTCTGAATTTTTTTTCAAATGAAAGAAATATTCAGAGGCTGGTCGTCTCATCCGCTTGTACCGGACCAAGTTTCCATGGGTTATTTGTCCGTCCCGCTAAGACCGCACTTCCTGATTACACACTGATGCCGGTCATCTTTTCGCGGTATTCGCTGGGTGTCATACCTGTCTGAGTCTTGAAAAAGGAGTTGAAGGTTGTTTTTGAGTTGAAGCCGGAGTCGAATGCGATCGCAAGGATTGTATAATTATTATATTTCGGATCACTGAAACGTTCTATAACCTCTTTAACCCTGTATTCATTTACGAAGGTGAAGAAATTCCTTTTGTGCTTTTCGTTGAGTACCTGTGTAATATAATGTCGTGTTATACCTGTTTCTACTGAAAGATCATAGATCGTTAAATTTCCATTGAGATAAGGTTTATGTGAATCCATATATGCAAGAAGCTTTTTCAGGTACTTTTCGGCCTGTGCCTCCTTTAGTCCGCTTCTGATGTATTTTTCAGGTTCCTTCTTTTCTCCGTTTTCAGAAAGAACCACTTCCCCGAAAATTACAGGCTGCTTGATCCCATAAAAGCTATAAACCATTGAGAAGAGGGCAATAAAGCCGAATATTACGAAGTATGGGTCAAACGGTATGATGTTACCAACCATATTGAGTCCGCCTAACATAAAAAGTACGAAACAAGTGACAACAAAACTTATTGAAAGGAACTTAAGCCAGTTAAGTGTGATCTTCTGCGAGGTGAATGAGACCAGGTTCTTCAGGTTATCCTGGTGTTTTTTGATTTCAATAAAGCCGAGTGTGCTGTATATCGTGATAGACATAAAAAAGCAGACCCCATAAATGATCCTTAGGGAGATCAGGTTGTCTGGCCTGAAAAAGCTCCTGAGGTCCCTGACAAGCGGCTCGGACCTGAATATTACGGAAATAGTGAAAAAAGCTGCAAATGGGATAAAGTGAAGCAGGGAAAGCCAGTTAAACTTCCTGTCGGGATTTGTCATGAACCTAATATAAAGGTAGAGGAGTGGGCCATATGTAAAAGTAATGAACGGGAAAGAGTACATCTCAATTACCTTGCTGTTAATAAGTGCAAAGATCATCTCAATGCAAATAAGGAAAAGCCAGGCAGTCATAAGCCGGTTTGCCACCGAGATCGGCTTTTTTGTTGAAATCAACAGCCCCGCAAAAAATGATTGTGAGATTCCGATATAAAGTACTGGTTCTATATTGACCATCTGAACTAAACATCGATTAATTATCAAATATACCGAAATTGAACAAGAAATAAGGTATATTTGAAGAACACGCAGGCGGAAAATCCAAATCAGGAACCGGAGCTGATTCGTGGTTTGGTATTATAAACCTGATCTTTATGAGTATTCTAGTAAACAGGCATTCCAAAGTGATCGTTCAGGGTTTCACAGGTGCTGAAGGTACCTTCCATTCTGAACAAATGATCGAGTACGGTACAAATGTTGTCGGTGGAGTAACTCCCGGAAAAGGAGGGCTGATACACCTTGGATTATCCGTATTTAATTCTGTCCGGGATGCGGTCAGGACAACCGGAGCGGATGTTTCTGTGATATTTGTTCCGCCAGCTGCCGGCGCTGACACAATAATGGAAGCTGCCGAGGGAGGCATCAAGGTCATTGTAGCAATAACTGAAGGGATCCCGGTCTCCGACATGGTGACTGTGAAGGAGTACCTTAAGTCGTTCCATTGCACTTTGATCGGTCCCAACTGTCCTGGAATAATATCGCCCGGAGAAGCGAAAGTCGGCATAATGCCTGGATTCATTCATAAAAAAGGTACTGTCGGAATCATCTCAAGATCAGGCACGCTGACATATGAAGCCGTTGACCAGGTTACTAAGCTGGGGATGGGCCAGTCCACATGCATAGGGATAGGAGGGGATCCAGTCATCGGAACGACCACCCTTGATGCTGTCAGGCTGATGATGGACGATCCGGAGACTGAAGCAATCGTTATAATCGGAGAGATCGGTGGATCGATGGAACCGGATGCAGCAGAATGGATCAGGGAATACGGGACCAAACCTGTCGTCGGATTTATAGCCGGCCAGACCGCTCCAAAGGGCAGAAGAATGGGACATGCTGGCGCTATCATAGGAGGTAAGGCTGATACTGCGGCAGCCAAAGTTGAAATAATGAAAAAGTGCGGGATTAACGTGGTTCAGTCGCCGGCAGATATCGGAGCCACGGTTTTACACGTACTCACACCTGATCCTGCAGGCAGGCTCCGTAGCTAAAATTGCCCACCGGGCAATTCTTAACGGGCCACCTCTCTGCTTCGCAATGAGAGATGAACTTTTACTTTAAAGACTATCAGACTTTATTATATATTTGCACCGACTAAATCCAAGCTTTATGAAATCCACATGTTTTTCCAAATAGTAACAATTATGAAATAATTCTCTGACATGTGGATTACATGTGACCAATAAAAACAAAATAATTTACACATGAAACTTCTGGAAGGAAAAACAGCCCTTATTACCGGCGCATCAAGGGGAATCGGGAAGGCCATAGCACAGAAATTTGCCCAGGAAGGCGCAAGCATTGCCATTACCAATATCTTCGAGGATGAGGAATTCCTCAACACCATTGACGAAATAAAAGCTCACAATGTTACAATAAAGGGATATGTATCGAATGCCTCAAACTATGAAGACTCGCAGAGGGTTGTAGATGAGATAGTCAGAGATTTCGGAAAGATAGATATTCTGGTTAACAATGCCGGAATAACCAGGGACGCACTTCTCATGAGGATGAATGAGGAACAATGGGATTCAGTTATTTCTGTAAACCTCAAGTCTGTATTCAACCTCACAAAAGCTGTTCTACAGACAATGCTCAGGCAGAAAAGCGGTTCGATAATCAATATGAGCTCGGTTGTTGGAGTATCAGGCAATGCAGGACAGAGCAACTATTCAGCTTCAAAAGCCGGAATACTGGGTTTTACCAAAAGTGTAGCAAAGGAACTCGGCTCAAGAAACATCAGGTGCAATGCCATAGCTCCCGGTTTCATCCTGACCGATATGACCGAAAAACTACCCGCTGATGTAAAAAGCGACTGGATTAACAGGATACCACTAAAACGTGGCGGAACACCTGAGGATGTGGCAAATACAGCATTGTTCCTGGCATCGGACCTTTCATCCTATATAAGCGGACAAACAATTCATGTCTGCGGAGGCTTGTTAACTTAAAAAAATTATTATATTTGCAATACCGCAGGGTGCCTATCCTTATAGCACGAGGAAATGCAGCGAGACATATTTATTCCACACTTATTTTAAACAGGCGCCCTGCTTCTTTTTTTAATACCCTCATAAACAATGCACAATGTCGTATTTTTCCTGATTATTTTTATTCCTGTAACAGGATTTATACTGGAAAGATATCTTGAATATCTGAATGCCACAATGCGTTCTGAGAAACTTCCGGTTAAGCTGAAAGGAATATGTGATGAGGAAGAATACCGGAAAACCCAGCTATACGAGAAAGACAATAAGAAACTGTCATTCTGGTCCTCATCTTTCAATCTTGCAGTTATCCTGGCCATGATAATTGCGAGTGGCTTTGCATTTGTTGATAATATCGCCAGGTCACTTGGCGGTAACAATGTTGTAATATCACTTATTTTCTTCGGGATCATTGGATTTGCATCAGATCTCATCAATCTGCCGTTCAGCTGGTATGACACATTCGTAATCGAAAAAAAATACGGGTTTAATACGATGACAATCATGACGTTTATAACCGATCATATAAAGTCATGGTTTATAGCAATCATCGTCGGGATCCCTGTTCTTGGGCTCATTACATGGCTGTACTACAGGATCGGAAAAGAATTCTGGCTTTATGCGTGGGGATTGATTACCATTTTCTCGGTTCTGATAAATTTGTTCTATTCCAACCTGATTGTCCCTCTTTTCAATAAGCAAATTCCACTTGAGGCAGGTCCTCTCAGGGAAAAGATCGAGGAATTTGCCGGGAAAACAGGATTCAGGCTTAAAAATATATATGTCATAAACGGATCAAAGAGGAGTACCAAGGCAAATGCATATTTTTCAGGATTCGGTCCAAAAAAAAGGATAGTCCTTTTTGATACTCTTATGAAGGAATTCTCTGATGAAGAGATTGTTGCAATACTTGCCCATGAGGTGGGCCACTACCGGAAAAAGCATGTTCTCAGGGGTCTTGTACTGTCATTTATTTTAACGGGACTTATGCTTTTCCTTTTTTCAGTAATAGTCGACAGTCCCATGCTCTCCAGCGCGATGGGGGCGAAGACCCCGAGTTTTCACCTGGGACTCATTGTTTTTGGGATTTTGTACAGCCCACTTTCGCTTATGATCGGTCTTGCAACGAATTACATGTCCAGGAAAAATGAGTTCGAAGCCGACAGATTTGTTCGTGAGAATTATAACAAGGGGGCTCTTGCAGAGTCTTTAAAGAAACTCTCGGTCAAGAATCTTTCAAATATGATGCCTCATCCGGCTTACGTATTTTTCCATTATTCACATCCCCCGCTGCTCGCAAGACTGGCAAAGTTGGAATGAATTTCTATATTTGCAGATTATCTGCCTCCTTAGCTCAGTGGTAGAGCAGCTCACTCGTAATGAGCAGGTCGCGGGTCCAACTCCCGTGGGAGGCTCAAAATACTTTGCAGGTATTCATACCTAACCGCTGATCATGGATCCTAAAGATACTCCTAGAGTGCAGACTTCTTTTCTGAGCAAGCCCGAAAAGAGGATCCTGGAGTGGCTTGCTGTGCGTCTCCCGCGATGGATTGTACCTGATCATCTCACAGCAATCGGTCTTTTCGGTGCTTTTATTTCGGGGGCAGCATATTACCTGACCAACTGGGGAAAAGGATTTTTCTGGCTCTCGTCACTTGGTTTCATTATCAACTGGTTCGGAGACAGCCTCGACGGGACTCTTGCGCGCACAAGGAATATCCAACGCCCCAGGTATGGCTTTTACCTCGATCACAATGTCGATGCAATTACGGCTTTTCTTTGCGTGACCGGAGCAGGACTATCGCCATATCTCTCATTTTCAGCTGCAATGCTCATTCTTGTAGGATATTACTTATTATGTATTTTTACTTATATTAATTCGTTTCTCAGAGGCAGCCTGACAATTTCATACAGTGGTCTGGGACCTACAGAGCTTCGTCTGGGCATCATAATAATCAACACTTTATTTTTTTTCCTGTCTTTTGAGAACAAAGACATTAGATTTTTGGGAATAACGCTTAAACATTTTGACCTGTTTGCACTTGGAGTTGCGCTCGTGCTTCTGGTGTTATATACAAATTCATTCTTTAAGGAGAAGAAGCAATACGAGAAGGAAGATCCTCCGCGCTATTGAATTCAGGGGCAGGCAGGCATACATAAATATGACGGATGCATTACCGATTCATTAAGTTTTTGATCAGCAGGCTGATAGGCACCATTGTTGATACTGCGGTTCTCTGGCTGCTGACCCATTTCCTTTTCTATTCCTATGTGGGGGAATATATTGTTTCTCCGACCATCTCCTTCGAGGTGGCTATGTTACATAATTATTTTATTTCATATTTCTGGATATGGAACGGTCATATCGCGTTGAAATGTTCCCGTGATTTTTTCACCCGGCTAATTCCGTATAACCTGTCGGTTGTTGTAGGCTTTTTTATCAAAATGGGATTCCTGCTTCTTTTCGAACGGATCTTCAGATGGGACGTAATTTATTGTAATCTGGCAGCTCTTGTGATTTCAGGCGTGGTAAATTTCTATCTTTCTGAACTTTATGTATTTAAAAAGCATCCTCCAATTCCTGTAAACGATGAATTTGTATTCGCCGATACTGAGGAGCAGGAAGTGGGATTGCCTCAGAAGTAGGAGGGAAGCTCTGGCTGCTGTGTACTTGTTACTTTTTACTCGTTAGCTCCTCGATACTCGATACTAAGATCATTTATCGGTTTTCATATAAAATAAAATGGCTGCTTTGCAGCCTTTTTGTTTGAGCGGGAAACGGGATTATGTCGCTGTCGCTCCATGATCCCTGGCGGAGATACCATCAAACAAAAAAGCCACTTACGTGGCATATTTTCTTTTTTACTCAAACCTCCAATTTGCAAGCAATTGTAGGTCTTCGCAAAAAATAAAATGGCTGCTTTGCAGCCTTTTTGTTTGAGCGGGAAACGGGATTCGAACCCGCGACCCTTAGCTTGGGAAGATTATTTTCGCAATTTAATCCCAATTCATAATTTTTCATTCTATTTAATAAATATATTGAATATCAGAAACTTAAAATTTCTAATAATTCATGGTTATTTTGTTCGTTTCATTATATTTCATATTTTTATATTGCAAATTTCATTGCAAATTTACTTAATCTATCTCCAAAATGGCTATTTCAAAACCAACGGCAAACGCCTACCTCGATACACGTAAAGAACTCAAAAATAACAAATATCCTGTTAAACTTAATGTATATT
>JAUZNW010000115.1 GCA_030706785.1 Bacteroidota bacterium | reverse complement strand
TCGAACCCTACTCCCGATAATGATATCTTATCTTTATAAGCTACGGCTCCTCCTATCGGATGGCCATAACCGTAATGGGCATCAGCATTAAGAACTGCAATATCGCTCTCGGAGGTGATACACTTTTTTATCTGCCTGATCGGATCCTGTTCAATCAGCTCCCTGCCAAAAATTGTGATGTTTTTCGTCATAACTAGTGGAACACCCTGAGAAATCTCAGGTATAAGTTAAGATAAAACCATATTAACAACAACAAAAACCAAAAGTTGGATGATAAGCAGACAATTGTCTTGGATAGAAAAAGCAGAAATAAATTGAAGTACATTGCAGGAAGCAGAGGGTTTGGAGCTTGGTTTCCGGGGCAAAAGTGAAAAGGCCGGTGTTGCTGTGTTCGCCCTGTATAAGCAAGCCTGGAACATAAGAATCAATCAGGTTATGGATCAGCTTTCGTTATTGCTCATAGGATTCATGACAGTGAAGGATCTTCCACTTGCCGTCCCTTTTTATCCAGAGAATAGTATTCACCATTGTCATCGGTCCGATGGTATTGCCGCCTTTTTCCGTGATGGTAAATTCACCTTTATTAACTTCAAGGACACAGGCATCTGATATTACGGCAAAATAATCTTCAGGAATAGTGATATTTGTTGAACTCCGGCTGTCGATTATCTGTCCCCATATATTCTCCCAGTCTGCCCTGGACTTTACCAGTGTTGTATTGAGACTTATGGTAGCAGGTCCGGTCTGCCAAAGCCTGTCGTTGTTCTCATCAATGTATGCCATTGATTCTTTAAGGCTCTCACCGTTATATGACCGGTTGTTGTCGATCCAGAATTTCTTGCTTGCGGCCTGTACCTCGCTGACAATGGATGCTTTTTGGGCATCGGTAAGATTCTGTCCGTAATTTATCGTCACTAATAAAATTGCAGCTGCAAATAAACTTATCAGTTTCTTCATGATTAAAAAGATTTAAATGTTAATGTAAAATTACACCAGAAAAATGACAGATTTGTCTCTGTATTGCTGCCTGAAAGAGGACTTTTATTATCGGGCGCTTCTGGTTCCGGGAGTAGCCTCAAAAAGTGCTTAATAATAGATGATCTGCAATGTTTTTATGCAGAAACGGGATTATCTCCTGTTATTGTTTTCACACGGACATGGCACAGCTTTGCCCCTGAAATGCTTATGGGAGGATGCACAACTCCCTGAGATTACAAGAAGGAGGGCAAAGAGAAGGAGAATTGCTGGTTTCCCTGGTCTGAATCGCTTAAATATTTGATATAGAATTGAATGCTTTTCTGCGTTTTTTTGGAAAATTTTCATGTTCCGTTCATTATTATCTTTTACCCAAATAACAGCTCTTATCAATTATCAATAACTGAAAAGAGAGCATGAATATTGTTGGATATATTAATCCTGGTTCTCTTTAGGGACTCTTTTTATATTTTGTTATTTTTAAACTGCATCAATTATTAATCTGATAACAAATGGAAAATGAAAAAAATTCTCTTCCTCTCCCTGATACTTTTGGTTTTTATTTCTTCAGAAATCCCTGAAAAAGAAAAGACTTACTGTAACCCAATGAACCTGAATTACAGGTTTCAATTTACAACAGGCACCTCATACAGGGAAGCTGCAGATCCGGTAATAACCATGTACAGGGGCAAATATTTCCTTTATGCATCACATAGCGGCGGATACTGGTTCTCGGATGATATGCTGAACTGGAATTATCTGCCCATCAAAACTTTACCGATTGAAGATTACGCACCCGACGTGATAACCATTAACGACACAACCTACTATATTGGTTCTTCCGCTGTAAAGAATTTTATCTACCTGACGACAAATCCGTTTGAGGATAACTGGATAAAGATGGAGAAGAGTCTGCCGTTTGCAGTTTGGGATCCGCACTTCTTCAGGGATGATGACGGGAAAGTATACCTCTATTGGGGATGCTCAAATATGGACAACCAGCCAATAAGGGGTGTAAGACTTGATTCAAAGATGCAGCCGGTCACGGAACCGGCAGTGCTCATTAAACATAACCCTAAGGTATATGGCTGGGAAAATCCCGGAGAGCATAATGAGACGGACAGAAATGGATATAACGAAGGCTCCTGGATGACAAAATATAATAACCGTTACTACCTCCAGTACGCATCGCCCGGGACAGAATTCAAGGTATATGCTGATGGTGTCTATACCTCGGACTCACCCCTCGGACCCTATAAATATGAAACATACAGCCCCTTTTCGTACAAACCCGGAGGCTTCATTGCAGGGGCGGGTCACAGCTCGACATTCCAGGACAAATACGCCAATTACTGGCACGTCTCCAGCATGACAATTTCAAAACGGCACATATTCGAACGCCGTCTAGGATTGTTTCCTGCAGCCTTTGACAGGGATGGTGTCCTGAGAACTTTCACATCTTTCGGGGATTACCCGACAATAATGCCTGACCATAAGATCGACTTTGAAAAGGAGAGTCTTTTCAGGGGATGGATGCTGCTGTCATTTAAAAAGAAAGCCTCTGCATCTTCTTCAATGGATAACTTTCAGGCCGGCAATGCATTTGATGAGGATATAAGGACCTGGTGGTCTGCAAATTCAGGGAATGCAGGTGAATGGCTTAGTGTGGATCTGGGTTATAGAGCTACTGTATATGCTGTACAGGTAAACTTTGCCGACAATGAATCACAGCTGAAACCTGACAGCAGGAACATTTATTATTGTTACAGGATCATGGCATCAAACGATGGGAATTCCTGGAAAGTCATTGCTGATAAAAGTAAAAATACAAAGGATGCCTGTCATGATTACATTGAGCTTGACAGGCCGGTAACATCAAAATATATCAAACTTGAGAATGTCAGGGTGCCTGATGGTAAGTTCTCTGTCTATGATCTCAGGGTATTTGGTCTGAAGAAGGGAAAAACTCCTGGGGCTATTACCGATTTTAAAGTTATCAGAGACGAATCAGATACCAGAAAAGCCAGTATTGAATGGCCTGCCGATCCTGAGGCAACAGGATATGTCGTCAACTATGGTACATACAATAATAAACTGTATTCATCCATAATGATATACGATAATAATTCACTGACGTTCACAGGATTGAACAGGGATGTTACTTACTGGTTCAGCATTGATGCCTTTAATGAATCGGGGATCACAGGAGGAACCAGAATTATAAGTAGATAATTTTCTTCCCCCACAATGCTCTCTTAGCTCCCTTCTCCAGGCCATTATTTGATCCTTTCAAGGCTTTTTTGTTCGTATGCAGGTTTCATGCCATAAACGGCTAATCCAAGCTGATAAGTCTTTGTTTCACCTTCATCGTAATCATGCCATCTGTCGATGAATTCCTGCAATGGTATATAGCCCTTTTTAAACAAAGCGGGATCAGAACATATTACGTCATTCCGGGTATAACCAATAACTACAACGAAATGCCCGTCGTTCCAGGTCTCTTTGTAATGGTTATTAAAATCGGCTTCACTGCCCCATGCCTGAATCAGTGTAATGACAGGGATCTTTTTGTCTACATACCTGAGCAGCTCGTCTTTTGTCATGTGTTCCTTTACATCCACAGATAATCCCTGGGAATTAAGGAATCTCACAATCTCCTTGACGAGGGTTCCGTCTGTTTTATCGGTTTTAAGCAGGTCGATCAGCTCGGACTCCCGGAACTCTTTTCCGTAATATGCCATCACCGCCTGGACAGCCCCCGGTCCGCAGCTATAGTCAAATGATTGTCTTGTATTAGGGAAATCAAAAACCTTAATTATTTTCTCTGAGCATCCCGAATATAATGTTGCCAGCAATAACCACAGAGCAAATTTTTTCATGCACTATTTCAACTGAAATATCTCAAAATCAGATCAACTCAAATGTAACTCTTTGATTGAAATTAAAAACATAACTGATAAACAATCGAAGTATTTAATAGTTAACCGGTGTTTAATAATTTTCAACCGAATATGTCAGGAGGTTGTAAGATTCAAACCTGAATTTTTCTTGATCTCAGCTGAGCAAGAACAAATATCATGATTATTACAAATCCTGTTCCTAGTAGTGTTTCTCCAAACAGCATCATTCTTATGCCGTATGCATCGTGAAGCCATCCGTCGAACAGGGTCATATACGGATAAGGGACGTTTCCCAGTGAGGAAAGAAGGGCATATTTAGTGGAAGCCATTCCTCTACCGATGGCGTGAAGAACAATAGCTGAAAAAGCAGCATTGGCCAATCCGAAAGTGAAGGCATAGGATAAGACTCCGGTCACATATGTTTCAGGGTTATATGCAAAAAATGTCATTCCCAACGTTACTGAAGCCATTAATATCCCTGCACCAAAATAAGCCAGCCATCTGCCCCACTTATCAGCTATCCATCCTCCTGCCACACTGCCGGCAACACACGCGAAGGCGCTCAGAGTGCCTGTTACTAAAGCGATTGTATCGGGTTTAACATGCCAGTCATTCGCTACAGAGGACCAGAGATTGCTTGCAGCACCAATTCCAATTGGCAATACAATGACTGCCATTGTAAAAATTGCTACAGGGGACCGAAGCAGGCTCTTTATATCAACCGCCATCATCCGGAATCTTTCCCTGATGTGAATAGTTTTTTCAGCTTTGATCTGAGGTATAAAAAAGAGTGCAAAGGAACAGACGATTATGGTCATCGACAAAACAACCAATGCAGTCTGATACGAGAAATGATTTGTAAGCCAGATCCCGGCACCTCCTCCCAGACCTTCTCCTCCAAGGTTGCCTGCCTGATACCATCCACCTGCCCTTCCCTTCATCTCCTCCGGAATAGTTTTAGCCATAAAGCCTCCTACGGGCACAACAATCAGATTTGCCGCAACCTGTGATATGAAGACAGCTATAGTCAGCAGGACCATAAAACCTGTTTCAAGAGGGATCAGACAAAGGAGTGAAAGTGTTAAGGCGCAAAGAATATTTCCGGTTATATACCATTTATGAAGACTGTATGATAAATCAGTCATAGGTGCCAGCATAAACCGCCATATATTTGATGATAATCCAAGAGCTGTAATTGATGCAGCCTCTTCAACAGTAAATCCGTGCTGAGTCAGTATGAATGGCAGGGAAACAGTGATAAATCCCTGGCTTACACCTGATGGCAGAACGAGAAACAGGAAGGTAAACGGATTTGCTGTATTTCGTTTATAAGCTATCACAGGATATACCGGAATTTTTCCTGTAAAATTCTGAACTTAAGACGATATTATTATCTGACATGCAATGATACGGATTTTTGATTTAAGAACACATTTTATCACAACGACACAACGTGAAAAGATGAACTTTACTCAGAGCCCTGTGCTCTGTACAAAACTCTGTCTTGTCCTGGACTCAGGCCCCCTGCTCCAGGCTCCCGGGTGCAGATTTTCTTACATTTGCTATTGAAAATGTTCTGCTATATCTATCTTTAGCTGAAATTCATCTGCTGTAGTAAACATGGAAAACTGATCTTCTATTTTGATAAATAATAAACACTGACAGATAACCATAATTTATTCTATTAATTCTCAATTAATCCGGATATGAAAACTAAACCGTCACGCAGACAATTTATCAGGCAGCTAGGAGGTACATCCCTGCTGGTGGCAGCAGGCGGCCTCAGATCGCTGGCTTCAGACGAAATTCAGAAAAACGCAATGCCCTATAAATCAGGGATAAGTGCGAATGATAAGATCAGGATTGCCACTATCGGCATGGGGATCATGGGTAATGTAGATACTGATACAGCCCTTAAAGTACCGGGGGTTGAACTGGCAGCTGTATGTGATCTTTATACCGGCAGACTAACAAGGGCAAAGGAAAAGTACGGCAATAATATCTATACAACCCGTGATTACCATGAATTGCTTGGGAGAAAAGATATTGACGCTGTAGTAATTGCAACTGCCGACCTGTGGCATGCAAGGATTGCCATTGATGCAATGAATAGCGGGAAAGCGGTATACTGCGAGAAACCAATGGTTCAGAAGATCAGCGACGGACTGTCGGTCGTCGCCGCTCAGAAAAAGACAGGAAAACCGATGCAGATTGGAAGTCAGCGGGTCAGCAGCATTATTTACCGCAAAGCCAAGGAATTATACAAATCAGGTGCAATAGGTCAGCTGAATTGTGTAGAAGCTTCATTTGACAGGCAGGATGCTCTGGGTGCATGGGAATACACGATGCCGGTTGACGGATCACCCAAGACTGTAGACTGGGACCGGTACATCGAAGGCATGACGAAAATGCCCTGGGATCCCAAGAAATTCTTCTGGTGGAGAAATTATAAAGATTTTGGTACCGGAGTTGCCGGTGACCTCTTTGTTCATCTGCTATCGGGTATCCATCTGCTCACTGATTCATTCGGACCGAAGACCATTTTTGCATCCGGTCAGTTATGCTACTGGAAAGACGGCCGCGATGTGCCGGATATAATGACCGGGATAATGCAGTATCCGGAAACGAAAGAGCATCCTGCTTTCCAGCTGATGCTGCGGGTTAATTTTGTCAGCGGCCAGGGGGAAAAGGGCGTTACCAGGTTTGTAGGCAGCGAGGGAGTACTGGAGATGCTTGACAACGGATTCAGCCTGACTCACAGCATAATGTCTAAAGCTCCAGGCATTGGCGGCTGGGATGCCTTCGATACCTATCCGAAAGCAATGCAGGATGAGCTCATGAAGCAATACAACCAGAAGTACCCGGCTGAAGACCAGAAAAGGCCGGTCAAGCCTCCTGTTACCTATACTGCGCCCGAAGGATATGATGAACATCTTGAGCATTTTAAGAATTTCTTCGATGGCGTCCGTTACAACAAGCCTCTGGTGGAGGGTCCGGAGTTTGCCCTCAGAGCTGCAGCACCCACACTTGCCTGCAACGACAGCTATTTCCAGAAAAAGATCATCAACTGGGATCCCGTGAATATGAAGGTTGTTTAGGGAGAAAAAGTTTTGCAGGTTTTGCGGTTATGCAGTTTTGCGGATTAAGCGCGCAAGTGGCTTTAGTATAACTTGCACAACCTGCATAATAGAAAATATTAACCACAGCAAACACAACGTACACGGGGTAGAGGCGCCCTGCACGGGCGTCTTAAAAAATATTTATCCTGCATAGCAATATATGTATATGATTTACTGTCTGATGTATTGTAAATCAAATATAATTTCTACATTTACAGCCTTTAAGAGGAAGAAGTTCAATAATACAATGAAAATCCTAATCAAAATGAACATTCGTATAATAAGAAGAATTGCAGGGATACTGGTCGTCTCTGCCATGATCGGTTCAGGCCTCTACGGACAGGAACTGAATGATGTTATAAAGGTATTTAACGATGGAGCAAAGGTAGCACAGACCGATCCCAAGGCTGCGATCGCAGCATTTGAGAACGTGATAGCTCTTTCCGACAAGGTTGGTGATCCTGCCGCTGACCTAAAACAAAAAGCCATACAGGTATTGCCGGGATTGTATGTCAAGGTTGCTTCCAATGCCCTCGCTGAAAAAAAGCCGGCAACAGAAGTTGTCAGGGCTGCCCGGAAAGCTGCAGCTGCAGCAGAGAAATACGGGAACGCAACAGGTAAGGAGAATGCCGCGAAATTACTGGTGCAGGGATATTACAACATGGGAACCGACCTGTTTACAAAAAAGGATTATAGTAATGCCCTTCTTGCATTTGACAGCCTTCTGGCAATCAGCCCCGGTTATCCCGCCGCAATTTACAACAAGGCTCTGGTATTCAGAAGCCAGAATAATTCAGCCGCTTTTGAGGAAAATATCGATATGTTCATTGATAAGATGAAGAGCGCAAATGATACTGTCAGGGCTAAACAAGCTTCCAGGCTGGCGCTTGAATATTTCAGGGCATCTGGTTCACAGGCAAATCAGGCCAATAAACTTGAGGATGCGCTTGCTTTGCTGAACAAGGCTGCCAAATACGGCGATGATAAGGATGTCTTTTATTACTTTGCCGATGTTTACAACAAGCAGAAGAACTTCGACAAGGGTGCAGAAAATGCGCAAAAAGGACTTACACTTGAAACCGGTGCTGCTGAAGCCAAAGCCAAGTATTATTTCCAGCTTGGTCTTGCCCAGGCCGGTAAGGGTCAAAAAACAGAAGCCTGCGCTTCATTCAAGAATGCTCTTTACGGAGCTTTTGCTGCAGCAGCTAAAGCGGAAAGAACTAATCTGAAGTGCCAGTAAGGGGAAACACCCAAATTCCCTGGAGGTGACAGTCCTTCAGAAAACTAAAATCATCATTCCTTGTTCCATATTCAAATTGATTTAAGAACAAGGAATGATGATATTTGATTTACTTATTACTTCTCGTCGATCTTCATAACTGATTCAAATCCTGTGATATAATAGCTTTCATATTTTTAAATCAGTTTTACTGATATCCTCAGAATTCAGATTGTGTTTCTTTATGTAAAAATCCCTGAAGAGTCTGATTGCTGAAACGAGTACAAACAAAACGCCTAATACTGCCACTATTGATGATCCGGCAGGAAAATCAAAATGATATGATACATATAATCCGAAAAAGCTTCCTGAAAAGCTGATAATCAAACCAAGAATTATCAGCCATTGTACTGATCTGGCAAGCATGATAGCACAGACAGAGGGGAAGATGAGATAGGAAAAGACCGGTATTACACCTGCAATCCGTACAGCAAAAACAATAGATAATCCTATTGATGTGTAGAACAGGAAATTCCAGACATTAAAAATAAAGTCTCTTGTTTTTTCAGGTCTCATGCTTTCATTAAGTTCAAAAAATTTCCTACGGAAAATAACATGGAGTATTATAAGCATGCCATAAACAATACCTGTTTCTGTTATTTGTTTTAAGCTTACCGACAGTACATTGCCAAATAAAACTTCCTGGATATCAGTATCTCCATGCGGGGTTTTTGATATAAGCATGACAGTCGCGGCTGAGGTGAAAGCATAAAAGATCCCGATGACTGCTTCGAGTTTCAATCGCTTGTCCCTGATATTGATAACCGAAATTAATAATGATCCGATAAGAGTGAATATTATTGGGATAGAGGTTGCTCCAAAACCTATGTAAGCGGCTAATGCACCGCCAAGAGAGGCTATCTGGCCAATAGCAAGATCCACAAAAACAATTCCCCGGCCTACAACATGCAGACCCAGGTATGACAGGAACAGACCGATTATAAGGGAAATGATCAATGCCTGCACCATAAAATTCAGACTAAGCATCTCAATCATTTTGTATTATTAAATTTTAGAAAAACCTTTAAACAACCAAACAGTAACAAGCAACAAGCAACCAACAACAGTTTAACTATTTCAATCCCTCAATTAATTTATCTATATCATAATCAAACAGATCAAAATAGTCTTTTATGCTGTCGAATGCGCCTACAGAGGTAGCCAGGACAATTGTCTTTGCGCCAGTTTGCTGAGAAACAACATCCGAAGAAGTGGGTGTGAAATAAGGAGATGAAACAATCACTTTAATATGATCGCTTTTTACTTCGGAAATCACTTTTTGAAGCTGTGTCGGAGTAGGAGGTATACCCGGCTTTGGCTCAAGGAAATCAACGATTTTCAGTCCGAAACGATTTTCAAAATAACACCATTCATTGTGATAGGCGATAATCTTAGTCCCGTTGTGCGGAGACATTTTAAGCATCCATTCCTTCACTTTTGAATCGATTTTGTCATTAAAGGTTTTAAGATTTGCCTCAAAGAATTCTTTATTCTCGGGTGAAAGCCTTTCCAGCCCGTCACAAATATTCCTGGCAATCTGCTTCCCGTTTTCGGGATCCATCCAGTAATGCGGATTCCCGTAAATATGAATATCCCCTTCGGCGCGGTTGAAGCCGGAAGGCACCTGCATCAGGCTTATTCCGGCTGAAGCATCCACATATCCTGTACTGCCTTTCTGTATTTTAGGATTCCTTGAGCTTAAAAGAAGCTGGGGCGACCATCCGGTTTCGAGATCGAGCCCCACAGTAATGAACATGTCAGCTTTGGATAACTTAATGATATAGCTTGGTTTGGGATCGACGAAATGCGGATTCTGAAATCCCGAGGCAATTGCAGTTACATCCACCTTGTCATTACCAATTAATTCAGTAATGCTTTTCAGGTCGGTGGTTGTGGCGACAACATTTATTTTTTTTGCAGCGTCTGCAGGAAATCCTGCAAAAGCAAACAGTGTGAAAAAGAGTAACAGCTTCATTTTTTGATTTGTATTTAGTACTGGTGGGAACCATGGGTGCCGATAACAAAGATCCATCTGAGTAGTGCCTGGTATGAATTTTTTTCAATATTGTCTGTGACAGATCTTCCTTCAATTTCAATTTTCTGAAATTCTGTTGCATACCAGCCGATCGTCGCTGAACAAGAATTTTCAGAGATGTGTGTCGAGTATGGCCTGTTCGAATGACTGAACATGCCGGTGATGAACCATCGCTTTGAGATCTGGTAATTGATAAAAGAATACAAGCCGAACGTATTGACAGCCCTTGTTTTCAGTGTGTCTGCATTACTAAGCCAGGCTTCTGCCTGCCAGGTGAAGGATTTGTAGGTATTTAGCTGTACCGGCTTCCATTTATAGGTCAGATCAATTGCAGCCATGTTGGTGGTGAATCCAAATAAGTTTGTGCCTGATATTCCAGTTAATCCCGCCTCGATTGTCGCATTAGCCGACAGGTCAAAGAAATTCTTCAGATGTGCCAGCTTTAACCATTTCCCTCCGGAACCTCCCGAAAAGCTCGGATTGTCCGCAGGCCAGTTGGTAACCTGGAGTACCAGTTCCTGGTAAAAAAGGGAATTTGGGATCAGCCAGCTCAAGGAAAGGCCGTCACTGTTAATCCCTTCTCCGAAATAATTTTCATAACCTGCAGGAAGGCCAATAAAAGGCAGGGTGTGGGGATGGACCGGATTGATTCTTCCGAGTGCACCCCTGAATTTACCGGCTTTCAGTTGTAAATGTCCAGGAAGTGAAAGTGTCGTTAAGTACCCTTCCTCCAGATCTAGTCCGAATTTACCGGTTTCCAGATCGCGGCCGACCGAAAGGAAAAAATCAGCACGTGCATACGGATCTACCGCAGATTGTAACGATACCTCAACTTCATTGATACGGGAGTCAAATTTGTTTTTCCAGGTGTAACTGCCGCGAAAATCTCCTATTGCGCTTATATCAGGAAGAGTAGCGGGAGCGGTTCTTGCCTGGTTTGATTGCGGTAATGGGTTCAGACTTCCTTGATGTAGCGATATCTGCTTTATCAGTGCCGAATCCGTTCGGGGAATGGAATCTATTTGTGCTTTTAAGTATGCCGGCAGCAGAGAAAGGGATAATCCAAGCAGGACTTTTTGAATTGATTGAAACATTGTTCGTACCGACATGCTAATGTCTCTTTTTCTTCATGAAACATTCCGGCATTGGTTTTGTTTAACAAACCAGGCACAAAACTTTACCTGCTTAAAATATGTTAATCAGTTTTTGATTCTGCAAGCGGATCACCTCCGGAACATCCGGAATTGTTAATTTTATGGTAACCAGTGAAACAAAAACAAGCCGGGAGTGAACTTATTCAGGCATTGATAGTCTAATGTTTTAATAACAGATTACTGAATCATAAATATATGAGCAGGATCCTGAAAGGGAAGAAAATACCGGCTTATCACATA
>JAUZNW010000114.1 GCA_030706785.1 Bacteroidota bacterium | reverse complement strand
GTCCTTCCTTCGGAATAAAAAGAAGTGTAGGTATGCTCTGGATTCCAAACACCGAGGCAAGTTCCTGTTCATCTTCCGTATTTACCTTGTAAACCAATATCTTCCCGGCATACTCCTGAGCCAGCTCCTCAAGTACCGGCGCTACCATTTTACATGGCATGCACCAGTCGGCATAAAAATCGACGATTGCAGGCAGATTCCCTTCATACTTCCACTCCTTCGACTTATCGTAATTAAAGATCTTGTCCTTAAAATCCTGGGTAGTGAGATGTACTATCTGTTTCAATGTTCCTTCCATGTTATCCTTATCTTTTAGTTGTTTTCAGTTTGAATACAGGGCAAAGATAAGTATTAAAATTATAAATCGCAATAGTATCACCTAAATCTTTTTAATATCACTATATTTTTTTGTACTTTTGACTGATTAATGCTTCGAAAATGGAGCCAGTATTCAAAAAGGAGCTTTCCAAAGAGCATTTGAAGGAGCTTTTCGAAAGCGATGAAAAGTGCCTTGAATTCCTTGCCGGCCTGAAATGGTGCGAAGGATTTACCTGCCGGAAGTGCGGCAACAGCAATTATTGTCCGGGAAAAACTCCCTACTCCCGCAGGTGCACCAGATGCAAGTCAGAGGAATCTGCGGCTGCAGGAACTATTTTTCACAACTGCAAGTTCCCTGTCAGCAAAGCTTTTTACATTGCCTACAACGTATGCAAAGGGGAAGAGGAAATTTCGACTTATGAATTTGCGAGAAGGCTCTCATTAAGGCAAATGACCTGCTGGAACTTTAAAAACAAGATCCGGACTGCCCTGAGTAAAATAAATTCGATGAGCGATTCAGAGAAGCTCTCCATTCAGAAGATCCTTACAGGCTGAGAACCATAAAAATGAAGAAGGGCACTGGCCGCAGTGCCCCTCCTGTAACTCTGACCTGTACCTGACAGGTCAATCGCTACGAAATTGTCATAATTAAGTCCTAATTATGCAATTTCTTGAAGGTCATGAACCAGGCAATATTATAAATGTCGCCTGTATTAGTTGTTGAGACCTTTTTATCGTCGCCTGCCTTGGGCAGATAAGGAATCAGAACGTCATTACCGGCCTTCCAGTCACCAGGTGTAAGTACATTATCCTTGGCAACTAACTGAAGAGCCGTGATTGTCCTGATCAGTTCATCAGTGCTTCTGCCTACTTTGTTGGGGTAGAAATAAATAGCCTGGATAGTGTTATCAGGATCAATTATAAATACACCTCTTACATCCCTGGTTGTGTTGGATGGGGCGTGAATCATCCCGTACATTTTTGAAACCACAAGGTTCTGGTCATCAACGAGCGGGAACTTGATCTTAACGGGAGTCCTTCCCTTATAATTAAGAGTTTCAAGGGCTTTTTTCCAGTCATTATGTGTGCCGAGCGGATCAGCTGAAAGGACTACAAGCTTTACGCCAAGTTTGTCAAACTCGGACTGAAGATTGGCAAGTTCAAGAATTTCTGATGAGCAGACAGGAGTAAAATCCTGCGGATGGCTGAAGAGAACTTTCCAGTTACGGCCAAAATCAGCAGGAAAGTTTACAGTGCCTGTTGTAGCTTCAGCAGTGAACGATGGAGCTTTTTCTCCAATGAGCGGAATGCGGAAATTACGGTTTTCTTTCTGGGTCTGCTGCTGAGCTGACAGCATTGTTACGGGAATAACGATCATTAAAAACATTAATAATTTTTTCATAGCGATTATAAATATTGATTAATAGATAGTTAACAAGAATCGAATACAGGTTGTTCAATGAAATAAAAAGATTTTGATAAAAAGAATAGTCTATTACACAATAGATTGATATAACAAGCTCATATACAGATTATAAATAAATAAGAAAAAAAGGTATATAAATATCAAATGGAAGAATAATAACAAGAATTAATACACGATTTTGGAAACATTAAAGGGATTCCTCACTTCGTTCGGGATGACAGGCTAGTCAGAAATATAGTTTAAAAGGAGGGGCGATCCGCCGGAGCGGATCGCCCCTCCTTCTAATGTCCCTCCAATCCGAACTGTCATTCCGAGCGCCAGCAAGGAATCTCCTATATCCGGTAGTATTCCAGCACATTCATCGCAAATCGTGCGGAAACAGTGCCCGGGCCACCGCTCATCTCGATACCGACCCCGATGGCTTCGATGATCTCCTCCCTTGATGCGCCGGCATCGGCGGCTTGCTTGATGTGCCATTCCATGCACGATTCACAGTCGGTCGCTACCGAGATTCCTGTTGCGATCAGCTCCTTGTCCTTCTTCTTCAGCACATCATCGGTAAATGCGTTCCTTTCCATTTCAAGGAACGATCTGAACACTTTCGAGTTCTTTAAATAAAAGGAATTGGCTTTCTTCCGCAGATCAATTATCCCTTCGATTTTGTCCTTATCTTTCTGTTCCATATACGGTGATCTTTATTTTCATTTTAATTACTTTTATGCTAATTTACTCTATTCCTGTGTAAGGCAATATGCATCAAACACTTAATATTTTAAAATAATATGAAACGATTTCTGACATTTGCCTGCCTGATCCTGACGGTCGGGTTTGTTTTCAGCCAGATGGCTTCAGGGCAGTCTGATGCAGGTTTTAAACCTGCTTCTTCAAATATTCAGGGGGCTGATTTCCCGAAAATATCAGCTGATAACAGCGTTTATGTACGGCTGAAAGCACCTGATGCTGTAAAAGTACTGGTCCAGGGCGGAGATGGACTTTGTCCCAAGCCTATCGACCTTGTAAAAGATTCGACAGGAAACTGGAACGCTATCATACCGGCTGCGGGTCCGGGTTTTCATTATTACTGGTTCATGGTTGACGGGGTCAGGGTAAATGATCCCGGAAGCGATACTTATTTTGGCTATGGAAGGCCGACAGGAGGGATAGAGATCCCTGTCCCGGGAGAGGATTTCTTTCAGGCAAAAAATGTCCCGCACGGGGATGTCAGGGAACACTGGTACTTCTCCGGAATTACCGGCAAATGGAGGAGAGCTTTTGTTTATACCCCACCTGATTATGAAAAGAATGTCAGGCAGCTTTATCCTGTACTTTATCTGCTTCATGGGGCAGGTGAAAATGAAAGAGGCTGGTCCTTACAGGGACATATGAGCTTTATAATTGATAACCTGATTGCAGGAAAGAAGGCAGTTCCGATGATCGTGGTAATGGATAACGGATATGCGACGGCCAGGGATGCACCTGCTGCTCCTGCCGGATTTTCGATGAAGGATCTGTCAAAGGCAGCAGAAACACTGGAACAGGTTTATGTTAAAGAGATTATTCCTGACATAGATCTATCATACAGGACAATACCCAAAAGGGAGAGTCGTGCTATGGCCGGCTTGTCAATGGGAGGTCTTCAAACGATGCTTATCGGGATGAATCATCTTGAACTCTTCTCATATTTCGGATTCTTCAGCGGCGCCATAATGGGCAACATCCTTGAGGATCCCAAAACGGCTTTCAACGGGGTCTTTGCCGATGCTGCTTCCTTCAACAAAAAGGTTAAGCTTATGTGGTTTGGAGCAGGCTCAGGCGAAACCCAGTTCGTAAAGATGGTTGAGGATTCAAGGAAAAAGCTGGAGGGGCTCGGAATAAAATCCACCAGCTATATCTCCCACGGCACATTCCACGAATGGCATACCTGGCGAAGGGACCTGAATGAGTTTGCTCCATTATTATTTAAGTGAAAGTTGCCGGTTGAACTACCATCACAGAAGCTACGCTTGATAATGTTGTTGCAGGATGCTTATTTTTTAATTCTGATTCTAAACCTTCCGTACCATGAAAAACCTGATTGCTGTTCAAACGATTTCTATGCTTCTGCTGGCGGCTGCCTGTACCTCAAAAGATAAATCATGGATAATAAAGTTTGAAGGAAAGAGCTTTGAACAGAAATGGGCAATAAAAGACCTTAACCGGACCCTGCCCCATGACTGGTCCACATCCGGGTTCCTGACATTTGACTATAATGCATCATCTACACAGCGGTTCTTTATAAATATCTATGATACAGGAGGAATGCGAAGACTCAGGATCCTGCCGTTTCAGGGGGCCTGGGTTCGTGCTTCAGTTCCCCTTGCAAATTTCCAGAAACGGAATGTCATCGGTTATGACATGGCTGCCATTGGCCAAAAGGGAATGCCCGGTTACGGCCTGGGTTTTACAGGTTTTGTCGGTACGATCAAAAATGTTGATTCTCTTGGTGTATTGATGGAGGAACCGATAAGTTCACCAACACTTGAAATAAGGAATGTCCATCTTTCAATGAATGCCGAAGATTCAATCCTTGCCCCGGTCCCGCTTATTGATGAATTCGGACAATGGATCCCTGCTGAATGGCAAGGAAAGGCAAAAACACCTGAAGATCTGAAATCATCATGGGACGAGGAGGATAGTGCATTGCAACCGGGGAGGTTCAATGTCTCGAAATACGGTGGATTTCTTAAAGCGAAGTCTAAGGCAACAGGCTACTTCCGGGTTGAAAAGATCGATGGTAAATGGTGGTTCATCGATCCTGACGGCTACTATTTTATTTCAACAGGCAGCACAGGAATAGGGGCAGGAGGATCATTTGCTCGTACCGATGGTAGGGAATATATTTATTCAGCATTTGTTCCCGGGGAACTTACAAAGTCGGACAAAAGGCTGGGGAAAGCTTCCTTTTATACCTGGAACCTGTACCGCAGGTTCGGCCAGGACTACTACCAGAAATGGATGGATTTCACAATCAGGAGGATGGATGACTGGGGTTTCAACACGATCGCCAACTGGTCTGATCCGGCACTTGGACGTACAAAAGGCAAGCCCTATGTTGCGACTCTCTCAGGTTGGGGATTTGAGGCAAAGACTATGGGTATGCCGGATGTCTACTCCCCGGACTACTCTCAAAAAGTTGATGATGCTGCAGCACGTCAATGCGAACCGCTTAAAAAAGATCCATGGCTGCTTGGTTATTTCGTTGGCAATGAACCGCCATGGCCGGGAAGGGAAATGGAGCTTGTAAATGTCATTAATGCAGGAGAGGATTCACCAATGAAATCTGCACTTCGGAGATTTCTTTCTGACGGGGATACTCCTGAACGACGAAAAGCATTTGTATACGATACTTACACAAGGTTTATAACTATAGTGAATGCAGCTATAAAAAGGCACGATCCGAATCACCTGAATCTTGGGTTACGCTTCGGAGGGAATCCTCCTGATGATCTGGTAAGGTTATCAGCTACGGTAGGATTCGATGTATTCAGCCTAAATATCTACAGCTACAGTGCAAATCCAGAAAGGCTCGAAAAGATCGATAATCTGACAGGCCTACCGATTGTGATTGGGGAATTTCATTTTGGAACACCGGGAAGAGGATTGTCTCCCGGCTTAAAGCAGACCATCAGCCAGGAGGAACGCGGTGCAGCTTACCGATATTACGTTGAGAATGCGGTTGCTCATCCATCGCTGATCGGAACCCACTGGTTCCAGTGGTGGGATCAGCCTTCGACTGGCCGGGGCGATGGAGAGAATTATAATATAGGAATGGTTGATGTGACTGACCGTCCGTACAAAGAACTCATCGATGCGGCTCGTGAAACCCACGAAAGGCTTTTTGAAATTCACTCAGGAAAAATACCTCCTGCCGTCAGGCAGGCAAAAACCCAATAATCAACCTGGTCAGGTCACTGCGACCATCTCTTTGGAGTACGGTCCCAGCGATGCTTTCCAAGTTCTTTCATCAGGGAACTACTTAGCAGCCCTGCATCGCTTGCTGCAAGGTTAGTCCTGACATGTTTGGGTTTGCGCATGCCCGGGATAATTGTACTGACTGTCGGTTCTCCGAGAATGAACCTGAGAGCCATCTCAGGCATCGTCATCCCTTTTGGCACGAGCGGTTTCAGCGCATCGGCATGTTCAACGCTTGATATAAGGTTTTCAGGAACGAAATAAGTATTGCGCCAGTCGCCATAAGGCCATTTGCTGTCCTTTGTGAGTGTCCCGGTAAGGGAGCCTTCATCAAAGGGCACCCTGGCAATAACGGCAACGTTCATTTCGCGGCAAGCCGGAAAGAGCTCATCCATTGGATTCTGATCGAAAATGTTGTAAATAACCTGGACAGCATCGGCCAATCCGCTCTTCACAGCCTTCACGCCGTTCCATGGCTCCCACCTGTTCAGGCTTATTCCTATGGCATGGAACAATCCCTGCTTTTTCAGATCAAGCATCTTGCTGATACCCCTTTCATCCTCCAGCCATCTGTCTTCCCATGTATGAAACTGCATGAGGTCGAATGAATCAAGACCGGCGTTCTTAAGGCTTTTTTCAACATACTCCTCTATATGGCCGGGAGGGAAACAATCGTCCAGGCTGAATTCAGGCCTTGCCGGCCATCTGAAATTCTTAGGAGGTATTTTTGTTGCAGTATACAGCTTTTTCCTCTTGTTTGCCCTTACCAGCCTGCCAAGCAGACCTTCGCTGTGGCCATCGCCATAACCCCACGCGGTGTCAAAGAAATTACATCCAATATCTGCAGCAAGCTGAAGGGACTGCATTGACTCATCATCATCCGAGCCAGTCCAGCCTCCCATACCCCACATGCCATAACCTATATCACTTACTTTCCATCCTGTTTTTCCAAACGTTCTGTACTTCATAGCAATTATTTTTTAAGTTTCTCAAACCATAAATTCCAATCCGTATTTGTCCTGGCAAAGCGTCTGATATTATTTTCTGGTTTGTTTCAAATAGGAAGCAATGTTATGAACAGTGTCTATCCATATACCATTTGCCGGATCTGTTGCATATTTACAAATGGCGTTGACAGTATTCAGTAAGGAGGTCTGAATGCCTCCTTCGTTCATTTCATGCCCGGCCAGGATAAGCCAATACCCATTTGATTTTGCTGTCTCGATTAACCTGAGAACCTCGCCAAATGACTTTCCATCCAGTTCAGCTGCATTTAGCTGGGACAGATCGCAGAATACCGGATCGTTGGGTGCTTCATTAAGCCAGCCCCGCCCGCTTTCAAACATGAATGCGATCAGGGGTATATAGCTTTGTACATTCATGCCTCTTCCAATAAAGGTTTGGCCGCAGGGGTATGCAAATGACACCGGGCGAATGCCCAGAACCTCCTCAATAAGTTTATTTGCTGAATCAAGTTCAGTCATCATCTTTTGAAGAGTGTATTCTTCAAGAGCCTTGTTTCTTGACCATGGGAAATTACCTGTACAGGGATGATTCACAGTATGATTTCCAATATCATGACCATTTTGAACAACAATTTTCCATTTGTCTGCCCTTTCAATCATGTTCCCCGGTGAAACATAGAACGTTGCTTTAACTCCATATTTGTCAAGCAGGGAGATGCCTGTATCTATCTGCGAAAGCCGGGCATCATCAAATGTAAGGCTCAATGCCATAGCTTTACCTTCAGGCCAGATGAACTCTGGTTTGGTTATTGTTGAATCATTTCTGCTGTAGGCCTGGCTGAAACCAGAACAGGGGATAAAAGCCAAAACTGCTGCAAGAAGGTGAATCCCGGGGTACCAGTCTTTTTTAATTGCCATAACAGCGGATATCTGCCTGTTAAAATTAATCGATTTTATGATTTATGATCTGCTTACTGGATTAATAATGCTTTGATTTTCTTGTGAGAAAAGCAAATTGCAGGGATTTGTAAACAGGTTAGTTCAGAGGGGGTGTCCAAAGAATCCGGAGTTAAACAGCAGTAATGCCTAATCCTGTACTAAGTAAACCGGTGGTTAGTAATCTATTTTTTCATAATTTTATTACTAATAAGGGGTAAATATCAGGCAGCAATGGAGGAAAAACTGCTCTATAAAATCTTTATCTCGGGACATGTACAGGGTGTCGGATTCAGATGGGGGGCTGTGAGAAGGGCAAAAAAAATGGGAATTACAGGATTTGTAAAAAACCTGTCTGATGGAAGGGTTTATATTGAAGCCGAAGGGACAAGAAAGCAGTTGAATGATTTTGTTGACTGGTGCATGAATGGTCCGGGTTTTGTTTCATCTGTTACTTTCGATTCTTTTCCTCCTGCTAATTTTTGGGATTTTCGGGTTGAATATTAAGATTTAAATTGATTGAATTCATTTGTTATAAACGACAAAAATTCATTATATCGATTTTAGAATACCTGAATATGAAAAAACTTCTGATTTTCAGTTTATCATTCCTTACTGGTTTTTCTGTTTATCCGCAGAAATACCAGCTCAGCTCCCCTGACGGGAAGCTTATAGCAGGAATTGAAATTGACAATGGAATTTATGTGGTCCTTTTAAAAGGACGCAGCGCTCTTTTCAGGCTGGGAAATCTGTCTCTTGAAACCCATATAGTACCGATCCCGAATGCTGATTTTAAGGTACAAAAGGTTGTCACTAAATCAGTTAACGAAAAAGTCATCCCTGAGATCCGTGAAAGATCAGTTTCGATGACAAATACATACAATGAGATGGAAATCAGGTTCAGGACGCGGCCCTCCGTCATACTGAGGATGTTCAATGACGGACTAGCCTACCGGTTTTCGTCCGCAATAAAGGACAGTTTGACAGTTTACAGGGAGAATCTTGATATCTATCTTGATCCAAACGATTCCGCAAGGTTTCAGTCTTCGGAAACTTTTAATTCAGCCTATGAAACACCCTATGAGCATAAGAGCCTGAAGGAAATCTCAAAGGATAAACTATGCAACCTGCCTCTGCTGGTTCAAAAAGAGGACGGATCATTTGTAATGATCACCGAATCAGACCTTACGGATTATCCCGGACTGTGGCTGAAAGGGACCGGACTGTCACAACTTTCAGGGACCAATCCACCCTATCCAAAGCTACTGACAAGCAAAGGGAGTGCATATAATCTGGGTCAGGTTGCCGATACATATGGCTTTATTGCCAGGGTAAAAGGCAACAGGACCTTTCCGTGGCGCATTTTTGCTGTTGCTGCTAACGAGAAAGATCTGATATCCAATAACATGGTTTACCTGCTGGCATCAAAATGCGTTATCAGTGATATATCATGGATTAAACCGGGGGTGGTCATGTTTGACTGGTGGGCCAAGCATAACATTTATGGCGTTGATTTCAAAGCCGGAATAAACACTGCAACTGCAAAATATTTTATCGATTTCTGTGCAAAATACGGATTCAGATATTTCATGTTTGACGACGGATGGAGCCCTGAGGACGATATCCTGAGAACCGTGCCAGGACTTGATATGGCTGAAGTTACAGCCTATGCAAGAGAAAAAGGTGTTGATGTCATGCTCTGGATGGTCTGGCACACACTGCAAAAGCAATGGAATGATGCATTCAGTCTTTTTGATAAATGGGGAATAAAGGGAATTAAGGTTGATTTTATGAACCGTGACGATCAGCCCATGGTCAGGTTTTATGAGGCGGTAGCCAGGGAGGCTGCCGCGAGGGAAATGATAGTTGATTTTCACGGAGCCTACAAACCCTGCGGATTAAGCAGGGAATATCCGAATGTACTGACACGCGAGGCGCTTATCGAATTCGAATATAATGGCTGGACCGATTATGATAATCCGGTGCATCACAATCTTTTACCTTACATTCGCATGTTCCCAGGATCGATGGATTACATCCCCGCAACCATGCGCAATTCTTCAAAGGAGAATTTCCGTCCCATTGGGGATTACCCGATGGGCCAGGGCACACGCGCACATGCCATGGCTTTGTTCGTGATCCTCAACAGCCCCCTGACCATGTTGCCGGATTCTCCTTCCGATTATTACCATGAAAATGAATGCACCGAGTTCCTGTCAAAGATCCCTGTGCAATGGGATGATACACAGTTACTGGCAGGCAGGATCGCCAGATATACTGTACTTGCCAGACGATCCGGCAGCGACTGGTATGTAGGCGCCATCACGGACTGGAGTGAAAGGAATATTGATCTCGGGACAGGTTTTCTTGGAGGCGGGCAATACCGGCTTGAAGCGATCGGAGATGGAATAAATGCCGGGAAAAGGGCTGAGGATTATAAGAAGATTGAAACAGTGTTCAAAGCAGGGGATACACTAAAGCTGAAACTGGCATCGGGAGGAGGATGGATTGCACGGATCACGCCGGTAAAATAGGTATTTAAAAGGAACTCTCGAAAATACTGAGTTTCAGCACTTATTATTGAGTCTACTCTGTGTTTAACATTTCCATCAGGCGTAATGCATTCTTCACGGCATAACCATGGAAGTCATTGTTAAAGAAAGCCCAGACTTCTTTTCCATCATACAGCCAGCCTGATATTTTTTCAGCATATTGTCTGAGATCGTTTTCGCTGTAATCCGTGGCATATAATTGTTCACGACCGTGGAATCTTAAATAAATAAAACCTGTTGTAACAGCTTCATGATAAGGATATCGCCTTCCGGAGTCAGCTATTACGAAGGCAACCCTGTAAATGGACAGCAGCTGCAGGAAATCATCGTTGATCCAGGATTTGTTCCTGATTTCAATGGCAAACCGATATTCACTGTATTTCTCCTGTAAAAGATTGAAAAAGGCAGTGATAAGTGCCCTGTCATAAAGGAGGCCAGGATGGATCTGAATAAGGGCAGGACCGAGCCTTGCCTTCATAGCTGCAAATACATCAATGAACCTGATTAACGGTTCTTCGGCATTCGACAGTTGCAACTGGTGAGTTATAAACCGGCTCATCTTCGGACAAAACCTGAACGTATCAGAAGTACGGTTCATCCAGCCTGAAACAGTGCTTTTAAGAGGGAGGTGGTAGAAGCTGGAGTTCAGCTCGACACAGTCAAATTTTGTGATGTAATATTCGAGGTATTTGTCAGGTTTGAGATCCTCAGGATAAAACACTCCCGACCAGTGCATATAGCTCCAGCCTGAGGTGCCGATATGAAGATTCTTTGAAATCATCAGCATTCGGGTACTCGGAGTTCCACAGAGAATCACTGAGATCTACAGAGGTTTTTATTATGCCTCTGTATGACTCTCCCGCTACGACGGGACAAGTTGTGTCTTCTCTGTGTAGCTCTGAGTAACTTTTATTACCTCAAATCCTTTTCTGCCTTCACAATATTCCACCCGTCGATCGCCAGGACCGGTGATTCGCCACCCAGATCTTCAGCTTTGAATTCGACTTTAAGGGTCCTTTTTTCCTTTGGCAGAAGAGAGAAATAATTATCGTCCCAGAAGACCGGCAGCACGAGGTCCTTCGAATTCTTTTTAATGATCTTCGGATTGACCGAAAAGGCAAGTGTCCCTGTCGGATTCTCAACAATGACCGAAGCTATGTATTTCCCGTTTTCCTGTTTGACTGATGATACTGAAAAACCCAGCTCTGCCTTTGGAAGTGCATTCAATGCCGTGAAGTCAGCATTCAGATCTCCTTTTGATGAGAGCCAGTAGAAATTCGATGAGACCTCCTTCCCGCTGTTATCACTGAGAACCAGCTTCAGGAAGAATACATCACCGGCATTCGCGGGCCATACCGGGAAAATTATTTTTTTGCTTTCATCTGATTTGATATCCACAGGTATCTCCTGCTTTAAAATTTCCTCCATCTGCATATTGTAAAGCTTTGCAGTTGCTTTAAGCCCGGTAAAATCCTTGTAATTGCTGTTTACTACCCGGATAGAATTGTCATCATAGGAATACTGGATATGAAGATTTTCGCATGCTTTCCTTGTTCCGTAGAATGATCCGTTCGGCCCGAAGAAATAATCATAGAACTGCC
>JAUZNW010000113.1 GCA_030706785.1 Bacteroidota bacterium | reverse complement strand
CTGTCAGGTTTAAAGGAAGCGATCATTGAGATCCTGTTTCCGGTAACCGACATGCTTCCGGAAGTACTGTCCATGTCCCTGACCTTAATTGCTTCGGGCTTTATTTCAAATTCCATGTACAGGCAGGCACGGACATTATCGAATGTGTCAAAACCTGAAATGGCGTTATTCTCGTATTTAAGCTCCCCCTGACCGTTAGTCCTGAGCATCACTGTCCTGTTGAGGTCATTATTGAACCGGAGGGAGAAGAAACCGGCTTTCCCGGCAGGAGCATATTTGACATCGATATTATATTCATCAAGCTTCACCGAATAACAATAGGGCGTAATGAATTCATTGTCATAAGTGTACAAGAGGTTCTGAGGTGCATCAGATGCACTTCCTCCAAAGGGGAAAAGAGTGAAAACCTTTCCTGAACGGTGTGAAACAACATTCAGGGGAAAGCCCTGCATATAATTTGTAGTGAAGTTATCCCTGTTCGGGTAGAACCTTACCATGCTGTTAGGAAGATGGACTGTGGGATAGGTCGGGACAAGCAGATGGCTGATGTTTCCTATATAGGGATTAACATTACCGACCGGATCGGACTTCCGGTCCGAGCAGGATGTTATTATTAATAAAAGGCCTGACAGGATCAGGCATGGAAACTTCACTTTCATATTTATTCAGTATTTTAAATCAGTGAATTCTGTTATATTTCTTCATTATTTCGATAGTCTTCTCAACAGGCAGCTCCTCTATTTTAAAATTATATTTGCCTTTTGCAGCCCTTGCCGTAAAAAGTGAGTTAATGATAGCTTCTTCGGTCGATTCGATCACTGCCTCGAACAAAAGATCCATCTCCTCATTCCGCAGCAGACTGACCTCTGAAACCCTTTCCTTTGTCGTGTAAGAGACTCTGTTCTTTTCATACGTCGATACCGCTATTGCATAATCACCGCTGCTGTTCGAGGTCATTCCGCCGGTCCTTGCAATACCTGCCATAGCTCTAGCCGCCAGTCTCTTGAGGTTCCTTGAATCAAGTGGTGCATCAGTCATTATCACAACCATGCACGAACCGTCTTCCTTATATTCTTCGGATATCCTGCTGAACTTGAACTTTCCGAGCTCGCGGCCTACGGGCACTCCATCTATCTGAAGGATCCCGCCGAAGTTTGTCTGGACCAGAACACCGACCGTATAACCACCTCTTTGCTGTGGTACAATTCTTGAAGCTGTACCTATCCCACCCTTGAAGCCAAAACAGACCGTCCCTGTTCCTGCTCCCACATTCCCTTCTTCAACGATCCCTGTGTCGGCTTTGCTTATTGCCCGGAGCACATGTTCCCTGGTGATGACCCTTTTCTGTATTTCGTTCAATCCTGCATCATTTGTTTCACCAACAACAGGATTCACACTCACGACACCCCTGTTTTCAGGTATGCTTAGAGTATAATCAATAAGGGCTTCAGCTGCCACAGGTACGCTGAGAGTATTTGTCAGGACTATCGGGGTTTCGATGTTGCCCAGCTCCTCCACCTGGGAATAGCCTGTGAGCTTTCCAAAGCCGTTCCCGATAAAAATGGCCGCCGGCACCTTTTCCTGGAAGATATTACCGGAGTGGGGCAGTATCGCCGTTACACCTGTATTGATCGAATTACCGTCAGTTATTGTCTCATGTCCGACCTTTACACCCGGCACATCAGTAATGGCATCATTCCGCCCGGGATTCAGGATACCGATTTTTATGCCGTATTCGGCTGTGCGCTTTTTTTGGGCCTCCATATTACCACTTATTGCTAATGCCAGAAATATAAGAAAATACCGCATTCGACAGGTTTTTAAGGTTCTTATTTCGACCAGTAATGCAGCTGATTTTATTTTTTGCAAACGACAATAAATTCCCTTGAACTTTGATCCAGTTCATTCCCTTCAAAATCTCCCAGGATTTTGTATTTGCGGAATTCGGATCGTTCCACAAGGTGTTCAAGCTCAAACCTGAAAAAATATCTCATAATGGTATTCCAGTCTTTCCTGAATATCTTTCCGCCTTCATTCCATTCCATGGTGAAAGTGATATTCAGGACCTGGTTCAGCAGGTCAGGCCTTGAAGTAACAGTTCTTTTTACTCTGTTGCCGGGTTCAAATTCTTCATCGAAGTCGGTCACATTGCTCGTACCGTTCAGAAGTAGATTGAGGTCAGGGATGAAGGCGTCGAAAATGAATTCTCCACCAGGAGACAGGTGATCATATACATTATTCAGGGCATTGAGTTGTTCTTTCTTTGTGGTAAGATGCATGAAAACCCTGAACGGGGCCAGGATGAGACTGAATTTATGCGGTAAGATGAAATCAATGATGTTTTGCCTGCTTATCCTTTTCTTCTGGTTGCTGTCCAGTTTACCCGTGACGATCCCGATCATTGCCGGACTTATATCAATCCCATATATGTCGGCACCATTCGTGAGAGCTTCAACAAAGAGACGGCCCGTGCCAACACCCACCTCCAAAACTTTTCCGGTTGTTTTGCGGACCCTGTCCAGGTAGAATGTATTATCCACACCATCCCGAACCCTGTGGTAGATAAGGTCGTAGAATCTGGCAAAGTATTCAGGATATATCATTGTTGCAGCTTTTTTGCTGCCAGCCGTGGAAGTGGGAACTTTTCGGGACATTTTTCAGCAGGATTAAAGGAATTTGAGATTTATGTTCCCATAAATTTAAGAACAAATCCTGAATGACTTTTCCCCGGATTACCCTATTTTGACGCAGGTCATGGTAAGCGATCCTGCAACAGGCTTATCATTGAAAAGTGCAATATTTTCGTTTTCTTCCTTCAGGGCGAGAACATAAAGAAGGGGCAGGTAGTGATCAGGGGTCGGGATTGCCAGATTGAATGACTTTCCCTGTGATTCATAATTGATAAGTTCGCTGTGGTTCCCGTCAAGAATGTACTTCTTCATTTTTTCACTTGCTTCCAATGCCCAGTCATACCCGAAGGTGTCATTCATTCTGTTCCATGCTGCCATTCCCAGGTTATGGACCATATTCCCGCTTCCTATGATCAATATTCCCTTTTTCCTCAGCGGTGCAAGTTCCCGGGCCAGATCATAGTGATATTGTGCCGGCTGGTAATAATCGAGGCTGAGCTGTATAACAGGAATATTGGCTTCAGGGAAAAGATGCTTTACAACGCTCCATGTTCCGTGATCAAGACCCCATCTTTCATCGAATCCGACATTAGCTTTTCTTATAAGGTTTTTTATATCTGAAGCAAGTTCCGGGCTCCCGGGAGCAGGGTACTGAACCATATAAAGCTCTTCCGGGAATCCTCCGAAATCATGGATTGTCCTGGGCTTGTCCATTGCTGTTACGTAAGTGCCTTTCGTCTCCCAATGGGCAGAAACGCAAAGAATTGCCTTTGGAGCCGGCAAAGTCCCGGCGATATTCTTCCAGCCTGAGACAAATTCATTCTCTTCAATAGCATTCATAGGGGACCCGTGTCCAAGAAAAAGCACCGGCATTTCGCCGGCGCTTTCAGGTTGTGCTGAGAATTTTCTCAGATTATCAAGTTTCATGTCCTGGCTGGTAAATTTCCTTACTATTAATTCTTCTTCATAAGCTGAAGTTCCGCATTGATTCTGACTTCATAACTTACATGAACACCTCCTGCTTCAAGGGCGGTATTCCAGTTTAACCCCCAGCAGGGGGAGACTGGAGCCGAGGTTTACCCAGAAAATAATCTTATCAATTTCTTCCATTCTGATTCTTCATCAACACGATCCGGCTGCCTGGTAATTCAGGAAAAAATTACCTGTTTCCGGGATATGGTTAAATTTTTAAACTATCTTTGTCCATTTTCTTACTGAATGCAGTTAAACAATCGATATTACTTTAAAATCGTTAGCAGACTGTCAACTGAATTTAAGCTAACTAAAATTAATAATTTTGCCACAATTAATAACATACCCGAATCCGATGACCGATAAAATGGTTAAGGAGTATTCCCTTGAAAAGAACAGGATAAAGGTTGTCCTTCTTGAAGGGATCCATAAAAGTGCAACGGAATTTTTCAATGCAAACGGATATACAAATATAGAATCCTTTCCGGAAGCGCTTGATGACAACAGGCTAAGGGAGAAGATCCGTACTGCAAATCTTATCGGGATAAGGTCAAGAACCCTGCTTACAAAGGATATCCTGGCCGGAGCGCCCAAATTAATAGCTGTGGGCTGTTTCAGCATCGGTACAAACCAGGTAGACGGACATGCTGCCCGGCTGCTTGGAATTCCAGTGTTTAATGCACCTTTTTCAAATACAAGATCGGTGGCTGAACTTGTTATTGCAGAGATGATCCTGCTGTTGCGGAATATCCCTGTCAAGAATGCAGCCGCTCACAGGGGGAAGTGGCTTAAATCAGCAGCGAACTGTTTTGAGGTCAGGGGCAAAAGCCTCGGGATTATTGGCTACGGCCATATTGGATCGCAGGTTTCAATCCTTGCGGAGGCTCTTGGCATGGATGTATACTATTATGACATTGTTAAAAAGCTCAGTCTTGGAAAAGCAGTTTCATGCTCTTCCCTGGATGAACTTCTGTCCGTAGCTCATGTAGTTACCCTTCATGTACCGGAGACTCCTCTTACAAGGAATATGATATGTGAGCGTGAACTTTCCGTTATGAGAAAAGGTTCATGCCTGATTAATGCTTCAAGAGGTTCTGTTGTCAACATACAGGCCCTGTCTCAGGCCCTCAGGTCAGGGCATCTTCTGGGGGCTGCCCTTGACGTCTTTCCTGAGGAACCGGCTTCGAGCAATGATCCGTTCACTTCAGAACTTCAGCAGTTTGACAATGTTATACTGTCACCTCATGTTGGAGGCAGCACCATGGAAGCACAGGAGAATATCGGAACGGAAGTGGCTGAAAAGCTTGTGAAGTACAGTGATACCGGCGCTACGATCGGGGCAACCAATTTTGTTCAGATCTCGCTTCAGCCCAACAACAATGCCCAGAGGTTCCTTCACATTCACCGGAATGAACCAGGTGTGCTTAAGGAAATTAACTATGTCTTTACTTCAAAGGGTATAAATATTGCCGGGGAATATCTCCAGACCGACCCTGAGGTAGGTTATGTTATTATTGACACCGAAAGCCGTCTCAGCCCGGGTGTCCTCGATGAGTTGAGGGCGATCAGGGGAACAATCAGGGTAAGGATGCTGTATTAGTCTGGCAATCTGGCAGCCTTCTGCCCTGGCTTCCTGTCAGGATAAAAAGTGCCTCCCTTGGTCAGCCATGATACCCCAAAAGCTATCAGTGCGACTGTTTCAGCCCAGAAAGCAAAGGTGCTGTCGGGGTGGCTTCCCTGCAGAAAGACAAAGAAAATCAGCATGCCGATGAGACATGCGATCATTACAAGGCCACAGACTATGTAAATAATGTTTCTTTTCAGTTTCCGGGCAGTAGGATTGGGGCCCTTCCTTGTAAAAAGCCCCAGTGAGAAAAAGGCAAGCATCAGGAAAAATATGCAGGCTGCCGTAAAATGAATTTTACCTGAAAGATCAAGCGGTCCCAGCTTTGTAGCTGGAAACCATGCGATGCAGATTGCGCAAAATCCAACGATATTCCCAGTAATATTATCCCATTTGTCATAGCCCCTGTAAAAGAACATGAAGAGCCCGATGGCACACAATGCCCCGACAAGCACATCCCGCATGCCGGTATAATAATACATGCTGATTGTGAACAGGGGCAGCTTTCCATGGAATAACAGAAAGACCCCGAACATCAGAACGAAGGGAAGCAATATGCCGATCCATCCGACGGCTTTCCTCAGAGCAAGATATGAATTGATCTGTCCCCTTGAAGAAGCTTTTGTTTTCATACATCGGCTTATAAGATCATGGTATGAACGCCTAATGAACGCTAATTTTCATGACCGCAGTCACATCACCCAACCATATCCGGCCTGACGACTGGAACAGATTGGAGAGATTGACCTGGCTGGACAGACCGGGATATTCAATAACTGCCAGATAATTGCCAGGTACAATAGCCTGACTGAAAGTATAATTCAATATGAATTCTGCAGATTCCTGTGGGTCCAGAAGAGTAAGCCAGTCCTTTGACCATGCGTTTGTAACCACGGGAGGCTCGAACTCCAGTATGCTTTCTGTCAGTTGGCTGGTAGCCAGGTCCCTCAGATATAATCCGTTTGTAAAATAATGAAAAAGCTTGTGTCCCATTTTATCAGGATCGAGAATATACAACGCAGATTTATCCATGTTGGTAACCACAAGCGACAGGTTGGCGAATTTACCATTGATGTTAAAAGAACTGAAGGTCACCTGGAGACCTGAATGGAGCAAGTCTCTGTCCTTCATGCTCTTAATTATTTTTGGATCATTTCTGAGATCTGGCTGGTTATCTTTTCTGTAGTCAATCCTGAGTGCGTAATTCTGGAAGAACAAAGGTTCGGTGGCAATATAGGGTCCTGATGGCAATGAGGAGGAATAGCTTGGCCAGATCGCCCCATCATAGACTTTTTCACCTTCGGAATAAAATGTAAATGATGTCTGCCTGAGTTTCTGGAATTCAGGATGATTCTCCCTGAAGTAAAGGATATGTGTGGAAGAATCATATAATGATATATCAGAATACGGGTAAGTCGCGAGATCACCAATCTGGAAGGTTATTTTCGATCCAAGGCTGTCCACGTTATAATTACCCGTTCCATCGGAAGTATCCGTACCGGATTTTTCACAGGAAACAAGGCTGATAATAATCGCCGATAAGACGATAAATACTTTTTTCATTATTTGTCAGGTCGTTTTTGATATAGTAATGACAACCTACTTGCCTCAATTATTGTGCCACCGGATTTTATAATTGGTCCGGATGGCTTTTTTGAATATTTGCCAGTCTCCAACTGTCATTCTGCCGGGAGTGAACAAACAGATCCCGGCTGCACCGTTCTCCATTGATTCCCTGATAGCTGCCTCAAGTTCCGAAGGAATAAGCCCGTGATTTTCAGGATCGGGTTCAGTCGCCTTTTTTGCAGGATCAGGACAGATGAAAAGGCCGCTGTAAACAGGCTTGCTGTTGTTAAGGACTGTAACGCCTTCTTTGCACATATCTCCGATCCACCTGGTACCCTCAAGGTAAAAGTCGTTGTAATTCATAGGAAAGAAAGCATCTATATTCCATTTGTCCCACTCCCGCCGGACAATTTTTTTAGCAACTGAATTCGGCCCGGGGAACACTGCCGCGGTGATTTTTTTGTTTTTTGAATGGACCATGTCCGCCAGACGATTTACAATGTTTGTAATAAGGTCGTAACGGAACTGCCTCCATTCTTCAACCTGTGACGGATCTTTAACAGATCTGATATCGATCCCGGTCTTTGCCTTGAAGTCGGCCACACATTTATCACAATAGCAATAGTCATACTGCGGATATTCCCTGTCCATAACAAGTCCATATTTCTTCCATAATCCGCGGGCGAGGATAACATCAGGGAACCGTATGTAATCGAGGTGAATGCCATCAACCTCAGGCAGATCAGCTATCCTGGAGTACATTCCTTCGAGGTACTGGTAAAATTCCTCCCTGTTCGGGCAGACGAATTTGTAATAACTTACATAAGCAGGTTTATCCAGGGCAGACTCGCCAAGTCCGTTAAGCGCATACCATTCGGGCTTGATTGCCGGATTGTTGTTCTGGACCATTGTAGGGATCCATGCCTGAAATTCAAGACCCACTTTTTTTGCAATCCGACCCACCCGTTTGTAAGGCTCAGGATCCTGACCTGCAGAATACATCAATCCGATTATTCCTTTCTTTTTGAGATCGGTGAATTGTTTCCTGATCTCCTTGTCATTCAACATACCAGGTCCGCTGAGCCATGCATATGCGGGGACCACAATATCTTTGCCTGAACTGCAAGATAATAAAAAACAAAACAAAGCAGGAAATATCAGCTTGTTCATTGTCCTTGTCTGATGAAATATATGTATTTAAACAAGATACGTTAATGTACCCCACTAATTACGTAATTAAATACGTAATAATTTACGTAATTTATTACGTATTTAAACAGGTCATTACCTCAAGCGTATCAAAGATTGTGAAGATAGTCGGCGCTTGGTTTAAATGTATCCGGATCCATTTCGACAAAGATATTCTTCACCCCGCCTTTATCAATTGAAGCGAAGAACTCCTTCCAGTCTACAACTCCCTTCCCGAGCGGAACATTTTTCTTCTCGGTTGGTGACCAGTCAGCCAGGTGGGCTGATATGAACCTGCCAGGGTATTTATTAAAATAGGTTGCTGCTTTGTAACCGATACTGATAACTGCTACCTGGAACTGCATTTTGACAAGATCAGGGTCAAATCGGCTCATTAGGGCGTCATATATAAGTTTGCCGTCTATCTGACCGAATTCCCCGTGGTGGTTATGGTATCCCATCTGGATTCCGGCTTTTTTGGTTTCCATCCCACATTTATTGAGTTCGTCGCAGGCTTTCATCCAGTCATCCATTGTTGCTTTTTCCGGCAGTCCAAAGCTTGAAAGGATCATCTGTTTTTGTCCTGATTCTGCGGCAAAATCAATGCGTTCCTTAAGATTATTTTTGAATTCACCCCATCCGTAATGAGTGCTCATGAAAATAAGCCCCGCATCGTTGATAATCTTAAGCATTTCTTTTGCCGACATTTTCATGAGAGGATCCCATCCGTATCCGGGAGGTGAGCACATCTCGACAGCCTCATAACCCAGGTCCTTCATCATTTTCAATGTTCCGGGGAAATCCTTCAACAGCTGATCCCTGACAGTCCAGACCTGGAATCCGACAGGGAGTTTGACTGTTTTTGCAGGTGTTTCTGCGCTCAGGTCCAGCGGGATATGGGAGGCGATCACAGCTGAACCGATTCCGAGAGCGCTTTTGCCAAGGAACTGACGTCTTGATAGTTTGTTCATGGTTTGTAATTTATTAAGATCACTATTAACTGAAAACAAAAGTATTAGTACAACTACCCTGCTAATCAGGGAATGAATATCAAAATTAATAATGATTTTTAAATAGGTTATTTCAATTCTCCGGGAATTACAGAAATCAGATGCTTTCTTCCTCCCCTCAGGACAGCCAGATTTATTTGTTTTCCGATAACCGATTCATTAAGGTATTTATGCATGTTATCGACAGTTCCTATCGGATTACCATCGAATTCAACTATTATGTCGCCATCCCTTAACTCATGGTTACTGATCTCGGACCGGTTATTGATTTCGTATACATATACCCCTGTTTTTGTTTTCAGCTGGTTTGCCTCTATCATGCGATGCGTCAGATTTACTGTCTGAGCCGCCACACCAATCTGGGCTCTTTTGACTTTTCCGCGAAGGATCAGTTGGCCTACAATGTAGGCAGTCATATTTGATGAGACTGCAAAGCACAACCCCTGCGCTTCTGATATCACTGCAGTATTTACTCCGATCACCTTCCCTTCGGAGTTCAGAAGGGGACCACCGCTGTTCCCGGGATTCATAGCGGCATCGGTCTGAATGATCTCATCGATCAGCCTTCCGTTGACCGCCCTTAATGAACGGCCCGTAGCGCTGATCACCCCGGCCGTAACGGTATGCTGCAGACCGAGGGGATTTCCGATAGCAATTGCTATCTGTCCCGGTTCAAGCAGTGCTGAGTTGGCAAACTGGAGCGGTTTAAGCTCCCCGTCATAGACCTTTATAACGGCCAGGTCGGTTGAGGGATCTGCCCCGATCAGGGTTGCATTCTGTTCAATACCATCAATAAAAGTCACTGAAATTGAGGGACTCTCTTCCACAACATGACTGTTGGTAACTATGTAGCCGTCGGTTGAGATGACAAACCCTGATCCGAAAGCCGGTTGTTCGATTGATTTACCTGACCTGGGATCTCTGACATTTTTCATCACTCTTATGTGTACAACAGCTGAAGCGACGTTCCTGACGACTCCTGTGACTGTTGCAGAATACAAGTCAAGCAACTGACTGTCGATTGATGAAATAAAATCTAAATGATGCTGCTCTGTTTTCATACAGGACGTTAAACAATTATTGAGCCATTTTGATCGATATGCTAAAATGGCAGGTTATTCCTGGAATGTCCATAAGATAATGTCAGTGATACATCCTATGCAAAGTAGCTTTAATAAAAGTATATCTGTGTTCCAGATCCGTCTGCTGACGGATCAGGAACCGTGTTCGCTGTGGTGAATTTTATATGTGATTTTCTACATGCTGAGAACCTGTTCCACGAACCTGGCAAGCTTCTTCCTGTCAAGTTTCCCGCCGGCCCTGACCCCGCTGCATACATCGACTGCGAAAGGTTGTACTTCTTCAATTGCCTGCCTGACATTGTCGGGATTCAACCCTCCGGCAAGAAACACCGGACAGTTTGCCTTCTCCCGTATCTGCCGGCTCAGCTTCCAGTCATGAACCCTTCCTGTTCCGCCCAGCTCCTTTACTTTAAGATTCGGATTTCCGCTGTCGAGCAACAAGGCATCCACATGATCCGAAATTTCAACAGCCATTTTTAACGAACTTTCATCGATCACATGGATTACCTGAACAATTTTAACTGAAGGCAGGGCACTCTTTAATTGGGAATATGTTCCCTCTGTCAGAAGGTCTACGATTTGAATAGTGCTGGTATTTGTTCGCTGATGATGTTTAATGATTTCATCAACAGTAGTTTCGCTCGTCAGCAAAAATGTCGCAACCGGTGGAGGTATTTTCGAAGCGATCTCCTTTATAAGGATGTCAGGAATTGGTCCCGGACCGCTCGGCATCCTGCCGACAAGGCCGATTGCTGAAGCGCCTGATGCTATCGCAAGGTTTGCTTCCTCCAGGCTGCTGATGCAGCAGATCTTTATCCGGATTAATGTCATTTTCAGAGGAACAGGTAAAGATACTGAAATAAGTTATTAAGCTGAACAGAAAGTCCTCCAGCGTTAACTGAACAAATCTCTAAAATTTAGGGAATTAAGAATCTGATCTACGGCACAACGATCGATAAGGTCCGTAACAGGGTGAACATACCGGTATTTATTGTAAAGGATGGAGTCAGGAATTGAAATACTATTTTGCCGGTTCCTGGTATAATCCGAATATATTTCCTGCCGGATCGCTAAACCTGGCAGTCAGTTCCGGAGCATCTGCTCCAGGTGGCTGAACTATCCTGCCTCCGTTTGCTACAACTGCGTCAAGAGTAGCCTGAATATTATCCACCAAAATATAAGTCAGCAATCCTGCGAAAGTTGAGGCGCACCGGCCGGTTACCCACGACCCGCTTACCTCACCGACGGAATCATCAAAAGCTGTATTTCCGTCGCTTCTCTTCCTTATATTCCATCCGAATACCAGGTGGTAAAAATTTGCTGAGACCGCAATATCATACGCCGGTATCTCGAGGTAACATATTTTTCCATTCCCAAGTGTGGGGTGATTTCTGTTTCTCATGGATGATCGTATTAAAAGGCCTAGCAGTAAGGCTTTTCGCTTATACATAACAATCCTGCCGGCAGTTTTGTTTGTAGATTGTGAGTGGAGAATTTAAATAAAACAATATATTTCCAGGCTTACCGGCAAGATTATTTCGCAGACCTGTAAAACAGCAGCACATTACCGGATCTGAATGTTCTTGATTTGATCAGCACAATCTGACGCCTTTCAGTTGCAGGTTTGAACAGACTGATTCCATTTCCGAGAATTACAGGATTTATCATAATTCTGTATTCATCAATTAGATCATGTTTTATAAGTGTTGAAGCAAGGTTGGCG
>JAUZNW010000112.1 GCA_030706785.1 Bacteroidota bacterium | reverse complement strand
TCCTGATGGCTCTTTGGGGACCTGAACTTAAAGCTCCCTTTCAGGGATTGAGGGTGTCCCTGCTTGGGAGTAAATTAATTTCCCTTAACTTTGGTGAAATTAAGCACCAAAACCATTTAACTATGAAAGGGAAAGCAGCACATTTAATTATTATTGTATCCATACTGTTTATCGGCTCATTACAGGCCAATTCGCAGGTAAAAAAGACCTGCCTTGGCAGATGGGATTTTGAAGCTCCGTCAGCTCCTCAGGGGTATAACTTTGGAGTTATAGAGATAAAAAACGATTCAATAAACACAATTTTTTCCGGAACAACCTATAAGTTTCCGTCAGTTTGGGTAAGGATCACAAACGATTCAGTTACTTACAAAACCGTTATTGATGGCACGGATGTCCTTTTTTCACTAAAAGTGGAGAATGCTTCAAATATCGGGGGGAATGCTGTCTGGAGCGACGGGGAAACCAGGATGATCTTAAAAAAGAAAACGAATTAAGCAATCTTACAATTAATTCCTATCATGAAAATCAACAATAATGAAGAGATCACTGCCTCGGAAGTTAAAACTGAAGGAGCAAAAGGAGTAAGGATGAAGATACTTCTTGGACTGAATGAAGGATCAGATAATATCATAATGAGGCATTTTATTATCTCTCCCGGCGGGAATACACCGTATCATCAGCATAATTACGAGCACCTGGTAAAAATTGAATCAAACAGGGGAATTGCTGTGGATGAAAACGGTAATAGTCATGAGGTAAAGAAGGGCCAGAGCATCTTTGTGAAGCCAAATGAAATGCATCAGTTCCGGAATCCTTTTACTGAAGATCTCGAATTTACCTGCATCATTCCCAATCCGGAAAAGAAGTAGTATTATATGGAAATAATTTCAAGCTTCTTGCCTTCAGTTCTTTCATAAAGCTGCCTGGCAGTTTCAGCTTTGTCGTGGCTGAAGGAAGGATCCATTGTATAAGCCTTCATGTACGATTGATAAGCCCTTTCGTAGTCCTTTTTGTACATGAAATAATCACCTTTAGAGTCATACACGTTTGGATTCTTCGGGTCAAGTTCTATATACTTATCGAAGGCTTCTTCAGCTTTATCACTTTGCTTTAATGTAAGGTAGGCGTATCCTAGCTGGTTGTAAAATGGTGCCGGATCCGGAACTACCTTAATAGCCTTGTTAAGTGTCTCGACTATTCCGGTTGAATCGCCTGCAAGTGATTGAAAATAAACCAGATTATTGTATGAATTGGGATCATCCGGGTACATGTCAACAAGTTTTCTCCCCATATCCGTAACATTGGTCCGCCCCTGTTTCAGCGTGACCAGGACATCCTTCAGGAGATCTTCGGCATTGCTCAGTTTTGCTTTGCAGTTGACGGCAGCATCAGCGTAGTCCCTGAATTTATCCGGATCCCCGTTAAGCAGATAATAAAATGCCAGCTGGTAATTAGCCATGAAAAAATCAGGATCCTGGTTCAGCGCTTTTTTGAAAGTCTCAAGGGCTTTATCCAGTTTTACTTTATCAAAATACTTCATTGCCTCATTGTAAAGGGGCAGTGCTGATTTGGAGCTTGTTGTAACCGGCATCAGTTTTTCCCTTGCCGGCTGCGAATTTGCCAGAAATCCGATTGAAAGCAATATAATTAACAAAGTCAGTTTTTTCATCTCGTTAAATTCTTATTTATTGATCTTCACAATAGTAATAGACAATTTCTGCCAGAAATAAATTCCGTTACAAACTTAATGTTTAACTATTAACAAACATATCCTGACAAGGTTTAAATTGAAAGTAATATGCACGGGAGGTTCTCCTTGGACCATCCTCACCTCAAAATTCAAATAAATTTGATTTATATGGAAATGTCGATTAAATTTAGTTAGATCAATCAGGACAGGCTTTTTCGTTATTACAATACCTGATAAAAATGAAGAATTTCTTATTTGCTGTTTGGACGCTACTCTTGATAAATGGCAACCTGGCAGCACAGGAGAAGGAAATTATACTGGTTAAGGCCGGAACCAATATCCTTGATTATTTTCCTTTTAAAGAAAGATACCAGTTCCCTGAATTTAGGGACGGCAAAGTGAAATTTAAAAATGGATTGACCAGCTCAGGCAGATTTAATTATAATATTCTGACAGGTGAAATGGATTTTGTCCAGGCTCAAGATACCATGGCTTTCAGTAATAAAAAGGACATCAGCTATGTTACTGTTGCAATGGATACATTCTTTTACAGCAACGGGTATGTTGATCTGATTTCTCACGGACATGTGAAGATTGGCATGAAACAAAGAATATTGCTGAAAGAGATCGAAAGGAAAGGTGCTTATGGTATGACTGACCGGAACTCAGCCATCGATACCTATAATCTGGTTGAAGCCGGCGGAAATTTTTATAAACTGACGCCAAATGAAGACTGGGTCCTTGGGAGATCAAAGCAGTTTTATATAAAGGATTCCCAGGGCGAATTCATCCTGTTGAATAAGAAATATTTGTTTGATCTATTCCCTTTGAAGAGGGATTCCATTAAGGAATACCTGAAATCAAACAAGGTGGATTTCAGGTCAGAAGATGATATGCGGAAGCTTGGCGATTACCTTGACAATCTGTAAGATAAACCAACCAACCTTGAGCCTATGAAAAGAAGTGAAGTTAATGCCATTATTAATGATATGAAGGTTTTTCTTGCCGGGAACAGGTTCATGCTGCCGGAGTGGGCATTCTGGCCGCCTGAAAAATGGAAGGGATCATATCTAAAATGCTCTGAGATCATTGATAATAAGCTTGGATGGGATATAACAGATTTCGGAAGCGGTGATTTCAATAAAAAAGGACTTGCACTGTTTACCATCAGGAATGGAAGCTTTGACAGGAAGGACAAGCTGTATTGTGAGAAGATAATGGTTGCAGGTGAGGGGCAGGTCACACCAATGCATTTTCACTGGAGCAAGACAGAAGATATTATAAACAGGGGTGGAGGGAATCTGGTCATGGAGCTCTACAGATCCACGCCTGACGACCAGTTGTCGGACGAACCGGTAACCGTCAGTATTGACGGGGTGCAGGTTACTGTCAAAGCCGGCGAAAAGATTATCCTCAGGCCAGGACAGAGCATATGTCTGCGGTCTGGCTTCTACCACAGGTTCTATGGTGAAGCAGGTAAGGGCAAGGTGCTCATAGGGGAAGTAAGCCTGGTCAACGATGATGCAAATGATAACCGCTTTTACGATCAGGTCGGACGATTCCCTGATATTGAAGAAGACGAGAAACCAGTTCACCTGCTGGTGAATGACTACCAAAGGTACCTTTGAATATACCAGGCTGCGTCATGCCTGATTTATTTATCTATCCATTTTTTAAAATCAGCAACCTTTTCGCGGCTTACAACAAACAGCTCGTTTTTCTCCGTGTTTTTCAGGCTGATCTGGAGCCTGCTTGATGAGTAACTGTGCATAAGGGATATAGAATCAATATTCACTATGCATTCCCTGTTGATCCTGAAGAATTTCCTTGGATCAAGGACATCTTGAAGGTGATCGAGGGAATAATCAACCCCGTAATCCTTACCCTGGTAATCACGCAGAAAAACATTACGCTCATTAATATGAAAGTGACTTATTTCAGAAGCCGGTACTGATCTGAATTTTTCACCGATTTTTATCAGGAATCTTGATTTATACTGATTCCTGAACTCATTTATCAGCTGTCTGAAATCCCTCCTGAAAGGATCTTTATCATTGTAATACAGCTTTCTAAATTTCTCTAGTGCCGTTACAAGCGATTTTTCATCGATCGGCTTGAGGAGATAGTCGACACTGTTGACCTTGAAAGCCTTCAGGGTATATTCATCATAAGCAGTAGTGAAAATGACCGGGACATCAACAGTGATCGTCTCGAAGATCTCAAAGCATAATCCGTCATCAAGCTGGATATCCATCATGATGAGATCTGGCAATGGTCTTATCTGCAACCTGTTAATTGCCTCTTCAACTGTTTCCACTACTCCCATGACCGATATGGACCTGTCGGTCTTCTTCAGCAGCTTGACAAGCTTCTCGGCTGCAGGCATTTCATTTTCAACTACAAGGACATTCATTTTATCAATGGAAGTTTAACAATGAAATTATCGTTTGTTTCCTGTATTATAAGATTTCTTTTTGTAACCAATCTTACCCGCTCTGCCAGGTTTTTCAAGCCGGTACCGGTGGCCTTCAGCTGCGAAGCTTTTCTTTGAAGATTATTTTCTACAACAATCAGCTGATCCTCAAGGTAAACTGAAATTTTGAGCTGGTTTTCCCGGGTTGCGATATTATGCTTTATTGCATTTTCAAGGAGTATCTGGAGTGAAACCGGCAGTATTCTGTACCTGTCTGCATCAGGAACATCAAGATAAAGAAGGATCTTCTCCTCATCGCGCACCCGGTGAAGGTTGAAATAATCTGTAATGAAGTCGAGTTCAGCAGAAAGAGGAACAATATCCTTCTGGCCATTCTCGAGTATATAACGATACACGGAAGCCAGATTGTTTATAAACACTTCAGCTGCATCAGGCTGATTCTGTATCAGTGATGAAATAGTATTCAGACTGTTGAAAAGGAAGTGGGGATTAATCTGACTTTTCAAGGTTTCATTCTGGAAGATTAGGTTTTCCTCCTTGAGCTTCTGTTCTCTTCTGAGGGAAGCTTGCCAGAGGAGGAATACAAATAATATGGCACCGAACGTAAGTCCTTTGATGACTGATTTATACCAATCATTGAAACCTGTATGAATAAAATTAAAGAGAACCAGTGATGTCTTCTCTCCCCTTATAACCAGATTTATGTACTGCAGAAATAAATAAAACAACATGGAGAGCAGGAAGCATCCGGCAAGAAAAACAAGGAATCTGACCAGGATAATCTTTGTAAGCTCGACAGGGGTCCGGTCAAAATTTAATTTAGCGAATAGCATATTGCCAAGAAAAACAAACATTTCAAGCTGGGCAAAGACCATTATGAATACATTAAGATTTGAGAATGTGCCGGCTGATTTTCCTGCTATTATGGTTATGCCCATAACAATCAAAGAAAAAACCAGGAATATCGAATGTGATAGCAGTTTACGCTGGTCTAGTAAATCGTAAAGTGTAAGATTATTCATTGGTGTAAAGTTAACAGTTCTTACCTTTTACTTCAATCTTTCGACCGTGAGTTCTCTGATTGTTTTCGCAAGAAACTTATCCTTCATGCCTGCAACCTCTATTTCCTGGAATGTTGAGCTGTATATTTCAGCAAACTCAATCTGCCTGGTTTTCAGCGACACCCATGTATTCCCCCAGTATTGTTCAGTTCCCTTTGTTTTAACATTTGCCACTTCAACCTGAACCCTGTTGTTCAGAGCCCTGTATTCTATGACAGCGCAAAGTTCTCCGTTCCTGACTGATATACCTGTCCAGCAGAGGTCGATTGAGGCATGATAGTATTTCCCGATATCGGCCATATTGAAATCACCCTTTATGTCAGAAGTTAACGGCACTGTAAATCTGAGGGAATCGTTATATCTCCATGCAAAGATCTCTACACCCAGCATGTCCCAGATAAGGTTTCTGGCAAAAATATTATCAATCGCCTTGGGAAACGATTTAAAGTATTCTTCCTCCATCATACCGGATGATGGCAAATATCTGAAATTCTCCATGAATTCCTGCTTCTTCCCCTGCGGGAACGGATCCTGCTCATTTTTGGCTTCTGCAACCCATACATTGTTCCACTGGGAGTATCCATCCTTGTAGCCCCTGGTATAATCCCCGACCACTTTTGTCTTCCCTGTGAAATTTCCGTAAATATCAAGGTTTTTATAAACGGCAGTCATTCTGTATTTCTGTAGAACACCATCATCTGCCGGCCTGCCCGACGGTAACCTTGTCATATACCTCTTTTCAAATGATTTTACATTCTGGCCGGAACACAGATCAATTGAAAACAACGCCGGTAATATTAACATCGCTGTCATTGCTGATAATAATTTCGTTTTCATCTCTTCGGTTTTTAGGTACAACAATAAATCCATACCAAAGAAACACCAGGATTGTGGCGGATAAAAATATAAGATGCGGAACGGGGGATTATTCCTTCCGGATTGTAAAAAATAGTGCCTGAACCGTAATTGGGAACCGGATATTATTTATTTAACAACGTTCAATTCAACTGAGCATCCTGCCAGGCCTGGTGATGTCAATGAGATTTTAACCGGACCTGCATCCTCCATCGCCTGAACATAAATCAGCAATTTCCCGTGAAACGCATGCTGCTTATTATCTTTGTAGTCCTCTGTATTTGACGGATTCGAATCTTCCATTCCCAAAAGCCTGACAGGACCTTCGATATCGCAGGTGACCTGGTTGTCTGCGGAATAGACTGTATTGCCCGACTCATCACAGAGCGTGACATAAATATGTGAAATATCCTGCCTGTTGGCTTTAAGATGGTCTTCAGCGCAACTGGTGATTATTTTTACCGGTGCACCTGTGGTTATGAGCTCATATTCAGCTGCCGGTTTCCCGCTGTTGCTTGCAACTGCCTTCAATGTTCCTTTTTCAAAAGGCACATCCCATGAAATTGTCCTGTTCGCAAAATCTGCCATTTTTTTAGAACCGAGTGACCGGTTGTTCAGGAAGAGTTCTACTTCTTCGCAATTTGTGAATGCGTTGACGCTGATCGTTTTATCTTCATTCCAGTTCCATAAGGGTTCCACCCGTTTATGTGACCACAGGTTATCGGGGCCCGATTTAACTGACCGGTCAGTTGTACCGATAAAAACCATTGGTTTGTCACTCCAGAGGCTTTGCCTGAAGTAAAACTCTGGCTTTTTATTTCCTGCAAGATCAAGTACACCCGCAGTGTTTGAACGGCTTGGGTATCGTCCCGCTTCGCCCATATAATCAAATCCTGTCCAGAGAAACTGACCCATTACATAATCATTATCTGCAACATAATTCCACATTTCAAGGGTCATCCCGTTTTCGCTTCCGTATAATGGCCTGTTCGGGTATTTTTTATGGTCCTTCTCATAACGGGATTCCTGATAATTGTATCCTGCCACATCCAGGGCATCTGCGTAACCTGTCACATTTGACATAAGGGCAGAGGCCAGCCCGGCAGTAATTGGTCTGGTTTTGTCCAGATCCCTGATGACGGCTACCAGCTCCCGTGCAATCTCGCCAAGTCTGTTTGCATGTGGCAGTGACTTATTGAATTTCGCAAAGGTCTGTGGATTTTCTTCAGTGTTGAGGATCTCATGAGTATACGGATCATTCGGGTAATCAACTTCATTACCGATACTCCACATGATCACAGAAGGATGATTCCTGTCCCTGAGTATGAAATCCCGAAGATCCTTCTTCGCCCATTCCCTGAAATTAACCGAGTATCCTTCCTTTCCTGGAGTGCCTGCATTCCATCCTGCAAGCCATTTATTCTTTGGCAGCTCCCACTCATCAAATGCCTCTCCTATCACCAGGAATCCCTTTGAATCGCACAGATCAAGGAATTCTGGTGAGAATGGATTGTGGCTGGTACGGATGGCATTGCATCCCATCTCCTTCAGCAGATCAAGCCGCCGGGCAATTTCTTCCTTTGGAACTGCAGAGCCTAGGGTCCCTGCATCGTGATGCATGCATATCCCCTTTAATTTCAAACTCTTTCCGTTAAGGAAAAATCCCTTTTCAGGATCAAATTTCAAATCCCGGAAGCCAACGTTGGTGACAACATTATCAAGAAGTTCCCTTCCCCTGACTTCCGTCACCAGGGAATACAGTTCAGGATTATCTGTGTCCCATAGCTTCGGGTTTACTACATCAAAAACCTGGTTAATTGTTTTCTCCTCCTTTTTGTCAAGTGAGATTTTTGAAGTCACAATTTTTACTTTCTCACTTCCAAAATTAAGTGTACTCACTACACTTATCTTAACAGCCCTGTCAGTCTCGTTTACTACACTAATATCTGCTGAAAGCTTTGCACCTGAAGATGTAATTTCTGATGATTTACAGTAAATGCCCCACTGCTTTATGTGAACAGGTTCTTCAGATATCAGGTAAACATTCCGATATATCCCAGATCCAGTATACCAGCGAGAATCGCCGAATAACGAATGATCCAGTTTTACAGCGACTATATTATCTTTCCCGAAATTTACGAATCCGGAAATGTCATATTGAAAAGAAATATACCCGTCAGGCCTCTTACCCAGGTACCTGCCGTTGACCCATGCCTCACTGTTATTATACGCCCCGTCAAAGGCGAGGAATATTTTTCGTCCGCTCTCATTCCCGGGAATAGAGAATGTTTTCCTGTACCAGCCTGTGCCGCCGGGCAGGTAGGCTGTGCAGCTGTAATTTGTCTTGCTGAACGGACCCTCAATGCTCCAGTCGTGAGGAAGATCAAGAATCCTCCAGCCGGAGTCGTCAAGCGACGGATCCTGACCATCCTTTACATCGCCTTTCCAGAATTTCCATCCAAAATTGAAATTTTCGGTATGCCTTCCGGCTGGCTGGCCGAAGATGTTGCTGCCTAATAAAAATATTATCAGCATTGAAAGAGAGGAACGAAGATAATTTCTGATCATCATGGTAAAAGTTTCAGGGCTTAAATCAAATCGAAAATAGTTTATATTTGGTACATAATTAAATCTTTTAATCCTTAACAATTCCCTTCGATGAAGAATTTGTTCAAACTAACTTTTACAGGGCTCTCCGGATTGTGTAATAATTTGATCCAGTATAAGGCTGCTTTCGGTTTTTTCTTCATTTTTGCCTTACATCCTGCTCTTTCAGGTCAATCCGATCCTGTTGTGGATAAATGTATATCGAGCTGCGGATCCGACGCAAAGTATGTCAAGGATTACAGAATACAGCTGGGTAAAGGCATCGTTTCCGGCGAATTCAGATTTAAGACCAATTTTTCCCTTAGGAAAAATACAACCTACAGGTTTACCATGTGTACCGATAATAATTCAGCAGGACAACTTGTCTGCAAGTTATTGACTAAAGAAAATGAGGTTGTCATTTCATCAATCGATGAAAACACAGGGAAAGCAAACCCAAGTATAGATCTCACTTGTCATAAAAGCGGCATTTACCTGCTTTGTTATGATTTCACCCAGAGCCAGTCAGGATCAGGTATCGGAATCGTATCGGTAATAATAAAGTGATACTTAATATTTCGTTAGAACCTGTATTAACGCGACCAGTATAAAAAGGGCTGTAAAATAAATTTCAGGTAAAAGCCTTTCCCTTTTAAATACAAAATAGTGAGTTAAAATATAGCTCACAGGGACAGCTCCTATCCAGAAGACCTCAAGTGATACTGGTTTGAATATCAGATATATAACGACTGATATTACGAATATCCAGATTAAAAGAACAAATGTCTTTCGTGACTTTATCCTTTTCATATTGATGGCCGATAAAAGGTATAGCGTACACAGTAAAAAGATCAAACCAGTGATTCCCAGGCCGGTAATTACAATCCAATTTATATGTGAATTTGCATCCCAGCCAAACAGGTTATATGATATCCCGGACAGAAGTGATTTCACATCGCCTCCTGCAACATATAAAAATCCTATTGTAATAAACCACGGAGTAGCAAGCCCTATACAGGAAATTATTATCTCCTTAAAATTCACAGGCCTGAGAATCAGGATGCCGATTACAAGCAGGAGGCCGAACCAGATGAAGCTTACATAAAACAGGCTGCCGATGCTTATCAGCAGACCGGCATCGAAGAAGGTAAATGCTGTGCCCTGAACTTTATATGAATCCATAATCTTCCTTATAGCAAGTATCAGGAAAACCGTTGCAGGAAGAGCAGGATTCAATACCTGAACCTGCGGAATAAATCCGCTGAGCAGAACATAGACTGCTGCAGGCAGAAAGGTCCTTTCACTTATAAAAAATACTGCTGTGTTCAGGCTGACCAGTAAAAATGCAATCAGAAGGACAAGTAGAAAACCTAATATAACGCTTATTAAGGGAAGGTTTCCGGTCAGCTCCATGAGCAATCTGAACAGAGGCATCGGGCTGGCATCAAACCCGAGTGCGGAAGGAAGCTGCGGATGGATGAAGGCACGCAGCCAGACAACCAGAAGTATAATGAAGATCAGAACAATGATATCGGGACCAGTTTCCCTGAACTTTCTTAGAAGCATAAATTATAGATCAAATCCTATATCAGTCCTGAAGTAAATATCCCGGAATGAAATTTGTGCTGCATTCCTGTATGAGGCATCGAGAGAATCCCTCATCGTTTTTCCGAATGAACTTACCGACAGGACCCTTCCTCCTGATGTAACTATCTTATCACCATCGATCTTTGTCCCGGCATGAAAAATGACGCAATCATTTGCCCTGTCAATTCCTGAGATCTCATATCCTTTTCCATAATTCCCCGGATAACCTCCTGAGACAAGCATTACCGTGGATACAAACCTGTCATCGATTACCAGTTCTCTTCCTGCAAGATCCCCCCTTGCAACACCTTCTATAATATCAAACAGGTCAGATTTTATCCTCGGGATTATCACTTCTGACTCCGGATCACCTAGCCTTGCATTGTATTCAATAACAAATGGATCACCTGCAACATTCATAAGACCAAAGAAGATAAATCCTTTGTATTCAATCCCTTCCCTTTTCAAGCCATTCATTGTGGGATCAATGATCCTCTCCTTTACCTTTTTCATGAATGCATCATCAGCGAACGGGACCGGGGATACTGCTCCCATCCCGCCGGTATTAAGACCTGTATCACCTGCTCCTATCCTTTTATAGTCCTTGGCTTCGGGAAGAAGCTTGTAAGATTTCCCGTCGGTTACGATGAAAACCGAAAGCTCAATTCCTTTAAGAAATTGCTCGATCACAACCCTTTGCCCTGCATTTCCGAACTTGCCATCAGAAATCGCATTAAGTTCATCTTCTGCTGACTTTCTGTCGGCGACAATTACGACGCCTTTTCCTGCTGCCAGCCCGTCAGCTTTTATTACATATGGAGGATCAAGTGTTTTCAGGAAATCAACTGCCTCATTAAAAGAAGATCTGTCAAAGCTCCTGTATACTGCTGTAGGGATCTTATACTTCGTCAGAAAACTCTTTGCAAAATCCTTGCTGCCTTCAAGCCTTGCTGCTGATCTGACAGGGCCGATCACCGGTACGGAGCTCAGAAATTCATCCTTCAGGAAAAAATCATGAATACCTGCAACCAGGGGAGCTTCCGGCCCGACTACCACCATGTTTATGTCATAGGCAGTCACAATATTCTTTACCGCCTCAAAATCTTCAGGATCAACCTTCAGATTTATCCCCAGCGAGGCAGTACCGGCATTACCCGGGGCAATATAGATCCTGTCTATTTTTGTACTTTGTGCAAGCTTCCATGTAAGGGCATGCTCCCTGCCGCCGGAACCGAGGATTAAGATATTCATTAATCAGGTAGTAACTGTTTTTCAAAAGTAGCATTTCAGGGCGATAAATAAAGCCCGGTCTGTCTGAAAATTAAATCAAAGGTCTGACAGACGGCTGTACCTTGAAAATGTCTGCATGACATTGTCAACATATGTCTTTGATACCGGTATGTCCATCACAGAGGGATAATCAAGCTCCAGCTTAAGCCCCTCCTTATCTTTCCTTATCACCCGGACCTTCTCAAAATTCACCATGTAGGATCTGTGGCATCTGACTATTTCTGTTCCGGTGAAGTTTTCCTCCATCCTTTTCAACGTATCCCTCAGGAGATATTTTGAAATCTTCCCTTTATTCAGATAGCATATGCTGACATAATTTTCTTCTGATTCCAGGTATAAAAGGTTTTCCTTCTTGACTGAAAGCTTCAATACCGATTTTTCATCATAAAATGGTATCATATCCCTGACATTTCCC